>DAOTGT010000252.1:0-4297 GCA_035447285.1 Candidatus Competibacter sp.
CGCGCGGTTACAATCCTGGTCACCCGGAGAGGTGGCAGAGTGGTCGATTGCGGCGGTCTTGAAAACCGTTGATCCGCGAGGATCCGAGGGTTCGAATCCCTCCCTCTCCGCCAGATTGCGATCCAGCCGCGCTGAATGTTCCCCGGCTCTCGGGCGGCAAGCGCGGGATTGCCCGCGCTGCCCAGCCATCCGAGTACGCCCATGAAAACCGTTCTCGCCATCCGTCATGTGGCCTTCGAGGATCTCGATGCCTTCGCTCCAGTACTGGCCGAGCGCGGCTATACCGTGCGCTATCTGGAGGCCGGTTACGACGATCTGGCCGTGCTGGACCCGTCGGCCGACGATCTGCTGGTGATCCTGGGCGGTCCCATCGGAGTCTACGAAGACGACGCCTATCCCTTTATCCACGATGAACTGCGCGTGCTGCGGGCGCGGTTGGAGGCCAGCCGGCCGACGCTCGGCCTCTGCCTGGGTTGCCAAATGATCGCGCGGGCGCTGGGGGCGCGAGTCTATCCGGGTGGGCGGAAGGAGATCGGTTGGAAACCGCTGACGCTGACCGAAGGTAGTCGGAACGGCCCGTTGGCGCCGTTCGCCGATGGCGCGCCGGTGCTGCATTGGCACGGCGACACCTTCGATTTGCCCGAGGGCGCCGAATTATTGGCTTCAACCGACCTTTATCCCAATCAGGCGTTTGCGTGGGGCGAACACGTGCTGGCACTGCAATTCCATGTCGAGGCCACCGCTCAAGGGTTGGAACGCTGGTTCATTGGTCATGCCTGCGAGATTGGACAGACGCCGGGCCTGAGTGTGTCGACGCTGCGAGCCGAGACCGTTCGGTACGCCACCGATACCGCGACGCGGGGTCGGCAATGTTTCGCCGCCTGGCTGGATCGGGTCGGCCTATGAACGGTCCGCGCCGCCGAGTGACCGTCGGTCGCGCGCGGAGATCATGAGCCGCTATTACACCGCCGACCGGCGGGATCTGGTGGATTTTCTGCGCCTTCACGGGCACTTCGGCACAGTGTTGGACATCGGTTGCGCCAGCGGTCGCCTGGGCCAGCAACTGCTGCAAACCGGTCTGGCCGAGCGTTGCGATGGGATCGAGCCTAACGCGGCGGCGGCGACCCAGGCTGCGGACCGGCTACACCGAATTTGGGTGGCCGACCTTGAAACGATAACGGAGCAGTTGCCCTGGTCCGACTACGATCTGCTGATCATGGCCGATGTGCTGGAACACCTGATCGATCCCTGGCGGGTGTTGGCGGAATTGCATCGCCGCGTCCGACCGGGCGCGCGGTTGCTGCTGAGCGTGCCCAACGTGCGCCACAAGAGCGTGGTGTTGCCCCTGCTGTTTCGGGGCCGGTTCGACTACGCCGACGCCGGCATCCTGGATCGCACCCATCTGCATTTTTTCACCCGCTCCAGCCTGCTGGACGCAGTTGGTCGGGCCGGTTGGCGAGTGGCGACCATCGCGCCCTACATCAAGCCCAAATACCGCCGTTGGTGGTTCCCGCACCGCTTGCTCGGCGAGTTTCTGGCGGTGCAATATTTTCTGCTGGTGGAAAAATGAGCCTGCCGTTGGTCAGCGTGGCGGTGCCTGCCTACAATCACGCCGCTTTCCTCGGCGCCTGTCTGGAGTCGGTGCGGAATCAGAGCTATCCCCGGCTGGAGCTAGTGGTGGTGGACGATGGCTCCACCGACGCCACCCTGGCGGTGGCCGAGCGCTTCGCCACGACTCATGCCGAGCGCTTCGAACATCTGAGCGTGATCCATCAAGCCAATCAAGGGGTAAGCGCCGCTTCCAATCGTGCCATCGCGGCCTGTCGCGGCGAGTGGGTGCATTTGCTGGGTTCCGACGATCTCCTGTACCCGAATAAGATCCAGCGCCAGCAGCAGGCTATCGGTGCCTGGGACGACCCTCGCTTGGCTTTGGTCTATGCCGATGTGAACTTTATCGACGCGGCGGGGCGGATATTGTCTTCCGCGACCCGGAACCGTCGGCCACCCGGTCCCGATCACCGAGCCTACCTGTGGCTGCTACGCTATAACGATATCGCCAATCCGACGGTGGCCTTGCGCCGGGAGGCGTTTTTGGCCATCGGGGGGTTCGATGAATCCTTGCCCCTGGAGGATCTGGATTGCTGGCTGCGCTTGTCCGCGCGGCATGCCGTGGCGCGGGTGGCCGGCCTGTTGGCGGCGTATCGGCGGCACGACGGCAATGCCAGCCGACGCCAATTGATGATGTTCGAAGCGAACTGGGATACGTTGGCCAAGTTCGCCGAGCAGCACGGCGACTTGATCCCACCGGCGCTCTGGCGGGCCTGTCTCCGTCGCCGGCTGCGCAGCTTTCTGCGCTGGGCGCGCAAACACGCGCCCGCCTTGGTGCCGACGATTCTTGGCGACGCCCTGCGCAGTCTGATTCATACCCCGGAACCTGCGGTCTGGCGGCGCTACGCCGCGCGTTGCCGCGCGCTGCAAGCCTGATATTTCCCCATCCCACAGTATGCTTCTTCGAAAAAATCGTCTTTAATTAAAATGTTATACTTGGAGCGATCACTGGTTTGAACGGGACCGCTCCCAACGGCCAAACCTGGAATCCCGACCATTGCGAGAATCCTGCCCTCGGGGATGGTTCCCGCCACTACCAACTAAAACTCGATAAGGAGTGACCGGTGGAACGCGAAAGTATGGAATATGATGTGGTCATCGTCGGTGCCGGCCCCGCCGGTCTGTCGGCGGCCATTCGCCTGAAACAATTGGCGGCGGAACAGGATCGTGAAGTGAACGTCTGCGTGCTGGAAAAAGGCTCCGAAGTCGGTGCCCACATCCTGTCCGGCGCGGTGGTGGAGCCGCGAGCCCTGGACGAACTGATTCCGGACTGGAAAGAACGAGGCGCGCCGTTGAATACGCCGGCCACGGACGACCGTTTCCTATTCCTGACTCGCGAGACTTCGTACCGGTTGCTGACGCCGCCGCAGATGAACAATCACGGCAACTACATCATCAGCCTGGGCAATCTGTGTCGCTGGCTGGCCACGCAGGCCGAGGAACTGGGCGTGGAGATCTACCCCGGTTTCGCCGCCGCCGAAGTGCTTTACGACGATAAGGGCGCGGTGGTGGGTGTCGCCACCGGTGACATGGGTGTCAACCGGGAAGGCCAGCCGACCGAACAGTTCGCGCCGGGCATGGAGCTGCGCGCCCGCTACACGCTCTTTGCCGAGGGCTGCCGCGGCTCACTGACCAAAACCCTGTTCGACCGGTTCAACTTGCGTGACGGCGTGGACCCGCAAACCTACGGCATCGGTATCAAGGAACTGTGGGAAGTCGATCCGGCCAAGCATCAACCGGGCAAGATCGTCCACACCGTCGGCTGGCCGCTGGATACCAGCACTTACGGTGGTTCCTTCCTGTATCACATGGAGGACAACCAGGTGGCGGTGGGCTTCGTGATCGGCCTGGGCTACGAAAACCCGCATCTGTCGCCGTTCGACGAATTTCAGCGCTTCAAGACCCATCCCGACATCCGCCCGACTTTCGAGGGTGGCCGGCGCATCGCCTACGGCGCGCGCGCCATTTCCGCCGGCGGTATTCAGTCCATCCCCAAGCTGATCTTCCCCGGTGGCGCGTTGATCGGTGATACCGCCGGTTTCCTCAATATGCCCAAGATCAAGGGCACCCACACCGCGATGAAATCGGGAACCGTGGCGGCGGAAGCGGTGTTTGCAGCGGTCGCGGCCGGTCGCGGCGCGGACGAGGTGGCGGAGTATCCCGAGCAGCTCCGCCAGAGCTGGCTGTGGGAGGAGCTCTATCAGGTCCGCAACGTCAAGCCGTCGTTCAGTTGGGGGTTGTGGGCGGCGATCGCCTATTCGGCGCTCGATACCTACCTGTTCCGGGGCAAGGCACCATGGACTTTCCACCATAAGCCGGACCACGCCAAACTGAAGAAAGCCAGCGAATGTTCGAAGATCGAATATCCCAAGCCGGACGGCGTGATCAGCTTCGATAAGCTGTCCTCGGTGTTCATCTCCAACACCAACCACGAGGAAGACCAGCCCTGCCATTTGACCCTGAAGGACCCGACGGTACCGATTCGGATCAATTTGCCTTTATACGATGCCCCCGAGCAGCGTTACTGCCCGGCGGGGGTGTACGAAATCGTCCGTGACGGCGACGGCGGCAATCCACGCTTACAGATCAATGCCCAGAACTGCGTGCATTGCAAAACCTGCGACATCAAGGATCCCACGCAGAACATCAACTGGGTGACACCGGAAGGCGGCGGCGGGCCGAATTATCC
>DAOTGT010000253.1:0-4271 GCA_035447285.1 Candidatus Competibacter sp.
GGGGATTCCGGCCTGCCCGGTAAACGGGCGGTTGATGTTCAGGCTCATGTCGCCGCCGCGCGAGTTGGCCGGACACGGGTCGGCCTGGTAGCTGATTCGGCCGCTGGGATCGACGCACTTGTTGGCCGCCAGCACCGGCGTCGCGAGCAGACTCAGCACGATCAATCTAGATCCAGTGGGACATTTCATGGCGTTCTCCGGTTTCGAAATGGCTCCGAGCGGACGATTCTAACCCGATCAAGCAGTTGTGGACGGAGTTTCGACCAACCGCGATGATGGTCGTTTAATACATCCGATGGCGAAACAGCCAGCCGGCCAGGATCAGGCTGACCAGGCCGATGAGCGCCATGGGCCAGTATTGATCCATCAGCAAGGCGTAAGAGTCGCCTTGCAGGAATACCCCGCGCAGCACGATGAGAAAATAGCGTAGAGGATTGATGTAGGTCAGCCACTGCACCGCTTCCGGCATGTTGGCGATGGGGGTGGCAAAGCCGGACAGGATTATCGCCGGCACCATGAACAGAAAGGCGCCGAGCAAGCCCTGCTGCTGGGTCACCGCCAGCGACGAGATCATCAGCCCGACCCCCACCGCCGACAGCAGGAACAACGCCATCCCCAGGTACAGCGCGCCGACCGAGCCGCGCAGCGGGATACCGAAACCATGGACCGCGATGGCCACGATCAGACTGCCTTGCAGCAAGCCGATCAACAAGCCGGGAATGGACTTGCCGATCAGAATTTCCACCGGTCGCAGCGGCGTCACCAGCAACTGATCGAAGGTGCCGGCCTCGCGTTCCCGCGCCACCGACAGGGCGGTCACGATCAGCGTCACCACCAGGGTCAGCAGGCCGACGATGCCCGGCACCACGAACCAGCGCGATTCGAGGTTGGCGTTGTACCAGGGGCGGATTTCGAGATGCGCCGGTGGCCCGGATCGACCGTGACGCGCCGCCCAGGTATCGTTGAAGTCGGTGACGATGCCGCGCGTGTAGTTCAGCGCCAGCATGGCGGTGTTGGAATTGCGCCCATCCAGGATCACCTGCACCGAACCGCTGCCGCCGCTCAGGATTTCCTGGCTGAAACGAGGATCGATGCGCAGAACCAGCAGCGCTTGGCGGTCATCGATCAGGGGCGCGACTTGGGCATCATGATCGATCCGCGCCACCACCTCGAAGTTACGAGAGCCCTCGAAGCGTGCGATCAGCTCCCGAGCAGCAGCGCCCTTGTCCTGGTCGTAAATGGCGATGGAAGCGTTTTGCAGGTCGAAGGTGGCGGCGAAGCCGAATACCAGCAATTGAGCGATGGGCGGGCCGATCAGCACGAAGCGGCTGCGCTTATCCCTGAGCAGGGCCAACAACTCCTTCAGGGCCAGGGCGAGGATGTGTTGAAGCATCGGCTACTCCAAACGCTTGCGGGCCTTGCGACCCAGCACCGCGAAGAAGATCAGCATCATCAGCAGCAGGGCGGCGGCGTTGCCCAGCACCACCGGCCAGACATCGCCGGCCAAAAACAGGGTTTGCAAAATAGCGACGAAATAGCGCGCCGGCACCACATGGGTGATGAACTGAATCGGCGCCGGCATCGAGCCGATGTCGAAAATGAAGCCCGACAGGATGAAGGCCGGGAGGAAGGTGACGAGGATCGCGATCTGCCCAGCCACGAACTGGTTGCGAGCCACGGTGGAAATCAGCAGTCCCATGCCCAGCGCGACCAGCATGAACAGCGTCGAGGTTACCAGCAATAGCCAGAACGAGCCGGTCAGAGGTACCCCGAACTGCCAGCGGGCCATGGCCACGCTCAGCAGCATGCCGCCCATGCCCAGCACGAAGTAGGGCAGCAGCTTGCCGAGCAGCAATTCGCCGATGCGGATCGGAGTGACCATCAGTGCTTCCATGGTGCCCCGCTCCCATTCCCGCGCCACCACCAGCGCGGTTAGCAAAGCGCCAATCAGGGTCATGATCACCGCCACCAGGCCGGGAACCAGAAAGTTGCGGCTGCGCAGGGCCGGATTGAACCAGACCCGTTGTTCCACCGTCGCCGGCAGGGTCAGCTCCTGACCGTGGCTGCCCGCGTAGGCTTGCAGCCAGCTTTGCCAAGCGCCCTGGATGTAGCCCGAGGCGATGCGCGCCTGGTTGGCATCGACGCCGTTCAGAATCACCCCGACCGGTGCGTCGCCGGCGGCCAGCAGGCGGCGGCTGAAATCGCCGCGTAACCAGACGATGCCGTCCACTTGCCGCTCCCGCAGAGCCTGCTCGGCATCCTGGATGCTGTCGAAGCGGCGCGGACTGAAGTATTCGGATTGCTGGAAGGCGGCGGCGAAGCTGGCGCTGTTGGCGTCCGGGCGTTCGATCACCATCGCCAACGGAATGTGCTGGGCGTCCAGCGAGACGCCATAGCCGAACAACAATAGCAGCACCACCGGCATGACGAAGGCGATGGCGATGCTGGACGGGTCGCGCAGGATTTGCAGGCTTTCCTTGCGTACCATCCCACGCAGGCGCATCAAGGCGCCACCTCGTGCGCTCATGTCGGTTCTCCGGCGGTTTGCGCCCGCTGCTCGATCAGCGCGATAAAGGCGTCCTCCATGGTCGGGTCCGGCCGTTCGGCGTCGCGAAAGCGCGCCTTCGTCTCCGCTGGGGTACCCTGGGCGAGCACCTCGCCGTCGGCCATGATCACCAGTCGGTCGCAATAATTGGCCTCGTCCATGAAATGCGTGGTCACCAGCACGGTAACACCCTGTTCCGCCAGCAGGTTGATGCGATGCCAGAATTCCCGCCGCGCCAGCGGGTCCACCCCGGAGGTCGGCTCGTCCAGGAACAGGATGTCCGGTTCGTGCATCAGGGCGGCGGCCATGGCCAAACGCTGTTTGTAGCCCAGCGGGAGATCGCCGCTGGCCATGTCGGCGTAGCGTTCCAGGTCGAAGCCGTCCAGCGCCCAGCGGATGCGTTCCCGCCGCCGCTGGCCTGTCAAACCGTAGGCGCTGGCGAAAAAACGCAGGTTCTGCGCCACCGTCAGGTTGCCATAGAGGGAAAAACGTTGCGCCATGTAGCCGATGCGGCCACGGGCCTGGGCCGCCGCGCGACGCAGATCGTGGCCGGCCACTTCGAGTCGTCCCCCGGAAGCCGGCAGCAAGCCGCACAACATGCGAAAGGTGGTGGATTTGCCAGCGCCGTTCGCGCCCAGCAGGCCGAAGATTTGGCCCCGCCGCACCTCGAAGCTGACGTCCTTGACCGCGTAAAACTCGCCGAAACGACGCTGGACCCGATCCACCCGGATGACCGCCGCGTCATCGTTGGCCATGGCCGCCGCCATGGACAGAGGAAGCGATTCCCCCGTGGTTGCGTCGTGCTCCCCCTGTAGGCGGATGATGAAGGCGTCCTCGAAATTGGGCGCCACCGGGCGGATTTCGACGCCCGCCGGTCCCGCGTCCAAGCTCGATAGATCGAGTGGCCCGACCGTGCGGGCGACCACCCGCACGCTCTCGCCCTGAATGATGGCGTCCGCCACGGCCGGCAGCGCGGTCAGCCGCATTTGCAGGCGACGCTTGGGGATGGTCGGCGCGTTCACCAGGTAGCAGCGACCGGTCAACGGCTCGCTGAAGCTGGCCGGCGTCCCCTGACCCAGCAAGCGACCCTGATGCAGCAGGATCACTTCGTCGCAGCGTTCCGCCTCGTCCAGGTAGGCAGTGCTAAGTAGCACGCTGACGCCTTCTTCCCGCACCAAGCGTTGGACGATGGCCCACAGTTCGCGCCGCGACACCGGATCGACGCCGACCGTGGGCTCGTCCAGCAGCAGCAGCCGGGGCGGCCGCACCAGGGTGCAAGCCAGTCCGAGCTTCTGTTTCATGCCGCCGGACAGCCGTCCCGCCAGTCGCGCGGTGAAGCGCGCCAAACCGACCATGTGCAACAGTTCGGCGTAGCGTCCGCGCCGTTCGGCAGCCAGCACGCCTTGCAGATCGGCGTACAGATCCAAATTTTCCTGGACGCTCAAATCCTCGTACAGACCGAAGCGCTGCGGCATGTAGCCGATGGCCGACTGTACCGCCAATGGGTTCAGGCTGACGTCCAGATCCAGCACCCGCAAGGCGCCGGCGTCGGCCCGCAGCAACCCGGCGGCCAGTCGCATCAGCGTGGTTTTGCCGGCGCCGTCGGGACCGATCAGGCCGGTGATCCGGCCCGGCGCAACCGTCAGGTCGATGCCATCCAGAGCCTGGATGACGCGGCTGCCGCTGCTAAACGTCTTGCCGAGGCCGTGACAAGCGAGCGCGGCTG
>DAOTGT010000254.1:0-4255 GCA_035447285.1 Candidatus Competibacter sp.
CGCCGGCCACCTGGCAAGGCGCGGCGGCGGCCCAGGCCACGATCTCACCGACGACGCCAGAAGATTTGGCGACCTGGTGGAAGCAACTCGACGATCCGACCCTGACCACCCTGATCGAACAGGCCCTGCGCAATAGTCCCGACCTCCACGCCGCTCAAGCAAAACTGCGTCAGGCGCGTGCGCAACGGGCTCTGGCCGGGGCGGAGCTGTTTCCGACGCTTTCGGGTTCGGCAGCTGGACAGCGGGCGAAAGCCAGCGGTCAATCCGGCGGCGGCGGCGTGGCGAACCTGTTCAATGCCGGATTCGACGCCAGTTGGGAACCGGACGTGTTCGGCGGCCTCCGGCGCGGCGAGGAAGCGGCCCAAGCCGATCTCGAAGCCAGCGAAGCCAATCTGCACGATGTCCAGGTCTCGCTGAGCGCCGAAGTCGCGCTCAACTATGTGGAACTGCGCAACTACCAGACCCGCTTGGAGATCGCCAAGGCCAACGCCGACTCCCAGCTCGAAACCTTGAAGCTGACCCAGTGGCGAGCCGAAGCTGGGCTGACCACCGCGTTGGACGTGGAACAGGCTCGCTCGAATCTCGAACAGACCCGCGCCCAAATTCCCAGTCTCGACACCGGTCGCGCCGAGGCCGAGCATCGCCTGGCCATCCTGCTCGGACAACAACCCGGCACCCTGCACTCGACCTTGGCGAACTCGGCCAAGATTCCCGAAATACCCGAGCGGGTCATCGTGACCATCCCCGCCGACACCCTGCGCCAGCGTCCCGACGTGCGCGCCGCCGAACGCACGCTGGCGGCGGAAACCGCGCGGATCGGCGAAGTCGAGGCCAAACGCTATCCGAGTTTCAATCTGAGCGGTTCGATCGGCTTGGCGGCCTTGACCCTCGGCAACTTGAACAGCGTCGATGCAACCACGGGTTCTCTATTGGGATCGATCGCCGGGCCGATCTTCGACGCCGGGCGCATCCGCCAGCAGGTCGCGATTCAAACGGCGGTGCAGGAGCAGGCATTGGTCAACTACCAATCGACGGTGCTCAGTGCGTTGGAGGAGGTCGAAAATGCCTTGGTCGCCCTGGCCAATACCCGCCAACGCCAGCAAAGCCTGCGGAACGCCACGCGGGCGGCCCAACTTGCGGCTCTGCTGGCCCGCCATCGCTATACCACCGGCATCATCGATTTCCAGACGGTGCTGGATACGGAACGCACCGTGCTCACGCTGGAAGACAGCCTCACCGCCAGTGAGGCCGAACAGGTCTCCGCCTTGATTCAACTTTACAAAGCGCTGGGCGGCGGCTGGTCGCCAATATCCGTTGAGACGGTTGCCAGCGCGCAAGGGAAATCGTCGTGAATCCATCCATGCAGCACGATCCAGAGCTAGCGAAAATCGTCGGCATGGGAACGCCCAAAAGCCACTTCCTTGGAAGCCTGATACGCTGGCTGCTCGTGGCAAGCGTCCTCGTCGCGCTGGGCGTCGGTGGTTTCGCGTTCCTTCGTTCCCGTGCCGAAACCCAGGCGACGCCCCGCTACCAGACCGAACCGGTCAGCCGGGGCGACCTGCAAGTTACGGTTTCGGCGACGGGTAAACTGGCGCCGGTCAACGAGGTCGAGGTGGGCAGCGAGTTGTCCGGCACCATCGAAGCGGTGTTCGTGGACTACAACGACCGGGTGAAAAAAGGCCAGGTGCTCGCTCGTCTGGATATCGCCAAGCTCCAGGACGCCATTGCCAAGGCCAAGGCGGCATTGGCCTCGGCCGACGCCAAGGTGTTGCAAACCGTGGCGACCGTCCAGGAAGCGCGCGCCAATCTCAAACGCTTGCGGCAAGTAGCCAAACTGAGCGGCGGCAAGGTGCCTTCGCCGGCGGAACTGGAAACCGCCGAGGCCACCCAGCAACGCGCCATCGCCGACGAGGCCAGCGCGCGCGCGGCGGTGGACGAAGCCCGCGCCACCCTCCGTTCCAGCGAAACCGATTTGACCAAGGCGTCCATCCGTTCACCCATCGATGGCGTGGTGCTCACCCGCTCGGTGGAGCCAGGGCAAACGGTGGCCGCCTCGCTGCAAGCGCCGGTCTTGTTCACACTCGCCGAAAATCTGGCGCAAATGGAATTGCAGGTGGACGTGGACGAAGCGGATGTCGGTCAGGTACAAAAAGGGCAAGCCGCCACCTTCACCGTCGATGCCTACCCCAACCGGCAATTTCCCGCCACCATCGATCTGGTGCGTTTCGGCTCGGAGACGGTGGACAATGTGGTCAGCTACAAGACCATTCTCAACGTCGATAACGACGACCTCAGTCTGCGTCCCGGCATGACCGCCACGGCGGAAATCGTCACCGCCGAACGGGAAAACGTGCTGCTGGTTTCGAACGCGGCGTTGCGTTTCACCCCGCCAAAGCCGGCGGCGAATGCGCAACCGAGCAGCGGCGGCGGTTTGTTGGCCAGTTTGCTGCCCCGACCACCCCGCCCGCAAGCCACCAAATCCGTAACGGAAACGCCCGACAAAAGCGCCGCGCAACGGGTGTGGGTGCTGCGCGACGGCCAGCCGGTTGCGATTCCGGTGACCGTCGGCCAAAGCGACGGACGCATGACCGAGGTCACCGGCGCGGGTTTGGCGGCGGGCATGCCGGTGATTACCGCCCGGCTGAGTGCGACGCCTTGAACGCGACCAGCGAGCGCGCCGCGCCGGAAAACGGCGCGCTGATCGAATTGCGGGACGTGACCAAAACTTACGGGCAAGGGCCGGCGACGTTTCTGGCGCTGCGCGGGGTCAATCTACGCATCGACGCCGGCGAGTTCGTCGCGATTATGGGTCCGAGCGGTTCCGGCAAATCCACCGCCATGAACATCCTCGGCTGCCTGGACAACCCGACCTCGGGCGCTTACCTCTTTCGCGGGATGCACGTCGAGAATTTGACCCGCAACCAGCGCGCCTTGCTGCGCCGTTATTACCTCGGCTTCGTATTCCAAGGCTTCAACTTATTGGCCCGCACCACCGCCTTGGAAAACGTCGAACTGCCTCTCGTGTACCGGGGCGAACCGCGCGCAGCCCGTCATGCCAAGGCCCGCACGGCGCTCGACGCGGTCGGTTTGCGGCAGTGGGAGCACCACACGCCCGCCGAACTGTCCGGTGGTCAGCAACAGCGCGTCGCCATCGCCCGCGCCATCGTGACCGATCCGACCATCCTGCTAGCCGACGAGCCGACCGGCAATCTCGACAGCCAGCGTAGCCACGAGATCATGGATTTGCTGGTCGCCCTGAATCGCGACCGGGGCATCACCGTACTGATGGTCACCCACGAACCCGACATGGCGCGGTACGCCAAACGAGTCATCCACTTCGTGGACGGCCGAGTCGATTCGGATCATCACAATGGGGAGAACTCTTGATGTTCTGGAGCAGCGTGCTATTGGCCTTACGGGCGATTCGGCGCAATTTGCTGCGGTCGTTCCTGACCATTCTCGGTATCGTGATCGGCGTCGGCGCGGTGATCACCATGGTCACGCTGGGCAACGGCGCCACCCGCGCGGTTTCGGACCAGATTTCCAGCCTCGGTAGTAACCTCATCATGGTGCGCCCCGGTCAACGGCTCGGTCCCGGACGGGATTCGGCGGGCGCGCCGCGATTCAAGGCCAGCGACGCGGAAGCCATCGCGGCGCAGATCGGTTCGATCAATGCGGTCGCGCCGGTCGCCAACAAAAGCGTGACCGTGGTGTATACGGCGCACAATTGGTCGACCACGGTAACCGGTAGCACCGATGCTTATTTCACCGTGGGCAACTGGCAGCTGGCCGACGGACGGGTTTTCACCAAGGCCGAGCAGCGCGCCGGCAAGGCCGTTTGCGTGATCGGCGCCACGGTGCGCAAGGAGTTGTTCGGCGACCGACCGCCGCTGGGCGACGAGTTGCGGATCAAGAATTTCGCCTGCGAGGTGATCGGCCTGCTGCAATCCAAGGGACAGTCGGCCATGGGCATGGATCAGGACGACATCATCGTGATACCGCTGCGTACCTTGCAGCGCCGCCTGGCCGGCAACCAAGATGTCAATACCCTGATGGTGTCGGCGCAAGACAGCGGGGATACCGACCGCATCATGGCGGATTTACGGTTGCTGATGCGTGAACGACGCAAGATCGTCGCCAACGAGGACGATAATTTTTCCATCCTCGACACCCGGCAGATCGCCGAGGCCATGACCGGCACCACCAAGGTATTGACCATGCTGCTGGGCGCGGTGGCCGCCGTCAGTCTGCTGGT
>DAOTGT010000255.1:0-4245 GCA_035447285.1 Candidatus Competibacter sp.
TCGAACGGCCGGCACGTCCCCCGCCCCTCCGACAGCTCGGTCGCTTCCACCAAGCACATGCCGGGATAGACCAGCGCGGTATCGACCGTCGGCATATTGGGCGAGGGATAGACCCAAGGCAAGCCGGTATCCTCGAAGTACATCTCGCGCCGCCAACCTCGCAGAGGCACGATGTCCAACTCGCATTCGACACCGCACCGGCGCTGGACAAAGCGAGCGACCTCACCGGGCGTCAGCCCATGCCGATTGGGCAACGGATGCAGGCCGACGAAAGACTCAAAGCTTGGCTTGATCAAATTGCCTTCGGTCGTCACTCCGTCGATGGGATTCGGGCGGTCGCAGACCAGCACCCGCACCCCAACCTTGCCGGCCGCCTCCATGCACAAGGCCATGGTCCACACGAAGGTGTAATAGCGCGCGCCCACATCCTGCAAGTCGATGACCAGGGCATCGAGTCCCCGAAGCTGTTCAGGCCGAGGCGTCAGACTGTCGAAAGTCGCGCCGTACAGACTATGGACCGGAACCCCAAGTCGGGGATCAAGGGAAATATCCTCGACATCCTCCATATCCTGCGCCTCGCCCCGGGCGCCGTGCTCTGGGCCGAAGATGGCGACGATTTGGGCGCCGACCACCTGCAACAGGTCCAGCGCATGCCGCAATTCGGCATCGACGCTGGCGGGATGGCACACCATCCCAATCCGGGCGCCGCGAATTTTTTCGGGATAGTCGCTGATCAGTACTTCCAGGCCAGTCTGGACACGAGACATCGGGGCGATCGCTCCTCGGTGGTTTCGGGAGCGTCGATTCTAGCCTTGCGCGATCAGTTGTCGTAGCTCCGGCACGCAAGAACCGCAGTTGGTACCCGCTTGCAGCGCCGCGCCGATCGCCTCGGGCGTGATCAAGCGCTGGTCGCGGATGGCGGCGGTCAGGGTGTTCAGGCCCACCCCGAAACAGGCGCAGACGATGCGGCCATTGTCGCGCTGACCCTGCCCTGGCCGTCCGGCCAGCAGACTGGCGCGTTCGGTGGAATCCAATTCCGAAGCGGCGAACAATCCAGCCAGCCAACCACGCAGCGGCAGTTCGGGACCGGGCGCGACAAACAGACAAGCACGCAGCCGTCCGTCCACCAGCACCGCCCCCCGGTAGCGGCCGGTGCCGAGATCGGCGAACTCCAGCCATTCCCAAGCGGGTTCATCGCCGAGTAAACCGCGGGCCCGGCTCGGCCAATCCTCGACCGACTCTTCTCCCGCCAGTTCGTAGCGCCAGCACTCCCGGTCGCGGACGCTGACCCGATATTCGACCGCCGGCGGATCGATGGCCGCGCGAGATAGCAAAAACCCGTGCCAGCGGGGACGGTACGCCTGTACCCGCACCGGGGTATGCTTGGATTCCGGTTGACCGGACAGCGGATCGACCACCGGATTGACCGCTGCGTTGACCCGCCCGCGTGGCGCCAGCGGCGTACCCCAATGCATCGGCACGAACACGCTGCCCGGTTGCTGCTCCGAGTTGGTGCGCACCCGCACGATCATCTCGCCCCAGCGACTATGTACCCGCGCCAGCCCATTCTCGCTGACGCCGCAGGCCAGCGCGTCCACTGGATGAATCTCGACATAGGGTTCGGGAATATGGCCGGTCAGCCGCGCGGTCTTGCCGGTGCGGGTCATGGTGTGCCACTGATCGCGAATCCGCCCGCTGTTGAGCACCAGCGGAAAGCTGTCATCGACCGCATGGGCGGGCGCCCGCTCGCCGATGGCAACGCAGCGCGCCCTGCCATCGGCGGTGAAGAATCCACCCGCGCCGAACAATCGCGCCGTACCTACCGTGACCCCATGTGGCAAGGGCCATTGCACGGGTTGCAAAACATCGTAATCGGTATCCGAGAGGTCGGCGAGCGCGGAAATATCGAAATCGCGGCGAGCGTTCTCGTTCTCGAACCCGGACAAAGCCGCATGTTCGCGGAAAACAGCTGCGGCCGACTCAAAGGGAAACCACGCCTCGAATCCCAAGCGTCGAGCGACTTGGGTCATGGCCCACCAATCGGGTTTCGCTTCGCCGGGCGGCGGCAAGAAGGTCCGCTGGCGGGAAATCCGTCGTTCGGAGTTGGTGACCGTACCTTCCTTTTCACCCCAGGTCAGCGCCGGCAGTTTGATACGCGCCAAACGCATGGTATCGGTATCGGCCACGGCATCGGACACCACTACCAACGGACAGCACCGCAAGGCCTCTCGAACCTGGTCGGCGTCGGGCATGCTGACCACCGGATTGGTGCCCATGATCCATAAGGCTTTGATCTTCCCGTCAGCGACCGCTTTAAATAGATCGACGGCTTTCAATCCGGGACCCTGGGCGATGGCGGGGGCTTGCCAAAACCGCTGCACGCGTTCGACATCCTCTGGCGCGAAATCCATGTGCGCCGCCAGTTGGTTCGCCAAACCGCCCACCTCACGCCCACCCATCGCATTGGGCTGGCCGGTGACCGAAAATGGTCCCATACCCGGCTGCCCGATGCGTCCGGTCGCCAGATGGCAATTGATGATCGCGTTGACCTTATCGCTGCCGTGGGCGGATTGATTGACGCCCTGCGAATACACTGTCACTACCTTGCGGGTACGACCCCACAGCCCATAAAACTCGGCAACGGCGCTTTCGGGCAAACCGGTGCGAGCCGCGACGGCGGGCACATTGGGCGCGACTTCCTTTGCGGTTCGATAGGCTGACCAGAAACCCGCGACATGCTCGTCCAAGAACTCAGGGTCCAAGCGGTTTTGCTGATAGAGATGAACCAGCAACCCGTTGAACAAGGCCGTATCCGAACCGGGTTTGAGCGGCAAATGCGTTTCCGCGACATCGCAGGTGGTGGTGCGACGCGGATCGATCACCACCAGCGATGGCTTGCCCCCACGGCGTTCACGCGCGGCGAGGATGCGCTGATACAGCACCGGGTGACACCAAGCCAAGTTGGAACCGACCAGTACCACCACATCGGCCTCTTCCAGATCCTCGTAACAACCGGGCATCGTATCGGTACCGAACGCCCGTTTGTGGCCAGCCACCGAGGACGACATGCATAGCCGTGAGTTGGTATCGATGTTGGCGGCACCGAGACAACCCTTCATCAGCTTGTTGGCGACATAGTAATCCTCGGTCAGCAGTTGCCCGGAAACGTAAAAGGCCACCGCATCGGGGCCGTGTTTCAGCAGCGCTCGGCAAAAGCCATTGGCAATCTTGGTTATTGCCTCATCCCACGACACCCGTTGCCCAGCGATTTCGGGATACAGCAAGCGATCATCGAGACTCAGTGTTTCGCCCAGCGCCGCGCCTTTCGAGCAAAGCCGCCCGTAATTGGCCGGATGGGTCTCGTCGCCCGCCACCCGCGCGCCACCGTCGGCGTCAATCGTGACCTTCACGCCGCAACCGACTCCGCAGTAGGGACAGGTGGTGCGCACCATTTCGCCAGCGCCGCTCATCGCCTCACCCTCCCCTTCAAGCGATTGCGGGGGCTGTGGTCGGCAAGCTGACCACATTGTTCAAGCCCAGCCAAAGCCGACCGTTTTCCAGCCGCACCGGATAATGCGTGGCGCAACCCGCGTCCGGCGCGACCGCCTGACCACTTTCCAACTCCAGCACCCAGTTGTGCAGCGGGCAGGTGATGCGATGACCGTGAACGATACCCTGCGACAGCGGCCCGCCCTTGTGCGGACAGCGGTCGCGCAAAGCAAATACCTGATCGTCGGCGGTGCGAAAAACCGCCACGTCGCCATGCGGGGTTTGCACCACGCGCGAACCCAGGCGGGGAATGTCGTCGAGCGCGCCAATTTCGTGCCAGTCGTACATGATGATGGTCTCCACTCCTCAACCCACTCGTTGCAAGGGCTGGAACTCGTGGGCGTCCACGCGTCCGCCGGCGCGTTCCGCCCAGGGATCGATCTGGGCATATTGTTGCGATTCGAGAAAACGGGCACAGAGCGCCTTGCGATTTTCCTCGTCCTCGACGATGCGCGACTTCACATAGCTGAGACCGACCCGCTCGATCCACGGCGCGGTGCGTTCCAAATAGCGGCCTTCCTCGCGGTAAAGCTGCATGAACGCGCAGCAGTACTCCTTCACTTCCGCCTCCGTCGCCAGTTTGCACAGCAAATCGGTGCCGCGAATCTTGATGCCGCCATTGCCGCCCACATGAATTTCATAACCGGAATCCACGCAGACCACGCCGAAATCCTTGATGGTGGCTTCGGCGCAGTT
>DAOTGT010000256.1:0-4237 GCA_035447285.1 Candidatus Competibacter sp.
CGCGGCGCGGCGACCGCCGAGGGCGATTTCGGGCTCGCCTGACGGCATCGAGCAGTGCTACGAGGGGCTCATCTCGAAAAAAGCTGTTGAATTCGGAGGATCGCGATAGTGGATTGATCAGCGACACCAGCCCCGGCAGGGCGGCGAGAGCGTCGTTCATGACAGTGTTACCGCCCCGACGCGCAGGCGCGGGGCCGCCTGGTTGGAGGCGAAGATGTTGCTGCGGGGCAGGGCTTGGCCGTGGGCGAGGTGCTCGATCCAGGCCTGGGTCGGCGCCACCGCAGCGAAGCGCGACTGCAGCAGCACGCAAATCGTCCGATGCAGGATTTCCGCCGTCGTCGTGCCGGCTTCGTTGGCGTAGGGCACGCTGCCGCTGGCATCGGCCAGTACCTCCACCACGAAGCCTGCCTGCGCCGCGTCGATGGCCGTCGATAGCACGCAATTGTGGGTCATATAGCCGGCGAGCGTCAGGGTGTCGATGTCGCGCTCGCGCAGCCAGGCCTCTAGATTGGTGCCACGCAAGGCGCTCGGCAGGGTCTTTTCGACGCGATGGTCGGCATCCTGGCCAGCCATCACCGCGTGGAGTTGCCACCCCTCCGAGCCCTGGGCGAACAAGGGCGCGTCCGGCGGCGTGGTCTGCTGCACGGTGACGATGGGGATGCCGTTTGAGGTGGCGACCGCCATGGCGTCGGCGATGTGGCGCAGCGAATCTTCCAATGGCGGAAATTCGATGCGTAGCCGGCCACTGACGTACTCGTTTTGGACGTCGATGACTATCAGGGCGCGGCGGGGTGAGGTCTTGGGCATGATGGGTTCCGGTGGTGGGGAGGAAGACGGGGCCATTCTCCGCTCGCCGCGCTGCCCGCGTGAGTGACCTAAGTGACAAATATCGCTAGGATCGGGCCATGTCGACCGTTGCCCCGCCCATTCCACCGGATCCTCTGAAGCAAACCGCCCGCATCGCCGTGATGGTGGCCGATGGCCTGAGGCCCTTTCACCTCGCCGTGCCCTGGCTGGTGTTCGGCGAAGACCGTGCCGCGATCGGTGCGCCCGGTTACGAAGTGCGGCTGTGTGCGGAGGGGGACTCCGCCGTGCACCTCTCCATGGGCTTGCAGGTGGAGACTTTTGGGGATCTGGCCGAATTGGCCGGCGCCGACCTGGTGATCGTGCCGAGCTGGCCGGATGTCTCGCGCCCGCCGGGCGCAGGCCTGATGGCCGCATTGCGTGATGCGCACCAGCGCGGCGTGGTGCTGGCCGGGCTGTGCCTGGGAACCTATGCTCTGGCCTACGCGGGATTGCTCAACGGGCGGCGGGTCACCACCCACTGGGCCTGGGCCGACGATTTTCGTTCACGCTTTCCGGCGGTGGCGCTGGACGCCACGGTTCTCTACATCGATGAAGGCGGCATCGTCACCTCGGCCGGCACCGCCGCCGCGCTCGATTGCTGCCTTCACCTGTTGCGTCGCATGCGTGGTGCCGAGATTGCCAACCGGGTGGCGCGGCGCCTCGTGATGGCGCCGCATCGGCCGGGCGGCCAAGCGCAGTTCATCGAACAGCCGGTGGCCACTGCACCGTCGAGCGCGCGTCTGGCCAAGGTGCTGGCATGGGTCGAGCAGAATCTGGCTGAGCCGCACAGCATCGATTCCCTGGCGGCGAGGGCGGCGATGAGCCGGCGTACCTTTACTCGCCATTTCACCAAGGCAACCGGCACCACGGTGCTCGAATGGCTGCTGCGGCGCCGCCTGGCCGCCGCCGCACGGCTCTTGGAGCAGGGTGACCGCTCGATCGACGCCATTGCCGGCGTGGCGGGCTTCGGCTCGACGGCTTCATTTCGTCTTCATTTCACGCGGGCTTACCAACTCAGCCCGCGCGACTACCGCCGCCAGTTCGGACGGCCTTGAGCTGCGCGCCGACACGGGCCACGACACCCAGATTTCGCCGCCGCACATGGGCGATTTGATGTCCATCATCAAGGGATCCAGTCGTTGCTCGGAGGAGCCCAAGCCCACGTCCGTTCCCTGACCTTCGACAAAGCCAAACTCGGTGATTCGGTGGTCGATTTCTATTGAGCCCCGGAGTGGCGTTCAAGTCTGGCCACGGCGGTTGTGCAGGTCAAGGGCCTAAAAACGTGTTCACGATCTCCTGAGCAGCTCTTCGTACGCATCCCCCGATGTTCGCGGACTCGGCAGGAGATCGTGAACACGTTCTATTACTACAGTTGTAGAAACTCAATTCGAGGAAAACTCCAATTCCGACTGAAGCGGGACAGTCAGAGCAACGCAATGCTCCCTTGCTCCCGCAGATCAAGGCCGACAACGGGCCGGAAAGCAACGGTCGGCGCACGCGGTTTCTCAAACGGAGGGTCGAGTTCGTCGATCACATCGGTACGCCCATCCCGCTTCTTGGCTACCCACCGTACCACAGCAAATACAATCCCATTGAGCGTTGCTGGGGGATTCTGGAAAAGCACTGGAACGGCGCGAAACTGGTGGATGCCCAAATTATGCTGGAGTGAGCAAAGCGCATGACCTGGAAGGGTATTCACCCGGTGGTGGAATTGAGCCGCAAGGTCTATAAAAAAGGCATCTCCTTATCCAAAGAGGCCATGCAAGCAGTGGAGGGGCTCGATTGGAACGGCATCCCAAGTTGCCCAAATGGGATATCCTGATCCGGTCCGCTTGCATGGTATGTGAAGATGCGGAAATCACCTTATTCTTCACCTCGGCCACCACACAAAGCGATTTATCTCCCATGAAAATCGTACTTGCTCCGAATGCCCTCAAGGGTTGTCTGACCGCCACCCAGGCGGCGGAGGCCATGGCGCGCGGCGTCGTGCGGGCCTGTCCGAACGCTGAGATCGCGCGGGTTCCGGTCGCCGACGGCGGCGACGGATTGGCCGATGTGCTGCTCAACGCCCTGAACGGCGAGGCGCGCACCGTCACCGTTACCGGCCCGCGCGGCGATCCCGTGTTCGCCACGTTCTGCCATGTGCCCATGCGCCGATTGGCGGCGATCGAAATGGCGACCGCCAGCGGCCTGGCGCTGTTGCCCAGGGATCGGCTCGACCCCATGCTCACCACCACCCTCGGTACGGGAGAACTGATCGCGGCGGCGCTGGATCTGGGGATTTCCCAGCTGGTGATCGGCATCGGCGGCAGCGCCACCAACGACGGCGGCATCGGCATGGCGACGGCTTTGGGCGCGCGCTTCCTGGACGGGAACGACAACCCGGTCGAACCAGTCGGCGGAGCGCTGGCCGCCATCGAACGCATCGATCTCGATGGACTCGATCCACGGCTGAACGGGCTGCGGGTGGAGGCGATCTGCGACGTGGACAATCCGTTGCTGGGCGAACGCGGCGCGGCCCGTGTCTACGCGCCCCAAAAGGGCGCCACGCCCGAACAGGTGCGGGCGCTGGAGGCTGGATTGGCTCATCTGGCGGCGGTGATCGAACGCGATCTCGGCCTGGACGTGCGCGAGCTGCCGGGTGCCGGCGCGGCCGGCGGTCTGGGCGCGGGCTTGAAGGCTTTCCTGAACGCCGAACTGCGACGTGGCGTCGATCTGGTGCTGGATCTAGTCGGATTGGACCAACACTTGCGCGGCGCGGACCTGGTATTGACCGCCGAAGGCCAGATTGACTTTCAAACCGCCTTCGGCAAGGCCCCGGCCGGCGTGGCGGAACGTGCCCGCGCAGTCGGTGTGCCTTGCCTTGCCATCGCCGGCAGCGTCGGTGGCGGTCTCGAATCCCTGTACGAGCGGGGTATCGACGCGGTATTCAGCCTGTGTCCGGGACCGGTCAGCCTGGAGCAGGCCATGGCGGCCGGTGGCGATTATCTGGCCGTCGCCACCGAACAAGCGGTGCGCGCTTTCCTGGCGGGTCGTCGCCGCGCCGAAGCAGGATAGCGCCGATATCGTCCAGTGGCGGCGCCGACAGTAAAGGGTAGGCCCAGCGGGTGAAAAGTTTGTCGACCTCTTCATGGCCCCATCTTCTCAAACAGTTGGGGCTTACGGGAAAGTCGAGGCGGTTCATGGCCTAACCGAGAAACGCCTCGGGTGAGGCGAGGTAGGCGATCTCCTCGGGCGTGCTCTCTCGCCCCAGGATGGCGTTGCGGTGCGGAAACCGGCCAAAACGGTGGATCAGATCACGGTGGTGGCGGGCAAAATGCAGACTCTCTTCCAGCACGGCTTGCTGGAAAAGCCGCACCGAGCGTTCCTGGTCCGCCAGCGCCTCGCCGTG
>DAOTGT010000257.1:0-4236 GCA_035447285.1 Candidatus Competibacter sp.
TAGGCTTCGGCCCAGCCCCAGTCGAAGACGAATTCACCGTAGGAGTTGTATTTCAGGTACAGCGGCGCCGCGCCCAGCAGTCGTCCATGTTCGTCCCGACAGGCGAGGTGCCGGGGTAGCCAGCCGCTGCGTTCGCCGACGCATCGATGCCGCTCCAGGGCACTGAGAAACTCGTGGCTGAGAAAAGGGTTGTGGTCGGGTACGAGCGCGTTCCACTCGGATGCGGAAAGCTCGCTCAGGCTATCGAGGAATTGGATGCGCATGAGTCATGGGTTGGAGTGATGGGAGAATCGGATCGCAAGCGCGCCATGCGGTTTTGAACCCGAAACGGCGTGGTGGTTCGTGCCCGGCGTGCCGGTGCCCTTCACCTGATCGTCTGGGGATGGGACAATAACCCATATTCGATTTTCCGATCGCCGATCGCCGATCGATGGCGATCGCGCCCAACGCGGGCGGCTGGCCCTTGAATTTCGGGCACATCCTTCATATCACCATACCACCATAGGATTCCATTTTGGCGCAGGCACATCGAGTCAAGACCGAACGGCATGAGATTCGGTTCGGCGTTCTTCGTTTCTTGAAGCGTATTTTGAGGGAAATCGGTTTCTGGCTGTTGGTTGCGGTCGCGTTGGGAATGATCGGTGCGTTGGTGACCTACAATCCGGCGGACCCGGCCTGGACTCATACCGGACCCGTAGTTCAGCCACATAATCTCGGTGGCGTGACCGGCGCATGGTTTGCCGACATTACCCTGTATTTTTTCGGCTATTCCGCTTATCTGCTGCCGCTGGGTGTGATGTTCGGCGGTTGGCGGCTGTTCAAGTGCGGCATGCTGCTGGATCTGGACGCGGAGGTGGTGCTGTTCCGGGTGCTGGGCTTCGCGGTGGCGCTGGCCACCGCCTGCGGCTTGGCGGCGGTGCATCTGCAAGCGGCTCCCGGTACGGTGCCCGGCGATGGGCCGGCGGGTGGGCTGGTGGGCATGCATGTCGGCCGGTTTCTGATTCAGGCCTTCGGGTTTACGGGCGGCAATCTGTTCATGGCGGCCTTGTTGCTGGCCGGGTTTACCCTGGGTACCGGTTTGTCGTGGCTGGTGTTGGTGGAAGGTTTGGGCGGCGCGGTGTTGAAGGCAACGGACTGGGTTGGCGGTTTGATCCTGGCGCCGCTGTCTCGGAGTCGTCCGGCGAACGGCAACGCCGCGCCACCGCCCGATCCCCCGGTGGTGGAGCCGATCGCCGATGCCGAGGCGGCGCCAGTGGCGACGGAGCGATCGGCTCCAGGGGCGCGGTTGCGCGGCGCCGCCAGCCGCTTGTTGGCCTGGTGGCGCGACCGACGGACCAGCGAGAGCAAGGAACCGGCCGTCGATCGGATGTCCACGACGAAAGCCGCCGGCGAAAATCCCACCTCGGCCGACTCCATTCCGCCACCCGACGCCACTCCGCCGCCTGGCAAAACCGAGGCGGTGGCAGGCTCGCGGCCGTCGGCGCGCATCGAACCGGTGCTGAATTTACCGACACAGGACCGTCGGCCGCATGCGGTTACGGCCGCTCCCGAACCCGTCGGCGGGACTCCAGCCAGGCCGATGCTGGATATGTTGACGCTGGTGCCCACCGCTGGCATTGGCCGTAACCCCACCGTTAACCAGCCCCCTCCGGCAACGGCCCAACCGGTGACGCCGGTCCCGCCAGCGCGGACGGACCGGCCCACGGGCGCGGGTTTCGCCGGCGGCGTTGCCAACGCGCGGGCGGTTCCGGCCGGTGGCGATCGACTCGCCCGCGTGGTCTCGATCCCTTATCCGGTGGCTGACGCGCAAACCGATTTTACGCCGGAAGAGCAAGAGGTTCTGGGGGAGCCGGCGCATTCGCCGCCGCCGGTCGTGGTTCCGCATCCGGCGCCGCGCGCGCCGGTATCTCCCGCGCCGGTGGCGACCCTGGCGCGGCGGGTCGTCACTCCGGCTCCGGCCGCGCCCTGTCTGCTCCCTTCGTTGGATCTGCTGGATCGGCCGCCGGCTCGCACCGCCGGTTATTCCAGCGAGACGCTGGTCGAGATGTCCCGACGGGTGGAAGTCCTGCTCAAAAGTTTTGGCATTGAGGCCCAGGTGGTGGCGGTGGAACCGGGTCCGGTGATCACCCGCTTCGAGGTCGAGCCGGCGCCGGGCGTCAAGGTCAGTCAGATCAGCAATCTAGCCAAGGATCTGGCGCGTGGTCTGTCGGTGATCGGGGTGCGGGTGGTGGAGATCATCCCCGGCAAGTCGGTGATCGGACTGGAGATTCCCAACCGGCATCGCGAGATCGTCTACCTGCGCGAGGTGCTGGAGGCGCCGGTCTACACCCAGTCGAGCGCGACGCTGACCCTAACCTTGGGCAAGGATATCGGCGGCAACCCGGTGGTGGCGAATCTGAACAAGATGCCGCACCTGCTGGTGGCCGGCACCACCGGTTCCGGTAAGTCGGTGGCGATCAACGCCATGCTGCTCAGCCTGCTGTACAAGGCGCCACCCAGCGAGGTGCGGCTGATCCTGGTCGATCCGAAGATGCTGGAGCTGTCGATTTACGAGGACATCCCGCATCTGTTGACCCCGGTGGTGACCGACATGAAGGAAGCGGCCAATGCCCTGCGCTGGTGCGTGGCGGAAATGGAGCGCCGCTATCGCTTGATGGCGGCCTTGAAGGTGCGCAACATCGCCGGTTTCAACCGTAAGGTGCTCGACGCACTGGCGACGGGGGAGGGATTGGCCGATCCGTTCTGGACGCCGGAGCGCGCGGAGGTGCCGGGCGAAATCGCGGTGTTGCAGCCGTTGCCGTTCATCGTGGTGGTGATCGACGAATTGGCCGACATGATGATGATCGTCGGCAAGAAGGTCGAGGAGTTGATCGCCCGCCTGGCGCAGAAGGCGCGCGCCGCCGGCATACACCTGATTCTGGCGACCCAGCGGCCGTCGGTCGACGTGATCACCGGTCTGATCAAAGCCAACATCCCGACTCGCGTGGCCTTTCAGGTGTCGTCGCGGGTGGATTCGCGCACCATCCTCGATCAGATGGGGGCGGAGCAGTTACTCGGGCACGGCGACATGCTGTACTTGCCGCCCGGCACCGGTTTGCCGCAGCGGGTGCATGGCGCGTTCGTGGACGATCACGAGGTTACTCGGGTGGTCGACTTTTTGCGCCAGACCGGGGCGCCGGATTATATCGACGATGTGTTGGCCGAACCGCGCGAGGAGAGCGACAACGGCAATGGCGATGGCGAGGGTCGTGGCGGCGAGAGCGATCCACTCTACGATGAAGCGGTGCGCATCGTGACCGAATCGCGCCGTGCCTCGGTGTCGGGTGTGCAGCGCCGCTTGCGCATCGGTTATAACCGGGCGGCACGGCTGGTCGAGGAAATGGAAAGCGCCGGTGTGGTAGGGCCGTTGCAGTCGAACGGTAGTCGCGAGGTCATCGCGCCCCCACCGCCTTGAGAGGGTGGGGACGGACGATGCGAGCCGGAAAACCAGAATCGACCGTGGGCTTGCACGGTTTCATTCCGGTGTATTCCGGCTTTGTTTCTAGTGACTGACCGTGAGCTTCTTGCCTTTCGGTTGCCCGATGGCCGCCAACATGTCGGTGAACCAGGGGGTATCGATATCGAAGGGCTTGCCGCCCTTGATGCGCGGGAATTCGATGGCACGCAATACGCCACCGCGATCTTCGTCATGGCCGATGACGCCGGCTTCGCGGCGCATGGCGCATTCGACGGCCATGTCAACGCAGGATTTGATGAGGCGGATGTCCTCGCTGTTGGCGGCGGAAGCGCGCGCGAAATAGCCGGACTTCTGGATCAGGGTTTTTTCCGAGCCGATCATCTGGGCGAACTGCTCGCCGAACCATTTACCGGGGTTGACGGCGTCGAGCTTGATGTGGCCGAAGGCGTCGCGAGGCACTTCCTGACCCTTGGCCTGTAGTTCGGCCACGATCGCTTCCACGCCCGCGCCTTCCGAGACGAAGATGTTGATGTCGTCGACTTGGTCCATCAAGGCGCGCAGGCGCTTGGCTTCGGCGGCGATGTCGATTTCCATCTCGGGGATGAAAACGGCGTGGATGTCGAACGAGGGACGGCCGAGTCCGATGGCGGGCAGCCATTCGGCGCGGTCGAGCAGCTTGCGGTATTCCAGCGCGGTGGCGGCGGTGAGCCAGCCGCAGTTGCGTCCCATGACTTCGTGGACGATCAACATGCGCGGGTTGGCGTTGTTTTCGGCGACGA
>DAOTGT010000258.1:0-4138 GCA_035447285.1 Candidatus Competibacter sp.
CCCGAACCAAGCGGACAACTGACGGTCAATCCCGACGAATCGGATGGTTTTCCAGCCTCCGTCGCCTCACCACTCATCAAAAAACCGATCCCGTTCATTTCAGGAGAATCATTCCATGCAACGCTTCAGGCAACCGTTCTGGCTGGTCACTGTCTTCACCCTGCTGTGGAGCGCGACCGCCAGCGCGGCGGACTATCCCGACTTCGTCACCCTGGTCGAACGCTATAGCCCGGCGGTGGTCAGCATCAACACCAAATCGGAACCCAAGGAAAAAGATCGACCCTGGCACGGCCATCCGTCAATTCCCGAAAACAGTCCGTTCTTCGACTACTTCAAGAAATTCTTCGATCAGATGCCCGAGCTGAGCCCGCAACCACGCTCTTCGGTCGGCTCCGGCTTCATCCTCTCGGCGGATGGTTACGTGATCACCAACGCCCATGTCGTCGAGGACATGGATAGCATCATCGTCGGCCTGTCCGACCGCACCGAACTGCCCGCCGAGGTGGTTGGCAAGGACACCCGCAGCGACATCGCCCTGCTCAAGGTCAAGGCCGACACCCCCCTGCCAACCGTCAAGCTCGGTAACATCGGCAAGGTCAAGGTCGGGCAGTGGGTGCTGGCCATCGGTTCGCCCTTCGGTTTCGAACGCAGCGCCACTCAGGGCATCATCAGCGCCCTGGGCCGCAATCTGCCCAGCGACAATTATGTGCCCTTCATTCAGACCGACGCCGCCATCAATCCGGGCAACTCCGGCGGCCCGCTATTCAACCTCGACGGCGAGGTCATCGGCGTCAACTCGCAGATCTACAGTCGCTCCGGCGGCTATCAAGGACTCTCCTTCGCCGTGCCGATCGATGTGGCGGTGGACGTGGTGGAACAACTCAAGGCCGGCGGCAAGGTCGCTCGCGGCTGGCTGGGCGTGTTGATTCAGGAAGTCACGCCGGAGCTGGCCCAATCCTTCGGGCTCGACAAACCACGCGGCGCCCTGGTCGGTCAGGTGATGGACGACGGTCCGGCGCTGGCGGCCGGTGTCCAGGCCGGCGACATCATCGTCGCCTTCAACGACCAGCCGGTTCGCCACTCCAGCGAACTGCCGCTGATGGTCGGTCGCACCCGACCCGGCAACAAGGTGCCGCTGATCGTGATCCGCAACGGCAAGGAACAGATCCTGACGGTCCAACTCCAGGAACTGCCCGAGGAAACCAAGCTGGAACAAGCCATCGCCGAACCGCCGGCCCGCAACCGGCTCGGCCTGATCGTGACCGAACTGCCCACCGATCAGCGCCAGCAGGGCGAATCGGGCGTACTGGTCAAGGATGTCAAGGAAGGCCCGGCCGCCAGCGCCGGCATCCGGCCCGGCGACATCATCACCCGCATCAACAACGCCGAAGTGGCCAATCCGACCCAGTTCGCCGAACTGGTCGGACAACTGCCGACCGGACGCCCCGTGCCGGTACTGGTCAAGCGCAACAACGGCGCGCTGTTCCTGGCGCTGACCATCGCCGAAAAGGAATAAACCCTCTACCGAGCAGCGAGCGCACCGCAAGGCAACATTCCCAGAAACCGCGCTTCAACGCTACAATAGCCGCGCTCTTCATGCCGAAATGCGCTTGCCATGCCATCGGCGAGCGCATTTCGGCCGCTCCCATGCTGGAATCCAACCGCGCCGGTCGCCCGTACCCGCGGGCACCGGAACACATAACCAAGGAGGTTTTTCCGTGCTCGAAAACTATCGCCAACAAGCCGCCGAACGCGCTGCCCTGGGCATTCCCGCGCTGCCGCTGGACCCGCGGCAGACCGCCGATCTGGTCGAACTACTCAAAAACCCGCCGCAGGGCGAGGAAAACTTCCTGCTCGAACTGATCACCCACCGAGTACCGGCCGGCGTCGACCAGGCCGCCTACGTCAAGGCCGCCTTTCTGGCCGCCGTCGCCAAGGGCGAAGCCCAATCGCCGCTGATCTCCCGAGTCCGCGCCACCGAACTGCTGGGCACCATGCTGGGCGGCTACAACATCCAGCCGCTGATCGACCTGCTGGACAGCGCCGAGTGCGCCCCGGCCGCCGCTCAAGCCTTGTCACACACCCTGCTGATGTTCGACTATCGGCATGGCGTCAAGGACAAGGCCGATGCCGGTAACCCCTTCGCCAAACAGATCATGCAGTCCTGGACCGAGGCCGAATGGTTCACCAGCCGCCCCAAGGTGCCGGAGAAAGTCACCGTCACGGTGTTCAAGGTACCCGGAGAGACCAACACCGACGATCTCTCCCCCGCCCCCGACGCCTGGAGCCGTCCCGATATCCCGCTGCACGGCCTGGCGATGCTGAAGATGGCGCGGCCCGGCATCGAACCCGACGAGCCCGGCAAGATCGGCCCGCTGAAACTGATCGAATCACTCAAGGAAAAAGGCCACCCGGTCGCCTATGTCGGCGACGTGGTCGGCACCGGCTCCAGCCGCAAATCCGCCACCAATTCGGTACTGTGGTGGACCGGCGAGGATATCCCCTACGTCCCCAACAAGCGCTTCGGCGGCTACTGCCTGGGCGGCAAGATCGCGCCGATTTTCTTCAACACCCAGGAAGATGCCGGCGCACTGCCGATCACCGATTGCGACGTCACCAAGATGAACATGGGCGATGTCATCGACATCTACCCCTACGAAGGCGTGGTCAAGAACCATGACAGCGGCGCCGAACTCAGCCGCTTCAGCTTCAAATCCGACGTGCTGCTGGACGAAGTACAGGCCGGCGGGCGCATCAACCTGATCATCGGCCGCGGCCTGACCGACTGGGCGCGCGAAGTCATGGGTCTGGCGCCGTCCACCGTGTTCCGCCGCCCGGTGGCGCCACAAAGTTCCAGCAAGGGCTTCACCTTGGCGCAGAAGATGGTTGGCAAGGCGTGCGGCGTCGACGGCATCCGCCCCGGCACCTATTGCGAGCCCAAGATGACCACGGTTGGTTCTCAAGACACCACCGGCCCGATGACCCGCGACGAATTGAAGGATCTGGCCTGCCTGGGTTTCTCCGCCGATTTGGTCATGCAGTCGTTCTGCCACACCGCCGCCTATCCCAAGCCGGTGGACGTGCAGACCCACCACACCCTGCCCGACTTCATCTCCAGCCGCGCCGGCGTGGCGCTGCGGCCGGGCGACGGCATCATCCACTCCTGGCTGAACCGGATGCTGCTGCCCGACACCGTCGGCACCGGCGGCGATTCGCACACCCGCTTCCCGATCGGCATCAGCTTCCCGGCCGGCTCCGGCCTGGTGGCGTTCGCCGCCGCCACCGGCTCCATGCCGCTGGACATGCCGGAATCGGTGCTGGTGCGCTTCAAGGGAACCATGCAACCCGGCATCACCCTGCGCGATCTGGTCAACGCCATTCCCTATGCGGCGATTCAAGCGGGCCTGCTGACGGTGGCGAAGGAAGGCAAGAAGAACATCTTCTCCGGCCGTATCCTGGAAATCGAGGGCCTGCCCGACCTGAAGGTGGAGCAAGCCTTCGAACTGTCCGATGCCTCCGCCGAACGCTCCGCCGCCGGCTGCACGGTGCGACTGAACAAGGAGCCGATCATCGAATACCTGAACAGCAACATCACGCTGCTCAAGTGGATGATCGTCAATGGTTATCAAGACGCCAAGACCCTGGAACGCCGCATCAAGGGCATGGAGGAGTGGCTGGCCAACCCGACCTTGATGGAACCGGACGCCGACGCCGAATACGCGGCGGTGATCGACATCGACCTGGCCGACATCAAGGAGCCGTTGCTGGCCTGCCCCAACGATCCCGACGACGTCAAGACCCTGGCCGACGTGGCCGGCGCCAAGATCGACGAGGTCTTCATCGGTTCCTGCATGACCAACATCGGTCATTACCGCGCCGCCGGCAAGGTACTCGCGGGCAAATCCGGCATCCCGACCCGCTTGTGGATCTCGCCTCCCACCAAGATGGACGCCCATCAACTGAGCGAGGAAGGCTATTACGCCACCTTCGGCACGGCCGGTGCGCGCATGGAAATGCCCGGCTGCTCACTGTGCATGGGTAATCAGGCCCGGGTGGCGGACGGTGCGACGGTGGTATCCACCTCGACCCGCAACTTCCCCAACCGCCTCGGTAAAGGCGCCAACGTCTACCTGAGTTC
>DAOTGT010000259.1:0-4133 GCA_035447285.1 Candidatus Competibacter sp.
GAATCCTGGAAGAACGAAAGGCTCGGTGTCAAATGAAGTCACCTTGAAAGCCCTGGTGCAAGACTCCCACGGTTAGCTCGTAATTCGCATTTAAGTTGGCCGAAGCTTCCGGCAAAGATACCCTGGACCGGCCGAAAAGCGCCATGCGGATGTACACATCGGCGTCGACGCCTTGATCGTTCCATGACAATCCGCTGCCCGGCGCGGTCTATTGGGAGCGAAGTTTATGCACGTGAAACCCCCAGCATTTTCCTTGAATCGATAAAGGAGCTTCGGATGAAAACTCGACACCTTGGCGCTCAAGGACCCATCATCTCGGCCATCGGCCTGGGCTGCATGGGCATGAGCGATTTCTACAGCGGGCGCGACGACGCGGAGTCCCTCGCCACCCTGCACCGCGCCCTGGAACTCGGTATCACCTTTCTGGATACCGCCGACATGTATGGCCCGCACACCAACGAGGAGCTGGTGGGTCGGGCGATTCGAGGTCAACGCGACCGGGTATTTTTGGCGACCAAGTTCGGCATCGTGCGCGATCCCCATGATCCCAGCCGGCGCGGTATCGATGGGCGTCCCGAGTATGTCCGCGCCGCCTGCGAGGGCAGTCTCCGACGCTTGGGCGTGGAGACGATCGACCTGTACTATCAGCACCGGCTCGATCCGAACACGCCGATCGAGGACACCGTCGGCGCGATGGCCGATTTGATCCGGGCCGGCAAGATCCGTTATCTCGGCCTTTCGGAAGTTTCGGCGGCCACCTTGGAACGGGCTTGCGCGGTGCATCCGATCACGGCAGTCCAGTCCGAGTATTCGCTGTGGACCCGCGACCCGGAAACGGACGGCGTATTCGCCGCCTGCCGACGCTTGGGCGTGGGCTTCGTCGCCTACAGCCCACTCGGGCGCGGCTTTCTGACCGGGGCCATCCAGCGGCCGGAAGACTTCGCCGAAGACGACTATCGCCGGACCAGCCCTCGTTTTCAGGGCGAGAATTTCACCCGGAACCTGCATCTGGTGGAGCAGGTCACGGCCCTAGCCCAACGCAAGGGATGCAAAGCCTCGCAACTCGCCCTGGCTTGGGTCTTGGCTCAAGGCGATGACATCGTTCCGATACCCGGCACCAAGCGGCGCCGCTATCTGGAGGAAAACGTCGACGCGGTCGAGATCATGCTGACCCCGGAAGAACGGGCGGAGCTGGACGCTTTCTTTCCGCCGGACGCAGTCGCCGGACTTCGTTATCCCGAAGAGATGATGCGGTTGGTGAATGCCTGAAGCGAACACGAACTTGGATCAATCGGCTTGAATGATCTAAAAAATAGATCATTTAGTCGGAAATATTGCGCTTTTTTATCCATTAAATCGGTCTGATAATGCCTCCAGATCAAATTCCGCCCTAGGCGGACTGACCTTCTTGAATCTGGAGGCATTGAACATGAACGCGAACACCACCGTATCCGAAACCACTTTCCGCAGTCGCGAAGTCGAACGCCGGGTGACTGGCCAAGCGGTGTCCGATGGCGCCGGCGTCAAACTGTTGCGGGTGCTGACCGCCGACTTGCAGCGACGCCTGGACCCATTCCTGATGCTGGATGAATTTCGTTCCGACAACCCGGACGATTACTTGGCCGGGTTCCCGGATCACCCGCACCGGGGTTTCGAAACAGTCACCTATATGCTGGCCGGGCGGATGCGGCATCGGGACAACGCCGGTCACGAGGGACTACTGACCGCCGGCGGGGTGCAATGGATGACGGCCGGGCGCGGCATCGTCCATTCGGAGCTACCCGAACAGGAAAACGGCTTGATGCACGGCTTCCAGCTCTGGGTCAACCTGCCGGCGCGGGACAAACTGACGGCGCCGGCTTATCAGGACCTTCCAGAGGCGGCGATTCCCGGGTACCAAGCCGTCAGCGGCGCGACGATCAAGGTGATCGCCGGCGACAGCGAGGGCGTGACCGGCGCGATCCAGCGCGATGCCACCGCACCGTTGTATCTGGATATCGAAATACCGGCGGGGACGACCCACCTGGCGGCGATTCCGGTCGGCCACAATGCCTTTGGATATGTCTATCAGGGGCAAGTGGAAGTGGGTGAGCGCGGCGATACGGTCGCGGCTCGCCAATTGGCGGTGCTAAGCAACGCGCCCGAAGCCGACGGGGTCCGGTTGCGCAGCGCGGAGGGAGCACGATTGCTGTTGGTCGCCGGTCGACCGCTGCACGAGCCCATCGTCCAATGGGGGCCGTTCGTCATGAACCGACGCGAAGAAGTCGAACAGGCACTGGCCGACTATCGGGCTGGGCGGTTCTGAACGTACATTTCGATCCCGGAGGCAATCCCATGTCTTTTCCCAGCGTTTTCGTATCGCACGGCGCACCCAGCCTGCTCCTGGAACCAGAACAACCGGCTTATCGATTCCTACGGACCTTCGGCGTGGAACTGGGCCGACCGGCGGCGATTCTGGTGGTGTCGGCCCATTGGGAAACCACCTTGCCGACGCTGACCAGCGCCCCACGCCTGGAGACCATCCACGATTTCGGTGGTTTCGATCCGGCGCTTTACGCCATGCGTTACCAGCCGCCCGGTGCCCGCGAGCTCGGTGTCCAAGCGCGGGCATTGCTGGAGGGCGCCGGCTTTGACCCGCGTCTCGATTCGAAACGCGGCATCGACCACGGCGGCTGGGTGCCGCTGATGCTGATGTACCCGGAGGCCGATGTGCCCGTGGTGCAATTGAGCGTGCAGTCCCGGCTGGGCGCGGCTCATCATCACCGGCTGGGCCAGGTGTTGCGCCCCTTGCGGGAGGAGGGGGTCCTGATTCTGGCCTCGGGGAGCCTGACCCACAATTTGCGGGCCGCGTTCCACTGGGTTCCGGGAATACCGACACCGGCGCCGGTCGGCGCTTTCAGCGACTGGGTGGTTGATACGCTAACCGGGCCTCGTCCAAACGATCTGTTGGAGTACGAGCGGCAGGCGCCCGAGGCGCGCTGGAATCATCCGACCCCGGAGCATTTTCTGCCATTGCTGGTGGCCCTGGGAGCGGGAACGCCGGGCGCGACGCCACGTCGGGTTCACTCCAGCGTCACTCTTGGCGTATTGGCCATGGATGCCTATGTGTTCGCCTAAGCCGCGTTGCCGATATCCGAGGGAGTGTCCAGCACGATGATCCGGTCAAGCGCCTCCTCCAACCCAACCGTAGCCGCGCTTGATCGGCTGGGTCTGCTCTACGCCGGCCTGGCGGCGATCGGCTTTTCCGGCAAGGCCATCCTGGTCAAGCTTACCTATAGGTATGGGACGGATGCGGAAACCTTGCTGGCCTTGCGCATGGCGTTTAGCCTACCGTTCTTCATCGCCATGGCTTGGTTCAGCACCCGGCGGGCGTCCAACGCTCTTACCTTGCGCGATGGCGTCTGGTTGTTCGGGCTGGGGCTGTTCGGCTACTACCTAGCCAGTTATCTGGACTTTCTCGGCCTGCACTACATCAGCGCGGGACTGGAGCGACTGATTCTGTTCGTCTACCCAACTCTGGTCGTTCTGCTTTCGGCGCTGTTCCTGGGGCAACCTCTCACTCGCCGGATATTGGGCTCGCTGCTACTGTGCTATGCCGGCATCGCCCTGGCGGTGGCGCACGATTTACGATTGGTGGGATCGGTGCGGGACATCGCGCTCGGCGGTGGCCTGGTGTTCGGCAGTGCACTGGCCTATGCCCTCTATCTGCTGGGCAATGGGAGGGTCGTGGGCCGACTGGGCGCGGGGCGAGTCACCGCGTTCGCCTCCATCGTCGCTTGCCTGTTGGCGCTGGGCCAATTCCTGCTGCTGCGTCCGTTCGCCGCGCTGGCTCAACCGTGGCCGGTCTATGCCCTGGCTCTGACGATGGCGTTGTTTGCCACGGTGTTGCCAGTGTGGCTGGTGTCGGAGGCTATCCGCCGCCTCGGCGCCGGCCCGGTGGCGCTGACCGGCAGCCTGGGACCGGTGGTAACCTTGCTGCTGGGTTGGCTGCTGCTCGACGAGGCCATCGGCGGCGCGCAATTGGCCGGCGCGGCACTGGTCATCGCCGGAGTGACGGTCATGACGCGCCGCTAAGAGTCTGTTCATGATCTTTTGAGGAGAAGAACGAGGAAGGCCAAGACAACCATGTTGAG
>DAOTGT010000260.1:0-4094 GCA_035447285.1 Candidatus Competibacter sp.
GGTGCTTCGTTGCGCTCACGCCGGATCACCACGATGTCCTTGAACTGGTTCCAGACCGCTTCGGTGGCACGGTCCCACCAGGGACGGTCGTCGTCGCTCACGGCGACGTCGACGGCTGGCTTGACCCGGTTCTTGATGTCAGGTACGCCCGAGTCGAGTTTCAGCGGCAGTGTATTGGCCTCCTTTTCCAGTTCCAGCACCTTGTGCGCCAGGCCGGATAAATCGGGCAGCTTGACGCCACGCAGGCTGGCGATGGCCTCGCCCAACATGGTCCGCAGTGGAGCCAGCCCATTTTCGTTGACAGCCTTGAGCCGCTTCTGAGCGGCTTCCAGCGCCAGTTGGGCGGCGGGAACGTTGCGTTCCAGCTTGAGCTTGGTGTCGGCCAAGCGCAGCAGGAAGTCCGCTTCCGCCAATGGGAAGGCATTGACGTCGCCACCCTGCGAGGCCACGGTTTTGACCGTTTCCAGATTTTCCGACAAGCCGTTATGGCTGAGTTGCAGGTTCTGGAGGTGCTCGCTCAGTTTACCCAAGCGGGTTTCCTGCTCCCGCAACGCGGCGTCGAGCTGTTCTTTCTGCTGCTGGACGTTGGCCTTGTGGGCGTCCTGGCCTTCCCGCAGCAGCTTGATTTCACTCTTGACGACCTCGACTTCGCCCTTGCTCAGTTCCGCGGCGTTTTTCAGCGGTTGCAAGTCGCCGGTCAAGCCCAGCAGTTGCTCCTTGAGTGCTTGATCGTCGGTACGCAACTGATCGAGCCCACCCTTGAGCGCTTGCAGTTGCTGAATCTGGCTCTTCAACGCCTGAAACTCGGGGTCGCGCTGGGCGATGGCCTGTTTGACCGCTTGGTCCAGCCGAGCGGTTTGGGCCGCCTGATCCTGCTGCCCCTGGTACCAGAGATAGCCACTGCCGCCGCCGGCGCCCAGCGCGACCAGTAAGGCGAACGCCGCCAGTCCTCGGCCGCTCTTGGGCGCGGGTGACGGAACGGGTGCGGTTTTGGCGAGCTGCGGGGTGATTGGAGTTTCGGGCGCGGCGGGCGCGGCGTTGGTGGTTCCGGGATCGGTTGCTTTGTCTGTCATGTCATATTTACCGAGCGGGTGAGAGGGCATTCGTCGTTAGGTCGAGTAGCGCGGCGACGATGGCATCGTCGCCGGCGTCCCGGGCGAGCAAGAGACGGCGGCAGCCGTATTCCGTTGCGATCCGCCGGATGCGGGCACTGGTCACGATCAGAGGTGTATCACATAAATAATCTTGCCCGGCTACGCCAAGCATATCAAACAGATTCCGCAGATTTTCACCGCTGGTGACTGTTACGGTACCGATTTCGCCGTGCTTCCAGCGTGCCAGCAGTCCCTCGATATTAGCGGTCGTTGGCCGCTCGCGCCGGTAGACTTCGGCGCGGTCCACCCGTGCCCCGCGAGCGTTCAGGGTTTCGACCAGCAGTTCCCGGCCGCCTTCGCCGCAAACGATGGCGATGCGCTGACCGGCCACCTCCCGTAACCGTGGCAACGCCAGTAGCCCTTCACTGCTGAAGTCGTTTTCGGGTTGCAGGCAGCGGTCGATGCCGTGGCGGGCCAGCGCCCGGCCGCTGGCTTGGCCGATGGCGGCGATGTCCAGTCGATCGGGAATGCCGCCGCGCTCGCGGATGGCCGGCAACGCCCGCTCCACGGCATTGGCGCTGGTGAAGATCGCCAGATCGTAAGTGGCCAACCGGTCGAACAGGGCCAAAGCCGGCGCGGGGTCACGCGGCGCGGCGATGACCAGGGTCGGCCAGCGAATGGCGATGCCGCCATGGTCTTCGATCAGCCGGCACAGCGTATCGGCCTGGTGTTTCGGCCGAGTGACCAGCACGCCGAGACCGCGCAGATCTGGAGGTGTGTCCATCGCGCTTTTACAGCAGCCGTTGCAAGATTTCGCCGGCGCCGCGCCCGAGCAGCTCCTCAGCCAGCGTGATCCCGAGCGTGTTGGCATCGGTGGCCGGGCCTCGAATCTCACCGGCCACGATCCGGCTGCCGTCGGGTTCGCCGACCAGACCGCGCAGCCAGATCCGATCCTGTTCCAATAGAGCGTGACCGGCGATCGGCACCTGACAGCCGCCTTGCAGACGAGCGTTGAAGGCTCGTTCCGCCGCGACTCGGATATGGGTGGCGGCATCGTCGAGCGCGGCGATCAGGGTTCGGGTTCGGGCGTCGTCCAGCCGACATTCCACCCCGATCGCCCCCTGGCCGATGGCCGGCAGGCTGAATTCCGGCGTCAGGGCGACGGTGATGCGTTCCGCCAATCCCAGCCGCTTCAGGCCGGCGGCGGCCAGAATGATGGCGTCGAACTCGCCCGCGTCCAGTTTCGCCAGCCGGCTGTTGACGTTGCCGCGCAGGCCATGAATCCGCCAGCTTGGATAACGGGCCGCCAACTGACATTGCCGGCGCAAGCTGGAGGTGCCGATCCGCGCGTTGGTCGGCAGGGCATCAGGGTGGGGATAAGCGTTGGAAACGAAGGCGTCGCGCGGGTCCTCGCGCGCCAGAATCACGGCGAGCCCCAAGCCGGGGGGGAAATCCACCGGCACGTCTTTCATGGAATGGACGGCGAGATCGGCGTGGCCGTCCAGCAGACCCTGTTCCAGTTCCTTGACGAACAGGCCCTTGCCGCCGATCTTGGCCAGCGGGCTGTCGAGGATCTGGTCGCCGCGAGTGACCATGCCGACCAGTTCGACCCGCAGCTCGGGATGAAGCTGGCGCAAGCGCGCGGCGACGTGTTCGGCCTGCCAGAGCGCGAGCGGACTTTTACGGGTGGCGATGCGCAAGATATCGGAAGGCATGATTTTGTTAAGCTATGGCTTCTCTTTATTTAACCTACAGAATATCTCATGAGCGACACACAGACCAATCAGACTTGGGGCGGACGATTCACCGAGAGCACCGATGCGTTCGTGGCGGCGTTTACCGCCTCGGTCGAGTTCGATCGGCGGATGTACCGCCAGGATATCGAAGGTTCGATGGCCCATGCCCGGATGCTGGAGCGGGTGGGTGTGTTGTCACGGGAGGATTGCGAGGCCATCGTGCGCGGCTTGGAGGAGATTCGCGCCGAGATCGAACGCGGCGAATTCGAATGGTCGCTGGCCTTGGAAGACGTGCATATGAATATCGAGGCGCGGCTGATCGAGCGGATCGGCGACGCCGGCAAGCGGCTGCACACCGGCCGTTCGCGCAACGATCAGGTCGCCACCGACATCCGGCTGTACCTGCGCGACGCCATCGACGTGATTCAAGCCGAACTGTGTCGTCTGCTAGGCGGCTTGACGGAACTGGCGACCCGCGAGACCGATACCATCATGCCCGGCTTCACTCACCTGCAAGTTGCGCAGCCGGTGACTTTCGGTCATCACCTGCTGGCCTGGTTCGAGATGCTCAAGCGCGATTACGAGCGCTTGGTGGATTGTCGCAAACGGGTCAATGTCATGCCGCTGGGCGCGGCGGCGCTGGCGGGCACCAGTTATCCGCTGGATCGGCATTACACCGCGCAACTGCTGGATTTCGCCGCGCCCTGCGCCAATTCCCTGGATGCGGTCAGCGACCGCGATTTCGCCATCGAATTGACCGCCGCCGCCGCGATCCTGATGACCCATTTGTCGCGGATGGCGGAGGAGTTGGTGCTGTGGTCGTCGGCGCAGTTCGATTTCATCGATCTGCCAGATCGGTTCTGCACCGGCTCCTCGATCATGCCGCAGAAGAAGAATCCCGACGTGCCGGAATTGGTGCGCGGTAAGGTCGGGCGGGTCAACGGCCATCTGATCGCGCTGTTGACGCTGATGAAGAGCCAACCCTTGGCTTATAACAAGGATAATCAGGAAGATAAAGAGCCGCTGTTCGATACGGTCGATACCGTGCTGGGTTGTCTGCGTGCTTTCGCCGACATGGTGCCGGCCTTGCGCCCCAAGCGTGACAACATGCGGCGCGCGGCATGCCAGGGATTCGCCACCGCCACCGATCTGGCCGACTATCTAGTGCGCAAGGGGGTGCCGTTCCGCGACGCGCATGAAGTCGTCGGTAAGGCGGTGCGCCTGGGCGTTGAGACGAATCGCGATTTGGCGGATATGACGCTGG
>DAOTGT010000261.1:0-4019 GCA_035447285.1 Candidatus Competibacter sp.
GCTTCAGATAGGAATCGATCAGAAACCGCACCGAATTACTCAGCGGCTCGACCACGTGCAGCAGAATGATTCTGGCTCCAAGCTGCTTGGCCAGACCCACGGTGAACCGAAACACCGGCCGCGTGTGGCTGCCCAGGGCCGTGGTATACAAAATGGTCTTGACTTGGGGAATCATGGGTTTCGCTCCAATCGCTCTGAGAGTTGCAACACCTTGCGGGCCGGACTACCGCCGCAGTGCGTTCACGGTCGGCGACGCGCAGGAAAACAGCAACAGCAGGTTACTGAGTTCCCGTAAAAAAGGCCAATGCGCGCTTCCCGTGGACCAAGGACGGTAGCGATACCTGGGTGTCGGGCGCGGCAATCCCTTTCGGCAACTTCGAGGCGTTGGCGTCTCCGCCCGAGGACTCGCTCGACTATAGCGCGCCTATCCGACTCGTGGAATTACCGTTTCGACCCCTCCCCGGCGCTCCGCGCCACCCCTCCTCGACCGAGGAGGGGGAGACTTCACGACCGGTTTGGAAAGCTCCCTCTTCTGCTCGGCGGAAATGCGATCAGCACCCAATCGGGCGATCAGCGGGCCGGAGCCTTGGCTCTTTTGAGGGTCACGTGGGTATCGGTATGGCTATTGCCATACCAATCCGTGGTGGTGGTGCTGTCGATCGTGGTGCTGTGGGGTTTCTCGTCGGCACCGATCCAGCGCGTGCGCCGGCGCGTGGTCTCCTGTCCGGGGCCGTCGCGCCAGGTCTCGACGGTGGTCTGTGGGCGGGTGATCGCCTGATTGCGCCCCGGCGCGTAATAACTGGCGTGCCGGTCTTCTTCGACATTGGCGCTGTGGTAGGTGCCATCCGGGGCATAGCCACTTGCGCTGTGGTAATCCCGCCGCACGATGGGGTTGTATTCCGGGTAATAGCCGTACTCAGCGGGACCATCGTCATCGGGGTCATATCCAGCGCCGTGCGCTTGCGCTGTCGCAGGCGCAAATCCCAGCATACCGGTCGATAGCACCAACGCGGTGGCCCAAGTCATAAGATTTGGTTTCATCGGTTCGCTCCTGGAGTAATCTGCTTGAACGGGGAACGACGGTGGCGCTCTACGCGAGCGATGCACCACCGCCGTGCGGAAACACCTGATTGCGCCACGAATGTTAAAGAGAGCAGTCTTAATAAGAGCTGAATGTATCCGGCCGGCAAAATTCCCCTCAAATCCAGTGGGCTCGCTTGGTCGGTCAGGACGCGATGGCATAGGGCGCAATACGTTCGATAGGTATAGACCCGAAATTACCCATCAACCTGAATTGACCGACAATGGCAGCAAAGCTCGACCACTGCAACCATGATGCCCGGCGTGGATTTATATTCAGGCTTAGCGGCCCCCTACCCGTGTCAAAACACTCCTCACAAGAGCTTTACCTGTTTTGGGTCCGACTATTCCATCCGCGACAAGTCCTGCCTGCTTCTGAAACGTTACGACCCGCGCGTTCGTTTTAGGCCCAAAGAGCCCATCGACTACCAGCAGGGGTTGCGATGGAACGATTAAATTGAGTGTTTCTTGGAGATTACGCACACTCTGACCGGAGCTACCGATGCTGAGCATAAATCACCTCATATCGACTGTTATTCGCCTAAAATTTCACACCAGAGATTCTTGTATTAGTCACCTGGATCGAAATATTAACGGGAAATTTAGTAGGAGTCACCGCAGAGACGTTGAAAGCAGCACCCATATAAGTAAGAACCAATGGAGCCCCAGGAGTAGAGGGGAATGTCGGTGAAAACAATAACGTAACGGCAGCAGCCACCCCTGTGCCGACGCCGACGGAAACCCCGAAATAAGGCCCCGCGAAATCCGATGGGGTGCCTATGATTAAGGTGACTTCTCCACCAGCAGCAGCGCCCGGAGAGTTGAGGGTCAAGCTTCCTCCTATGGTAGAAAAAATGCCTATCTCTCTAGTCGTTGATGCGTAAATGCCAAAAGAACCGGTGACACCGATGACCGCACTCAGGGAACCAGCCGCTGCTATCGATCCGGTTACCTCGCTGCTACTGGTGAATTTAATAGCAAGGCTGGGAGAAGTAAGTATTCCCTTGCTCGGCTTTAAGACAGAGGTTGCTACAGAGGGGGAACTCGCAATATTGACGACCTCTTCAGCCGTCTTAAAGATATTGCCAAGCCCCAAAGTGCTTCCAAGTCCAATCGCTGATTTTAGTGCAGTAGCTTCGGTTGTCGATAGCGACTTTTTGCTTCGCGTACCCGGTAAACGCACGGGTGGCTGATTCACAAAATCCCATTGATCAAGCTGTCTGCAATCAAGCGTGAGTTGCTGCATGAGTATCTACCTGTATTTGAATTCTTGGAATTAAGAGGCTTTTACAGCCACCCCCCCATCATGCGATGGGCCTAGCGCATCATTTATGCCAATCATTTATTTGTATGATTATGATGATTATTTTAAAAAAGACTTGCCGGTAAACCTAATAGCCGCTATTGCCTGAACCGGGCCAGAGTGAACCGCTTTCGGGTCAGCATGACTGTTTGCTGTAGATCGTTCCCGTTCCTTTGAACTCTCATTGGCCAATACTTCGGACAGTTTTGGCTTTCAGCCTCGTGGGCGCAAGGTCCAACAGGGCATGAAATACCTTTAAAAATTAATCGGTTATTTATGGAGATCCGGTCAGATCCCGAGTTAAATTCAATGATGCCCATAAAGGCTAACCAGTCGATTATGATAGCCAAAAATACCCGAAGTATTGGTGAATAATAATTTGATTTATAATGATTTTTTAGGATAAGCTCACCGTAACTCAATCCCTCCCCAAAGGCGGCAACGTCGCGCTCGATCAAACCGACTCGACCGCCCGTAAGCTCTTCATCGGCCTGAACTGGGATATATCGCCCGCCATTTCACCCACGGAGATCGACGCCAGCCTGTTTCTGCTCAATGCGTCCGAGATGGTGCGCGACGACCGCGATCTTCTCTTTTACAACCAGGAGACCGACACCAGCGGCGCGGTGTACCGGGTTCCCCGCACCGAACTGAACTCCGCCCACGACCGGGATGGATTTGTCGTCATCCTGCCGGCGTTGTCTGAAGACGTGCGACGATTGGCCTTTTGTTTGACGCTGGACGCCACCGGAGGCGTCGACGCCACCTTTGGTGCGGTATCCTGGGTGCGGGCTCGCGTCGTCAACCACGACAGCGGCCGGGAGCTCTTCCACTATCGCCGCGACGGCGAACTGGGCGCGGAAACCGCATTGGTCGTGGCTGAACTCTACCGCTATCGCGACGACTGGAAATTTCGAGCGGTAGGCCAAGGTTTCGCCGGTGGCTTGCGGGCACTGGCTGCGCATTTCGGGGTGCTGGTCGCCGACGAGGATTCGCCCAGTGCCCACGCGGCGACGACCGAAGAAGTATTCGCAACGCTCGCGCTCACGTTGGACAAGGACCCCGCCGAGCCGGAGGCAATCGGTGGGTCGAAACGCCGTCGCCGGCGCACCCTGCAAGATGTGCTCGCCGCTCAGGTTGATGACCTCAAAACCCGCTATCGCGCCGTTCAACCGTTATTAAAGCGGGCCATGCAGGACAGCCCCAACGAGAGCCAGAGCCGGCTGTTGCTCGACCGCATCTTGCAAGACGTCCTCGGCTACGCCCTGAGCGAGATCAAGACCGAGCAGAAGATTCAGGGGCGGGCCGCCGATTACGTATTGGCGCCGGGTGGGATCGACGCCTTGGTGATCGAAGCCAAACGGCTGGGGGCGCCGCTGCGCGACAAGCAAATTTTTCAGGCTACCTCCTACGCGGCCTATGCCGGTATCCGCTGGGCACTGTTGACCAATATCGTCAACTGGCAGCTCTACCGGGTCGCCACCGAGAACAAGGTGGAAACTGATTTGGTATTCGCCATCGATTTGCAGAACGGTTGGACGACGAAAGCGCCTACCGGCTGATGCTGATCTCGAAAGCCGGCTATAGTGGACCCCAAATTTCGTACAGCTAATTAAGGTAGTACTCTGCATGGACA
>DAOTGT010000262.1:0-4007 GCA_035447285.1 Candidatus Competibacter sp.
TGGTCTGATCGTCAACCACGGAGCCGGTGGTGCGGCGGTCGTGCGCCACGCTGACGCCCATCGCCGCGCCGCCGACAAAAAGCGCCGCGCAGCCCCCCAGCAACACTATCGCCAGCGCCGCGCTGGCCAAGCGTATCCACCTCGTCATGATTCCTCCTTAGCAAACAGCAGCCAATCCACCAAATCGCACAGGCAATGAATGATGAGAATGTGGGCTTCCTGAATACGCGCCGTCACCGCCGCCGCCGCTCGTATTTCGATATCCTCGCCGCCGAGTTGCGCGGCCATGCGCCCGCCGTCGCGACCGGTCAGCGCCAAGGTCGTCATTCCAAGCTCGCGGGCGGCGTCGATGGCCACCGACACGTTCGGTGAATTGCCGCTGGTCGAGATCGCCAGCAGCACGTCGCCCGGCCGCCCCAGCGCCCGTACCTGCCGGGCGAAAATCTGTTCGAAGGCATAGTCGTTGGCGATGGAGGTGAGCGCCGAGCTATCGGTGGTCAGCGCGATGGCAGCCAATCCCGGCCGTTCGATCTCGAAGCGATTGACCAGTTCAGCGGCGAAATGCTGGGCGTCGGCGGCTGACCCGCCATTGCCGCAGACCAGGATTTTATTGCTCTGCCGCAGCCGCTCGGCCAGCAGTTTGGCGGCTTGCACGATGCGCGGCCCCATCGCGGCCAGGGTACGCTGCTTGGCTTCGAGGCTGGCGACGAAATGTCGTTCGATGCGTGTCAACGGTTCCATGAATTGATCCAGCGAAGGGTGGTGCGACCGGAAGAAGATTAGCGCGTATCGTTTCGATTGTTATCGTCGATTCGAGCATCGCACCTCCAAGGTACTCAAAAAGATGTTCCAGCCGCAAGCCGCAAGCCGCAAGCCGTTTCATCGAACCGATGGCCGAGCTATTCCAGAGGACGGGGCGGAGACGTTGGTTTTTGGGTTGTACCGGGCAATCCGCCGGCACAATCGAGAAGGACGACTGTGGCGTGCTGGTGGAGGCGTTGTTTGATCGGTGGATCATATCGAGACAGGACGGAGGGGAGGTTGCCCGACTTGCTGCCGGACAACCAGGATGCGGGATTACTCGTCGAAGGTACGCGGACGCAAAGCGTCCGGTTTCAAGAACGGCTTGGCTCCGGTATTGTCATGCTGACCGAGCAGCACTCCATCTCGTTCGGTGCCATACATCGTGTACTGATGGAAGTTAAAATACTTCTCGCGAGTTTCCTTGACATCGCCGGTATAGCGCGGGTCTTGCGGACGCTCCTGACTATTGACATATAAGGCAACCGCCCACGCATCTCGATCACTCAGGGCACCAGGCTTGCCAAGCGGCATATTGTTCTTGATGAACGATGCCGCCGTGTAAACCCGCGCCATGCCAGCCCCCCAATTGTAGGATTCATCACCCCATAAGGGCGGGAAAACGACCTTTCCCTCCACACTTTTACCCTGCCCCGTGGCGCCGTGACAGATTGCGCATTGGGCCTGATAGACCTTTTCGCCCTGCACATAGTGAATATCCTTGGGTATGTCCTTACCGAGCGAACTGTAACCCCGACCACCGATATGGGTTTCGTAGACCGGCGCCTTGAGCGCCAACCATTGATGATAGGCGCTCAAGGCCAACATCATATCGCTACCATATTCCGGCGGCTTACCGTTCAGCGAGAAGGAAAAACAGCCCGCGATCCGCTCTTCGAGCGAATTGACATGACCGTTCTTGCCTCGATAATCCGGCAAAGTCGTCGCGGCCGGCCAGATCGGTCCCGACCAGTTCAACCGTCCCTCACCCAAATGGCAGTTCTTGCAGCTTAAGCGGCTGAACACATATTTGCCGCGATATTGCTGAGTATTCATGAAGATGTCCCGCCCCTTCAAGATCACCTTCTTCAATTGCGGCTTGATTTCCTGATCCTTCATCAAATCATCGACGGTGGGCGCATGGTGAACGTATTGGCCCTTCTTGAAGGGCGGATGTTCCACCGGCACCTCGGCGGCATGGAGCATGCCACTACCCAAGATCACAGCGACCCAGAGCACGGTACTGAATGGACGCATCTCATTTCCCTCCCTTGGGGTCCTGACGCGCCAGCCAAGCCGCGATGGCTTCGATTTGGGTCTCCGTCAAGCGTCCGGCAATGGCCAGCATCAGATGGTTGGGATCGTTGTTCCGGGTACCCGTTTTCCAAGCCTTTAGCTGCTGTTTAATATAAGTTGGGTGTTGTCCGGCAAGTTTCGGAAAATCGGACCCAACACCCACATTACCGGGACCATGGCAGGTTTCGCAAGGCACGATGTAATGATCCCAATCACCCTTCGTGGCCAGGGCTTCGCCAAGCGCCAGCGCGCCGGGCGCGCCGGACGGCAGCGACGTGGGCGCGGTGTTCAGCGTGGCATAATAGGCCGCCACATCGGCTATCTGGTCGTCGTTGAGGTCATCCACGTTCGGCGACATCACCGCGCTCTTACGCGCGCCAGAGCGATAGTCCCGCACCTGCTTGACCAGATAGCCGGCATCCATCCCGGCAAGGCGTGGAAAACCGGCCAAATCGTTACCGGCTCCATCCAGACCGTGGCAAGCAACGCATGGAGCGCCACTGCCATCGCCCGCGGTCACGATCAGCTTGCCTTTTTCAGGATCGCCGGCGCCATGGGCCACACCAGTCAGGGCGAGCACGGCACCAAACAACCAGCCGCGATGCACTGGCATCATGATAGATTCCTCCTTAATTCACCGCGACCGTTGCAGGGCACGGATGCCTCGTTCCAATCCCTCCAGAGTCAGCGGGTACATGCGGTCGCCCATCAGTTCCCGCACCATCTGGATCGATGGGACATAACTCCAACGGTTCTGTGGTTGTGGATTCAGCCAGATGGCCTGCGGATAGGCCGCCAGCAATCGGCTCATCCAGACATCGCCCGCTTCCGGGTTGAAGTGCTCGACGCTGCCGCCGGGGTAGGTCACTTCATAGGGACTCATGGTGGCGTCGCCGACCAGAATCAGCTTGTAGTCTCGCCCGAAGGTGTGCAGCATCGATACCGTTTCGGTCTTCTCGGTATAACGGCGGCGGTTGTCCTTCCACAACGACTCGTATACCATGTTGTGAAAGTAGAAATACTCCAGGTGTTTGAATTCGCCGCGCGCCGCCGAAAACAGCTCCTCGCAAACCCGGATATGGTCGTCCATCGAGCCGCCCACATCCAGAACCAGCAGCACCTTCACCGCGTTATGCCGCTCCGGCACCATCTTGAGATCGAGATAACCCGCGTTGCGGGCCGTCGACCGAATCGTGTCGTCCAGATCCAGCTCTTGCGCGGCGCCTTCGCGGGCGAAACGACGTAGCCGCCGCAACGCCAGCTTGATGTTACGGGTGCCCAACTCCACCGTGTCGTCCAGATTGCGAAACTCGCGACGATCCCAGACCTTGGCGGCCCGACGGTGGCGCGAGGTTTCCTGGCCGATACGGATACCTTCCGGGTTGTAACCGTAAGCCACGTAAGGCGAGGTACCGGCGGTGCCAACCCACTTGTTGCCGCCCTGATGCCGCCCTTCCTGCTCGGCCATGCGCTGGGCGAAAGTTTCCATCAGCTTTTCCCAGCCGCCCAGCGATTCGATCAACTGCTTGTCCTCCTCGCTCAGGGTCAGCTCGGCCAGTTTGCGCAACCACTCCAGCGGCACCTCGGCGCCGATCATTTCGTCGAACAGCGTCGCCAGTCCCTTGAAGTGGCTGCCGAATACCTGATCGAAGCGGTCGTAGTGACGCTCGTCCTTCACCAGCGTCGCTCGCGCCAGATAGTAGAACTCGTCAATGTCGTGAGCGGTCACCCGCTGGCTCAGCGCTTCCAGCAAGGTGAGAAATTCGGTCAGCGTGACCGGCAGGCCGGCTTGGCGCAGCTTGAGAAAAAAATCGGTCATCATGAGCGGAAATCCTCGACTCAAACCCCTTTCCCACTGGAAAGAGGCGCTGGCGGTTCGGTTCTCAATCCTTCTTGCGTCGCGACATGAA
>DAOTGT010000263.1:0-3995 GCA_035447285.1 Candidatus Competibacter sp.
AGAGAAACTACCTTAAAATCGACTAAAAATTGTCTGGACAAGGGGTCCACTTCAATGTATGAGCCATAAAGAAATGGTACAATTAATTGGCATAAGCTGAGAGTTTCCAAACAGCTTCTTACGGACATACGGGCCGAACTGGACCCGTAAGCACTGCATCGACTCGCCGCGAGGTCCGAGTACCCGGACCTCGCATCGCTGGCTACAGCACCGGCCCGAGCATCGCGATCGCGTTGTTCCAGAAGCGATGTCTCATGGGCCAAGCAGTCACTTCGCTCAGCGCGACTGGGCGTGAGCGGGCGATGTATTCCTGCTGGCGTTGCCGCATGTCGGCAGTCAGAACCGGATCGTAAAACAGGATGTTGTTTTCGTAGTTCAGTTCGAAGCTGCGCCGGTCCATGTTGGCGGAACCGATCAGCGTCACCTCTCCGTCTAGAGTCAGGGACTTGGTGTGCAGCAAGCCGCCCACGTATTCGAAGATCCGTACGCCGGCGGCGAGCAGGTCCCCGTAGTAACTGCGGCTCGCCGCGCCAACGATCCACGAATCGTTTCTGGCCGGAAAGACGATGGTCGTAGCCACACCACGGTAAGCGCTCGCGCACAAAGCCGATTGTATGGGGTCGTCGGGGACGTAATAAGGGGTGGTGATGACCAGTTCGCGGCGGGCGCTGTAGATCAAGGACTCGAACATCTCGGGCATGGCCGAGTAGCGCACCGTCGGCCCGGTACCGATCACCTGCGCCGGTAACCCCGGCGGAAACGGAGGGATCGGTTGCCGCAGCAGGTCCGTGATGTCATCGTCCACATGGGCCATCCAGTCGCTGGCGAACAGAGCCTGGTTTTGACGGGCGATCGGTCCTTCGAAACGCATCATCGCATCCACCCAGGGTGCATACTTCGGTTTGACCCGAAACTCCGGATCGGCGCAATTCTGGCTACCGCAATAGGTGATGCGTCCGTCGATGACGACAATCTTGCGGTGGTTGCGCAGGTCGATGCGACCCGTCAACGCGCGCCGTAGCGGATTGCCGATCGGCAGGGCACGCGCCAAGCGGATACCGGCGGCACCCATGGTCCGCCAATGCTCAGATTGGATCATGAGCCGCGAACCCAAATCGTCCGCCATCGCCCGGCAGGCGATACCCCGCGCGGTGGCGCGTTTCAGCGCCTCGACGATCTTGCGGCCATTGTTGTCCGGCAGCCAGATATAGAAGAGCAGATGGACATGCTCCCGCGCGGCATCGATGTCCGCCACTATGGCATCGATCACGGCGTTGGAATCCGCCAGCAGGCATGCCGAATTGCCGCCGACGGGTTCGAATCCGCTGATCGAGTGCCCGACTCGAAACAGGTGTGCATGACGTTCCGGTACGCTTGGCCGCAGCTTCCTCGCATCCGTATCCGCGACATCAGGCAGCGCTGGCATCCGCGCCAAGACGGCCCGCATTCGTTGCACGCGGCGGCGGCCGATGTTCACTTCGCCGAACAACAGGTAGGAGAGGATGCCCAGCACCGGCAGGGAGACAATCACCACTACCCAGGCAATGCGCGAGGCCGGATCCCGGTGCGGGCGCAACAGTGCTCGTGCGACGAGCGCGAACTGGATGAGGACATGTAACGTCGTCAGGAAGGTCGCTGATAAAAATGGAGTTTCGTTCATGAATGAATCCTGAGAGTTTGTCGGTCTCTGGGGTGTCGAATCGCCCACATGTGCTGGCGTATGAGTTGCTGAAGGTGCTTGGTGAAATGTGCCCTTTAAGATGATGTTATAAACAGACCAATTTTTAACCTATTTTGTTTGAATACTAAAGTATATTGTTTTTAAACATAAATAATTTAATATAATTCCCATTAACCTAAACTTATCCACAGCATTTGTGGATAAAGCGCGCGGTGGGGCATTCTGCGGGATGGCCTTTCTGGTCGGGGAACGTTTGCCGGTGTTCCGCCAGGCCTTGCCGGATGCGATGTTCGAGGGCGGCGTATCCCATCGGGCACAGCGTCATGACGGCCATCAGGACCATGATGCGCTTGGGCGACTTGAGGACCAGGGTGAACGCCATGAACAAGGGGTCCTTGAGGAAACGGAAGCCGCGCTCGACCTTCTGTTGGTCGTTCTTGTAAGCCGCGACGACCTGTTTGTCGCTGAGGATGCTGGCGTTGCCGGCGTTGGTGGCGATCATGAAGGCGCCTTTCTGCCGCGACCGCCGGGCATGAATGTCCAGCCGGGACGCCAACGGGCCTCCTGATTAGCAAGATGCTTCAGCCGAGCCAGTTTTTCGCCGAAAAATGGCGCACACTGGGTTGTCACAATTCGCTGACGGATCCGGTCAATGCCGATGAATCGCATTCAATGCCAAGCCGGGTTGTCACTGCTCGCATTTCATGAGCCGTTCGGTGGCGAGGCACAATGCGAGGCCGAACTGGAGCGGGTGCGCTGGCCCGATGGGTTTCGCTGCTCCCAGTGCGGCCATCGGCCTGCCCATGCCCTGCGGGTCGACGCCCGCAAGACCTTTCAGTGACAGGCCTGTCGGGCACAAACCTCGCTGATTGCGGGCACCCTGTTCCAGAACACCCACTGGGCGCTGACCCTTTGGTTGCTGGCCATCTACTTGATCCGCCCAGCCAAGACCGGGTGGTCCGCCCTTGCGTTGAAACGCCCACTGGGCGTGAGCTACCCGACCGCATGGTGATTCAGCACAAGCTGATGCCGGCAATGGCCGAGCGTGAGAGCGCTGATGCACTCAGTGGCGAGCTCACGGGCGGCAAAGCCGGGCGCGGCTCAGAGAACACAGTACCGTTCGTCGCGGCGATCTCCCTGAGCCCTGACGGGCACCCGCTGTACGCCAAAATGGCCCCCGTGCCTGGCTTCACCCGCCAGGTCGCCGCTGCCCGTTTCTGGCTCAGGGTAGCGGCAGCGCGGGCCACCACGCACGGACGGGTTTTCACGTCCTTCACCCAATAGACCCAAGCGACGCCATCGTCCAAGTGGAACCGGATGGCGTCGATCTGGAGCCGCCGCCCTTTGGGCCAGTGGCACTCGGCAACCACCGGGTGGATGGGCCGTTTTTTCTTCAGCGGCACAGGCAGCCGCAATCCCAACACGCCCATCCACTGCCGAACCCGCTCACGTCCGATCAAACTGCCTTGCTGACACAAGCGCGGGTAGCCCCGGCGATACCCGTAGGTCGGCTGCGCGCCCGCCACCTCGGCGACCGCCGTGGCCGCCCGCGATTGGGCTTGAATCCGCCGTTTGCGCACCGCGCTACCCTGCAAGTCATCCCGCAACCGCCAGTAGGGTTGTCCAACCAGTCGCAGGAGCACGGCCTGTGACAGTCCTTGTTGCATCTGAGCCACGACTTGCAAGCGACCTATTTCGTCCTGGCCAGTGATGGGGACTGCGGCGAGACGCTGATCTTGGTGGACGGGCGGGTGGTGAAACGATTACCCGAACCTCACTCCCGGCCGTATCGGTCGATCTTCGGGGATTTTCGGTTGGAACGGATCGTCTACGGCACTCGGGAAGGCCAGCGGATCAAGGTGGCGCCGCTGGATGCCCGGCTGAGACTGCCGGAAGGGCTCTTGCAGGACTGGGATCAAGCGCTGGCGGTGGAGAATCCCTACGGTCAGGTCAACGCGTTGCTGGCGCGCATCCTGGGCTTGAAGCAGTCTGTGGCCAGCCTGGAGATGATGACCTGGACCCATGGCCGGGGCGGTGGCCGGCCATAAAGCTACGCGGCACGGTGACGGTGGCGCAAGTCCACGCCGCCGCTAAGGTCATTGTACTGGGTGGAGGATTTATGTGGTATTTTACCTGGATTTTGGGCGTGCTGCTGACCTGTTCCTTCGGCATCACCAACACCCTGGACTGTCTGGACGACGACCCGGCCGATGACTGAAGCAGCTCGTCACTCCTCGCCGTCGGCGATGCGACGCAGGGCCTCGCGGTCGCATCCCTCGACGATGGAACCGCGATCGCGCAGCACCCCTTGCCG
>DAOTGT010000264.1:0-3983 GCA_035447285.1 Candidatus Competibacter sp.
CTTCGCCGGCTTAAGCTCTCAACGGTCAACCTGCAATTTCATGCGTTAGCCCTGAATACCGACCAAGGCTCCCAGTTCACCAGCGGGGAGTTCATCGAGGTGCTAGCGGGCCGGAATATCCGCATCAGCATGGACGGCAAGGGCTCTTGGCGCGACAACGTCTTCGTCGAGCGCCTCTGGCGGACGGTGAAATACGCGGAGGTCTACCTCAAAGCCTACGGCTCGGTCCGCGATGCCCGCGAATCCATCGGGCGATACCTGGATTTCTATAATACCCGGCGACCCCATTCGAGCCTGGACAGCCAAACTCCGGATGAGGTCTACTTCAACTCCCGACCGGCCCTTCCCAGAGCTGCTTAATCCAGCAGGGCATCCACTTATCCCGGCTTAAATCCTGTTCAAACAGCGGGGCCACCTCTCACAGGAATTACACGGAAAAAGAAAAAGCCTTGGAGAGTGATTCTCCAAAGCTTTGATTATTAGATCATATTTGGTGGGCCGTGTCCGGTTCGAACGGACGACCAACAGATTAAAAGTCTGCTGCTCTACCGACTGAGCTAACGGCCCTGAAAGGGGCTGACAATCTTACAAAATTCCACCGAATTCGCAAGTCCCGATTGCCCGATAAGCCGAGCCGAAATGAATTCAATGATCAACCACGTCCTGTGTCTATGCGTCCCACAGGCACAGGGCCGGTTGGTGTGTCCGAGCCCGGTGCGCTAGCGCAAGGCTTGCAGGCGCCGTTCGGCAAGATTGGCCGCCTGGGTATTGGGATAAGTCTGCACCAGTTTTTGCAACACCTCTCGCGCTCGATCGGTCTCGCCCGCCTCGCCGTAGATGTAGCCCAGTTTGAGCAGCGCATCCGGCAGCCGCGCGCTTTCCGGATAACGCACTCCCAAGTTGATAAACGCCTCCTTGGCCGCGGCGTAATCCCGGCTGAGATAGTGCGCTTCGCCCAGCCAATACTGGGCGTCACTCGCCCGATTGCTGTCCGGATACGCGTTCAGGAAGCGCTGCAGCTCGGCGATGGCCCGCGCATGGTGACCCTCACGCAACTCCCTTAGCGCCGCCTCGAAATCGGTTTGCGCGGTTCCCGCAGCCGAAGGCATCGTGTGAGCGGCCGGAGGCGCGGTTGTGTCGGCGGGCGGAGAACCGGCAGGCGATGGCTCCGCTTGCGGCGGCGGGATCGCAGCCCCGGCCGGAGCGGTGGGTGAGGTATAAGCTCGCGCGCTTTCCTGCTGGAGTTGATCGAAGCGATGATGATAGATCTCCAACTCCCCACGGATTTGTCGAACTTCTGCTTCCAACTGCTCGATCCGTTGCAGCAACTCCAAGGTCAGTATGCTATCCGGCGTATTCTGGGCGTGGCCGGCACCGGGTAGCGCCAAGCCACCCAACACCAACAACGTTAGCCACGGGAAACGGAGTCTGGGCATGAGCGTGTGCCTTTCAGTAGATGATTTCCACACGGCGGTTCAAGGCATAGCTGCGCTCGTCATGTCCGGCGGCGGCCGGCCGCTCCTCGCCAAAGCTGACGACCCGGATCTGCTGAGGCGAAACCCCCATGGCGATCATGGTCTGGCGCACCGCATTGGCGCGCCGCTCGCCCAGGGCAATATTGTATTCGCGACTGCCGCGTTCGTCGGTATGCCCTTCCAACTGAGTGATCATCTGTGGGTTCTTGGCCAGGGAACGCGCGTTATTTTCGATGATCGTCCGGCTTTCCGGGACAATATTCGTGCTGTCGTAGCTGAAATAGACGATGCGGTCGGCCGAGGCCATGCCACCGCTCGGGCCGGTGACCGCCTGACCAGACTGCCCACCGGCATGGGCGGTGGCGCTACCGCCACTGGTATCGAAAGTGTCATAAGTATCGAGACTGGGCGCCTGACCATAAGGATAGCTGTAAACCTCCTGTTCCGGTTGGGCCGTCACGCCCGGTTGGGCGGTCGCATCCGGGACGCCGGTCGCCGTCTGGTCCTGGCCGGTGTTTTCACCCGTCGCGGCGCAACTGGCCAACAGCGCGAGCGCGGCGGCGGCAATCAACATACGAACTAAATTTTGCATCGTGGATTCCTCCCTCAACTTTGGTCAACAAACAGCGAAATTATCGGCCATAAGGCGCCCAAGCAGCATCGCGCGCGTTGCCCCGCAAGGCGATCTCCCGCGAAGCGCCGCCATCCACCGAAACCGTCGCCACTCCACGGCCGTTGGAGTAAATAATGGTCTTGCCGTTTGGCGCGAAGCTGGGCGACTCGTCCAAACCACCGGAGGTCAAGACTCGAAACTGGCGCGTCTTCAAATCCAGTACGGCAATGTAAAAGCGACCACCGCGCTGGTGCACCATCGCGATATAGCGACCATCGGGCGAAACCGTCGGGCGTGCGTTGTAATTACCCTGAAAGGTTAGTCGCTGCGGCGAGCCGCCGCCGGGACCGATCCGGTAAAGCTGCGGTGAGCCACCCCGATCCGAGGTAAAAACGATGCTGCCGTCGGGCAACCAAACCGCCTCGGTATCGATGGAACTACTACTGGTAAGACGGGTCGGGTACTGGCTGGCCAGGTCGAGGGCATAAATTTCTGGGTTACCGTCCTGAGACAGCGTGAATACCAGCCGCCGGCCATCCGGCGACCAGGAGGGTGCGCCGTTGATGCCGGGAGCGGCGGACACCGAGCGGCGAGCTCCGGTATAGACATCCTGGACGATAATTTGCGCCCGCCGTCCTTCGAACGACACATAAGCGAGCTTGGAGCCGTCTGGCGACCAGGACGGCGACATAATGGGCTGACTGGAACGCAGAATGACTTGCGGGTTATGCCCGTCGGCGTCGGAGACCACCAGATAATAGACCCCACGGCCAAGAGCCACATAGGCGATGCGAGTCCCAGCCAAGCCCTTTTCGTTGGTCAGTTTCTCGTAAATGAGATCGCTGATACGGTGAGCCACCGCCCGCAATTGATTCGCCGGCACGTCAAAAGACAGGTTCAATAACTGACCGCCCTGTGCGCCGGTCAGTTGAAACTGTACGATGTAACCCCGCGAACCGCCCGGCGCGGCCTGCCCGACGACGGCGTAATCGGCGCGAACCTGGGGAGGTTGTGGCGCGAACTTGCCGGTTTGTTTCAAGTCGGCGGCGACGATACCAGCGATGTTTTCAGGCGCACTACCTCCGAAAGGCGCGATGGCGATGGGAATGCCGCTGCCTTCGACCCCCTTGGTAATGTCCAGGGTTATTTGGGCGTGGGCAGCGCCAAGGCTCAGCCACCACACGGTCAACACAAGGATTTTCAAAAAGAATTTCAAGGATCAATCTCCCCTTGGAATTGGCAAACCAACAAATTTTATCGACATCGGACTCAATTGGAGTCCATGGGACTGAATTTTATCTTCAGCGATTCCCTGGCGAGGATAGACGCTTGCTCCGCCTTACCAGGCATCGGCAATGGCGAGGCTCTACGAACCGCCGCCATCGCGGAGTTATCGAATAACGAGTCGCCACTGCTCCTGATCACCCTGACCTGGGTGACCACTCCCGAACTGGCGACGGTCACCAGCAATTCGCAACTCAAACCACTGTAACTATTCGGAGGAGGATTCCATTGCCGTTTTACATAAGGCTGGATAACCGACCTGGCAAAGTTGCCAGCGGCTTCCCTGGCCGCTAACTCCAGGGCCAGTTTGCGCGCTTCCTCCGCTTTGCGTCTGGCGCCCTCTTCCGCTTTTCTTCTCGCTTCTTCCGCCGCCGCCTTGCGCGCTTCTTCGGCCTGCCGCTTGGCTTCCGCCGCTGCTTGGCGCTTGGCCTCGGCCGCCGCTTGACGCTCGGCTTCCTGCTTGGCTTCCGCCGCCGCCTGTCGCTTGGCTTCCGCCGCTGCTGCCTGCCGCTTGGCTTCCGCCGCTGCTGCCTGTCGCTTGGCTTCCGCCGCTGCCTGCCGCTTGGCTTCCGCCGCTGCCTGCCGCTTGGCTTCCGCCGCTGCCTGCCGCT
>DAOTGT010000265.1:0-3981 GCA_035447285.1 Candidatus Competibacter sp.
GGCGATACAAACCGTTACAAAAATCCCATTCCGGCAAAATGCCGGTTACATGGCGGTGGTGTAATGGTTCCCGAAGCAACCCAACAAGAGGAATTCGAACATGAAAACGCTACGTAAACGTTTGCTGGTCGCCGCCACGGTCGCCGGTATCGGTCTGACCACCGCTGCTTTTGCTGGTCCTTGGGGCGGCCATGGCCCGATGATGGGCGGCGGTCCCGATTGCCAGATGGGCGGCGGTCCGCGTGGAGGCGGTTTTGGCCAACGCCATGCCATGATGCAGCAGTACCACGCCGAGCGGATGGAATTGCTGGCGGCGCGGCTCAAGCTGAAGCCGGAGCAGGAGAGTGCTTGGAAAGCCTTCCTCGGTGCCCAGGATGCACGTCACGCCGCCATGTTCAAAACTCGGCAGGAGATGCGGATGCAGGATCGGGAAACCGCGCTGGCTCAATTCGAGGTGCGGGTGCAGATCATGGAACAACGACTGGCCGGCATGAAGGCCGTGACCAAGGCCGCCGGCGATCTGTATGGGGTCCTCGACCCCGACCAGAAACAGGTCATGGATAAGTTCTTCACCGAGCGGCCGATGTGGCGCGGGCGCGGACAGGGGCGCGGACAGGGACCGGCGGCGATGTCGGGTCAGCCGGGGGCGATGCCGGGTCAGCCGGGGGCAATGTCGGGTCAGCCAGCGGCGATGCCGGGTCAGCCAGCGGACGCGCCGGCCGGGCAAGCGGACGATAGTGACGACGACGAATAGCAAATTCCTTATCTCATTAACGAGTTGTGAGGGGCGGTGCTCATGCGGGCGCCGCCCTTTTTCGTTGTGGAATTCCGTCGGACATCCTTCGTCTTCGTTCTGCGTTAGACTTGCCGCGATTCGAATTAAAACCGTAAATTTGTTATGTTAATCGGCAAGGCGGGACAGCCAAAAAGGCGAGGGCTATGCTGGAAGAACACATCCAAAAGATCATTGAGTTGCGTCATGAAGCTCCCTATTCGATTCTGGGACCGCATTACGCCGAACGGGAACGAATGCTGACGATCCGCGCCTTTTTGCCGCGGGCCGAGCGAGCCTACGTGCTGCCGGCGAACGGCACCGCCCGGCGGGAAATGCAGCGCATGCATCCGGATGGATTGTTCGTGGCCAGGATTCCGGGAGTCACGATGCTGGAGTATCGACTCCTCGCCATCGACGCCGTCGGCCAGTCCTCCACCTTCCACGACCCCTACGCCATTCACGAACCCTCCTTCACTCACGCCGATGGCCAGGCGCTGCAAACGGGAACGCTGGAAAACCTGTTCGCCAAACTGGGCGCGCACCTGCGGGTGAAGGACGGGGTGATGGGCGTCAACTTCACGGTCTGGGCGCCTCACGCCAGCCGGGTCAGCGTGGTCGGCACCTTCAATGAGTGGGACGGTCGCCGCCATCCGCTGGAGCGGCACCAATCCGGGGTGTGGGAACTGTTCGTGCCGGATCTGGGCTTGGGCGAGCTGTACAAGTACGAGATTCGCAACGCCGAAGGCGCGGTGTTTCTCAAGACCGACCCACTGGCTTTCCATACCGAGGTCTATCCCAAGACTGCCGCCTTTGCATACGACTGGCAGCGTTGTCACGACTGGAGCGATGCGCCCTGGATGGCGCGAGCCATGGAAACGTCCGGCTGGGAGCTGCCGGTCGCCATTCACCGGGTCACGCTGCGCGAGTCCACCGCCGCTGACCCCGGACAGGTCGCCACCTATGGCCAGCTCGGGGACATCGTCCTGCCCTGGCTGTCGGAACGGAGTTTCAGCCATGTCGAACTGGCATTCTGGGCCGAAGGCGAGACGGTAGCCGGCTATTTCACTCCCAATCCCCGTTATGGTCGACCCGAGGAGCTGATGGCTTTCATCGATGCCTGCCACCAGCGGGATATCGGGGTGATCCTGGACTGGATTCCGCCACGGATACCACTTGAGGGGCAGGAACTGAGCTGGTTCGACGGCACGCGGATTTACGACCGCGACGATGTCGGCGGCCGGTTGGCGTTCGACCTGAAACGGCCCGAGGTCCGCAACTTCCTGCTGGCCAACGCGCTGTTCTGGCGTCAGGTTTATCATGTCGATGCACTGCGGACCGACGCCCGCACCTTCGCCGAACGGCTGCAAGGGCAAGCGGCGGTGGATGGCTTGCGGTTCCTGCTGCGGGAAGACGAGCCGCGACCCACTTTGACGGCGACGGAGTGCGCCGACCTGATCGCGGGTTGCCATACCGATCCTCACGCCTTGCTGGGACCGCATCCGCTGCCGGGGGAATCGGGCCTGAGCGTGGTGCGCGCCCTGTTGCCGGATGCCGAAGCGCCCTTCCTGCTGTGCGAGAATCAGCCACGAGTGTTGTACCCGCTGCATTGGGTCCACAACGGCGGTTTGTGCGAAACGCGGGTAATCGGTCAGCCGGAGTCGCTGCGCTATCGGCTGAGCGCGACCGAGCACGGCCGGACCTGGACTTTCGAGGACCCCTATGCCTTTGCGTACTCGATCTTCGGCGACCAGGACTGTCACTTGTTCGCCGAGGGCAATCACTACCGAATTTTCGAAAAATTCGGCGCGCACGTCCGGACGGTGAGAGGCGTCTCCGGGGTCAATTTCGCGGTCTGGGCGCCCAACGCCCGGCGGGTCAGCGTGGTCGGCACCTTCAACGAGTGGGATGGCCGCCGCCATCCGATGCGCCTGCGGCCAGGGTCGGGAATCTGGGAGTTGTTCGTGCCCGGTCTGGGCGAAGGCGATCTGTACAAGTTCGAGATTCTGCCCCGCAATGGTCCCTTGTTCCTGAAAACCGATCCCTATGCTTTCCACACCGAGACGCCACCCGGCACCGCCAGCGTGGTGTACGATCCGGCCGGCAAGCATCAGTGGCGCGATGGCGAGTGGATGCAACGGCGAGCGGGTGCCAAGGCTTGGGAACGACCGGTGGCCATTTACGAGGTCCACGCCGGTTCGTGGCGACACCGGCCGGACGGCAGCTTCCTGTCCTACCGGGACTTGGCCGACCAGCTGATTCCCTATGTGCTGGAGATGGGGTTCACCCACATCGAATTCCTGCCGCTGGCCGAGCATCCCTACGGTCCGTCCTGGGGCTACCAGATTTCCAACTTCTACGCGCCGACCGCGCGCTTCGGCAAACCGGAAGATCTGATGGAGCTGATCGACCGCTGTCATCAGCATGGCATCGGAGTGATTCTCGATTGGGTCCCGGCGCATTTTCCCAAGGATGCCCATGCCATGGCCTGGTTCGACGGCACGCATCTATACGAGCACGCCGACCCACGCCAAGGCGAACACCCCGACTGGGGCACGCTGATCTTCAACTACGGTCGCCATGAGATCGAGAACTTCTTGATCGCCAATGCGCTGTATTGCCTGGAGAATTTCCATTTCGACGGGCTGCGGGTCGATGCGGTGGCCTCGATGCTGTATCTGGATTATTCCAAGAAGGACTGGATTCCCAACAAGTACGGCGGCAACGAGAATCTGGAAGCCATCGAATTCATCAAGCACACCAACGCCGTGGTCCACGCCCAGCATCCGGGCGTGATGATGATCGCCGAGGAATCGACCGCTTGGCCGAATGTGTCGCGGCCCACCGATCACGGCGGGTTGGGCTTCGGCTTCAAGTGGAACATGGGCTGGATGCACGATGTGCTGTTCTACCTGCAAAAGGAGCCGGTGCATCGTCGCCACCACCACGACAAGCTGACCTTCGGCATCGTCTACGCCTTCAACGAGAACTTCATCCTGTCGCTGTCGCACGACGAAGTGGTGCATCTGAAAAAATCGCTGCTGGGCAAGATGCCCGGCACCGAGCGGGAGCAGTTCGCCAACCTACGCCTGTTGTATGCCTTCATGTATGGTCATCCCGGCAAGAAGCTGCTGTTCATGGGTGGGGAATTTGGTCAGCCCAGCGAATGGAACCACGATGCCGAACTGGAGTGGGGGTTGCTGCGCAAG
>DAOTGT010000266.1:0-3965 GCA_035447285.1 Candidatus Competibacter sp.
GAAAGGCATCCAGCACTTCCTTCACGGCGGTGAGACGGTCCACCGTCTGGCCACTCACATTCTTAAAGTCCTTGGTCGCCATCGAGCCGGACAAGTCCACAGCCAGAACCAGATCACGCACGGGTATTTCCTTGGTGACCGGCGGTTCGATAATTTGGGGGCGCGCCAGAGCGCACACTGCGCAGATCCAGCAAAAGCACACCGCTAGCCAACGCCACCAGCCACCCTGAAGAATCACGGCGCCTTTCAGCGGGCGCTGGCCGCTCTGCTCGGCCAAGCGCGCGAGGAAGGGAACGACCAACCCCTGTCGGGTTTCGCGACGTGCCGGCACCAGCCACCAGACCAGCAATGGCAACGGCAACAGGACGAGCAGCCATGGGTAGGCGAGCGTCAACATGGGTCCTTCTCCGGCAATTGTCCGACAGAAGACCGCGCGGGCATCGGCGGACCGTCCGCCGGCTCATCGTCCAGCGCGCCTCCTGCCCGCGGTTCAAGCCTGGTGTCGTGAAATTTGATCCAATGGCGAATCGCCTCCACCACGGAGTGGAGTTTCCGCGGATCGAGACTGTCGGCGGTGCGTGGATCGTAGATGGCGTTTTCCAACGTGGCGCCGAGCGCATCGCGGAAACGTGAGCCTCTCGCGGTGTCATCGAGAAACTCAAACCATTTCAGTCCGGTCAGCGTGGCAACGTCTTCACGCTGAAATGCGGTCACCGCGGTACGCTTCAAAAGTTCGGCGAGGCCTAACAGGACGCTGGGGCGTCGTTCAGGATTCTCCAGCGCCGCTTCCTGACGCGCCAGCTCAGCCAGAGCCTCACGGCGATAGCGATTGTGCTGCCAGCGAATGAGTCCTGTGATCAATGCCGTCAGCAGCATGACGACCATCAGCCCCAGCACCCAATACCAGCCCGACGCAGGCGGCCACCAGGGGACGGGCGGGGCCACGATGATGTCGTGCAACCGATCGAGGCTGGTGGCGTCAGTGTTCATCGCAAGCGTGCTCCCAATTGACGGCGGACTTGCTCAGCCACGTCTTCGCTGGTGCTCAACGGGAGCACTGGAGTTACCCGTTGCAGGAGAAATTTTCGCCCGGCGGCGCGTTCCTCGGCGAATGTAGCGCGGAAACGTTCACGAAAGCCACGGTTGCTGGTATCCACCTCCAGTTGCTGGTAGCCATCGCTGAATACCAACGGCCCGACAGCAGGCAATTCCACCTCCAGGGGATCGTGGATGAAGGCGAACAGCACATCATTGTGCCAGGCGATGCGCGTGAGCAGTTGGCGCGACTGCTCATCGTGGCCGTAAGCGTCACTGATGATGCAAATGAGGACATCGTGCTTGGCCAGCCGGTCGCAATGCCGAAGCACCTCATTGAACATGCCGGGATTGGCTTGGGTACCGCCGGTCACGGAAAGCTCGTGGTTTTGTTCAACAATCGCGTGAAGAATCCGCATTACCGTGGCCTGGCTGCGCTGCGGGCGGATCTCTTCAATCCTTGAATCGTTGAACACCAAGGCGCCAACGCGGTCTTTCTGAGCCAGCACGCGCCACGCGGCGAGCGCGGCGGCCTCGGCGGCGGTGACGGATTTCATGTTCTTGACGCTGCCGAAAAACATCGTGATGCGCTGATCCACGAGCAGCAGCGTGGCGCGCTCCCGTTCCTCGGTGAAAACGCGGCTGTGTGTCTTGCGCGTGCGCGCCGTGACCTTCCAGTCGATCTGGCGGATGTCATCGCCCATCTGGTAGCGCCGGATTTCCTCGAAGTTCAGCCCGCGTCCGCGCAGGCGCGAGGCGTGCCGCCCGGCGAGGAGTGAGTGAATCGGCTGGCGGGGCAAAAAGCTGAAACCACTGGCTCGACGCTGCGACGCGACCAGGTCCGGCAGGCTCGCATAGACGCCGGGCAAGGCAGTGCGAACGGCAGAACGATCAGAGCGCGAGGGACCTGAATTCATCCCTTGACGGTCTGTGCCGTTTTCCGCGAGCGGGCTCATGCGACGGCAACCTGCTTCAGGATTTCATCCAGCACGGTGTCCTTCGTGACGCCTTCGGCTTCGGCCTCGTAGGTCAGGATGAGACGATGGCGGAGGCAGGCGTGGGCAACCGCTTTCACGTCGTCGGGGGTGGCGGTGTCTCGACCATCCAGCCAGGCGCGGGCACGCGCACCGCGATCCAGGGCCAGGGTGCCGCGCGGGCTTGCGCCGATTTTGATCCACTTGGAAAACGGCGCATCCTTGAAATCCCCTGGACGGCGCGTGGCCGCAATCACGGCGACAATGTATTTCTCCAGGGCCTCGGCCACTTGCACGGCAAGGACTTCCTTCCGCGCATCAAAAACGATTTGCTCGGCGAGCTTGCCGTCTTCCCTGTCCTTCAAACCAGCGTCTTCGCCACGGACAAGTCTCAGGATCTTCCGTTCATCGTCGTCGCTTGAATAGCCTACGAAGACATGGAGAAGGAAGCGATCCATCTGTGCCTCCGGCAGCGGATACGTGCCTTCCTGCTCAATGGGGTTTTGCGTGGCGAGAACCAGAAAAAGCTCGGGCAGCTTGTACGTTTTTCCTGAAACCGTGACCTGGCGCTCCTCCATGGCTTCCAGCAAGGCCGACTGCGCCTTGGCCGGTGCGCGATTGATCTCGTCGGCCAGGATCAGATTCCCGAAAACAGGCCCTTGCTGGAACTGGAACTTGTCGCCTTCAGCTTCGCCCACATAAATCTCCGTCCCGGTGATATCGCTGGGAAGCAGGTCGGGGGTGAACTGGATGCGGCGAAACTCGCTTTCCAGATTGGCGGCCAGCTTCTTGATGGTGCGCGTCTTCGCCAGGCCGGGCAATCCTTCCATGAGGACATGGCCATTAGCCAACAAAGCGATGAGTAATTGTTCGATCACATGCTCCTGGCCAATGATGGCCTTGGCCATGCGCTTCTTCAGATCGAGTATTTGGTTGTGAGTATTCGTAGTGTTCATGCGTCCGACGCTCCAATGAACCATAGGTAGTAAGGGTTTTCTGGATCTTGGGTGAGCAGCCACCTCATGGTTTCCTGCCATCGCAACCGATCCCGTTGGTAGGCGTAAATCCCGGCTTCGTAAAAGGCGATGAGCTTCTGATGCTCGGTTGAGAGTTCTCTCTCCGAAATGGCGTCCGCATTGACCAGTGGCGGCGCTGTGTGCAGATCATTCAGCGCCTGCAATGTTGAGATGAATTCGCCCGGCATCACCCATGCGCCGTATTCAATGCGCGGCCGGTTGTCGGTGGTCGGCTGGGCGTTTGCCGCGTAACGCTCCAATCCAGCGCGGTCGGTGATCCAGGTGGCCAGCAGGGCGGCGGGCGAGGCGATGCCCACCTCGCGCAACGCAGCGGCAACCTCCGGTTGATTGAAACGGGCGGCGATACGGGCGGCGTCGAGCTCGATGGGGTCGAGCGACCCGACGAGCAGCATTTCGTGCAGCTCGGTCGTCCACAAGGTGGCGTAGGGAAAGACGTCGAGAAAGCTGCGGACCAGTGAGCGGGTGTCGCCGTCGGTCTGGGTGGGCAGAGGCAGCCACTGGGCCACGAGGCCGTTGGTGTGTAAACGGGTGGCCGCCAGTCGGTAAAAGTCCGTGGAGTAAAGGTTGACCACGCCGGCAGCCGATGGCGGAGGAGGTTCAAGCGTGATGAGATCATAGCTGTCTTTGCCGCGCAGCAGTTCCCGCCGGCCATCACGCAATCGAACGTCAATGCGCGGATCGGTGGCGACGCCATCATTGCCTTCAAACAGGGCCGCGCCGCGAACCACGGCGGGCAACAACTCCGCGCAAACCCGTCGCTCCAATCCTGGATAGCGCAGGAGGCTGCCGGTGGTGATTCCCGTGCCGAGACCGATCACCAGGACGTCGCGCGGTGTACCGCGATGAATGATCAAGGGCAGCAAAGCCTGCAAGCGCATATAGCGCAAGGAGGTCATCGAATCGCCGGAATTCGAGACGC
>DAOTGT010000267.1:0-3958 GCA_035447285.1 Candidatus Competibacter sp.
CACCTCACTCGCTGATCTCATTAAATCTTATGGAAATTATTGCCCATGACTATAAATGCTCCCATCGCTCACACCCATCCCACCGCCGGCTGCTGGTTCGCCGTCTTCAGCAAACCGCGCCGGGAAACGGAAGCGGCCGAACAACTGACGCGGCAGGAACTCACTATATTTCTACCACAAGTTCGCGTTCGGTGCCGGCTGCGCGGCCAGTGGCGCGACGTGATCGAACCGATGTTCCCGCGCTATCTGTTTCTATGGGCCGTACCGGGCCAAGACAACTTGCGGCCGGTGCGTTCGACCCGCGGCGTGGTTGGCCTAGTCCGTTTCGGTGGCGTATTGCGGCCCGTGCCCGAACCGGTGATCACCGAATTGCAGCGGGTCTGCGAGGGGGGGGCGCTGGAACTGCCATCGCCGCTGGTCCCCGGTTCCCGGGTGCGGATCCTTACCGGCCCGTTCGCCGACCATGAGGCGGAACTGCTGCACACCGACGGCGCGCATCGGGCGCGAGTGCTGCTGGAACTACTCGGACAGATGAACGCGTTGGCGTTCCCGCTGGATGCGCTGGCCCCGGTCGAAAACCGCTAGCCGCCACCAACTATCGATCCGCTCAATACCACCAGAAAATCATCGATAGCGACACCAGCGCCACCACCCCGTTCAGCGGCAGTCCGATCCGCAGATAATCGGAGAAACGGTAGCCACCCGGCCCGTACACCATCAGGTTGGTCTGGTAGCCGATCGGCGTGGAGAATTCGGCCGATGCCGCCATCATGATCGCCAGCGCGAACGGCACGATGCTTACGTCCAGACTGGCCGTCACCGCCTGGGCGATCGGGAACATCAGCAGCGCCGCCGCGTTGTTGTTGATCACGGCGGTAAACAGCACCGTGGCCAGATAAACCATCACCAGATTCAGGGCCGGCGAATCCCCCGCCAACCCCAGCATCGCTGTCGCCACCGCCACGGCCAGTCCGGTGCTTTGCAGCGCCCCGCCGATGCCGAACGCCGCCGCGATCACCAGCAGCACCGACCAGTCGACGCTTTGCCGGGCACCGGAAACACTGACACAGCGAGTCAGCACCATCAGCGCCGCCGCCGTCAGCGCCGCCTCGAACATGCCAACCAGATCCAATCCGGCCGCCAACACCATCACTACCAGGATACCGAGCGCCAGCAAGGCCCGCTCGTGCCGCAACGGCGTCGAATCGGGCACCGGGCTAACCAGAAAAAAATCCCGGTTGTTACGATGTCCTTCCAGAAAACCGACCCCGGCCTCGACCAACAGGATATCGCCGGGCCGCAACACGATATCGCCGATCTTGCCACGCAGTCGTTCGCCGTTACGCGCCACCGCGATCACCACCGCCTTGTAGCGGTTGCGAAACCGGCCGTCGCGGATGCTGCGCCCGATCAATGGACAAGTATTCGAGACCACCGCCTCGACCAGCAACCGGTCGCTGCGCCGCTCGGCCAGCTTGAACACCTGAGTCGAGGCCGAGGTCAGGCCACGGATGCGCTGCAGATCCACCACCGAATCGACCACGCCGACGAAAACCAGCCGGTCCCCCGCTTGCAAGGTTTCCCGGGGCGACACCGCCGGCAATATCGCGCCGTCGCGATCGATTTCCATCAGATAGCAATCAGGCAGATGCCGCAGGCCGGCGGCTTCGATGGTCTTACCCGCCAGGGGGCCGTCCCGATCGACCAGCATTTCCAGGGTATAACGGCGCGGATCGTCGGTCGGCGACACCGCCGGCCGTCGGTCCGGCAGCAACCACCGACTAGTCAGAACGATGAACGCCACCCCGACAGTGGCCGCCGCCAGACCAATCGGCGTGATGTCGAACATCCCCAGGTTGACGTTGGCCCGATCGATCAACAGGCCGTTCACCACCAGATTGGTGCTGGTGCCGATCAGAGTACAGGTACCGCCCAAGATCGCCGCGTAGCTCAACGGCAGCATCAGCTTGGAAACGGGCAGTCGATGCTTGCGCGCCCACTCCCCCACACCGGGAATCAGCATGGCCACCACCGGGGTATTGTTGAGGAAGGCACTCAACACCGTGACCGGCAACATCAAGCGCAACTGTGCCCGGGACAACGACTCTGGCCGGCCCAGAATCCGCTGCACCAACCACTGTGCCCCGCCGGTTTCGCGCAACCCGGCCACCACCACATACAGCGCGCCGACCGTGATCACACCCTGGTTGGCCAGTCCCTCGAACGCCTTCGCCGCTGGCACGATTCCCACCAGCACCAGCAGCACCAATCCCCCCAGGAACAACATGTCCGGGGCGACCCGCGTCGTCGCCAGAACCCCCAACAACGTCAGGATCAGGCCGGCGGTAAACCAGGCTTCCCACCCCATGAAGTGCTACCCCCGTCGCTCAGGCGCCACGCAGGATGCGCCGCTCGCTCAGATAAGCCAGCACCCGGTCCACGCATTCCTCGACCGGGACCTGCTCGGTATCGATGACCAGCTCCGGTCGTTCCGGCGCCTCGTAGGGCGAATCAATGCCGGTAAAATCCTTGATGACCCCAGCGCGGGCCTTGGCGTACAAGCCCTTGGGATCGCGCTGCTCGCAGGCTTCCAGTGACGCATGGACATGCATCTCGATGAACTCCCCGTCCGGCAGCAACGCCCGAACCATCGCCCGGTCGGCGCGAAACGGCGAGATGAAGGCGGTGATCACGATCAGTCCGGCGTCGGCGAACAGCGCCGCCACCTCGCCAATCCGGCGAATGTTCTCGATTCGATCGTCCTTGGAGAAACCCAGATCCTGGTTCAGGCCGTGGCGGACGTTGTCGCCGTCTAACAGATAGCTATGATAGCCGCGTTGGTACAGCCGCTGCTCCAGGGCGTTGGCCAGGGTCGATTTGCCCGAGCCCGACAGGCCGGTCAGCCAGATCACGCAGGGCCGCTGTGCTTTCTGGTTGGCGCGCTGCGCCTTGCCGATACGGTGCTCGTGCCAAACCACGTTGCGCGATTTGTCGATCAGAGCCTGAGTCACCGGGCGCACGATCATGCCCGCGCCGACCGTGGCGTTGCTGATCCGGTCGATGACGATGAAACCGCCGGTGCCGGGACTCTCCTCGTAGGCGTCGAAGGGCACCGGCTGATTCAGACTGAAGCGACAGTAGCCGATTTCGTTCAGGCCTAATTCCTCGACGCGCTGATGCTCCAAGGTATTGACGTCGATGCGGTGATGCAGCACGGTCGGCGTGGCCGGCAGCAGCCGGGTGGCCAGCTTGATGTCGTACTGGCGACCCGGCAGCAACGGCGCGTCCGCCATCCACACCACGCGAGCGTCGAACTCCTCGGCGACCGCCGGCAAACGGTCGGGGTGAACCAGCAAATCGCCGCGACCGACGTCGATCTCGTCGGCGAGCGTCAAGGTCACCGCCTGACCGGCGAAGGCTTCGGGCAAGTTGCCGTCGGCGGTCACGATGGTCGTTACCCGGCTGCGCCGGCCCGAGGGGAGCGCCACGACTTCGTCGCCCGGTCGCACCATGCCGGCGGCAAGAGTGCCGCAAAAGCCGCGAAAATCCAGATGAGGCCGGTTGACGTACTGCACCGGAAAACGGAAATCGCGCAGGTTGCGATCGGCGGCGACCTCGATCTGTTCCAGTTCCCGCAGCAAAGTCGGCCCTTCGTACCAGGGCATGGCAGTGGACGGTTGCGCCACGTTGTCGCCGCGCAGCGCCGATACCGGCACGCAGCGCACATCCTTGACCCCGAGCTTGGCCACGAACTCCAGGTAATCGTCGCAAATCCGCGCGAATACCGCCGGGTCGTAGCCGACCAAATCCATCTTGTTGACCGCCAGCAGCAAATGGCGAATGCCGAGTAGGGAAACGATGAAACTGTGGCGACGAGTCTGGGTCTGCACGCCCTTGCGGGCGTCCACCAGCAGGATGGCCAATTGCGCGGTGGAAGCGCCGGTGGCCATGTTGCGGG
>DAOTGT010000268.1:0-2236 GCA_035447285.1 Candidatus Competibacter sp.
CAACGCGCTGCCCGTTCCTTCGGGTCCGGGACCGAACACCAGTTGGGTTTGGCCAGTGGCCGGTAGGATGACCAACGGCAAATACAGCAAAAAAGAAAGCAAGCGTTTGTTCATACGTGTCATCGGAATGAATGCTAGTAACGGATTGGCTGATAGCCGAAGATGGAACTTTGCAACACGGTCTCTAGACCGCCGCCCAATCGGGTCAGTCCCTTCAGTTCCAATTCCAGGTAAAAACCGGTTTGCGCATCGTCTTCCAGCGGGCTGTCGCGGTACTGGCGCGCGACCGCGCGAAACGCCCAGCAGCAATCCTCGTATTCCAACCCGGCCAGGGTTTCCAGATTGCGGTCGATGTTCAATGCCTGGTTCCAGCGGCCCAGCACTCGTAACCGCGAGGTTAGCGGCCACACCAGCGACGCATCCACGGAGTGGATTTGATCGCTCAACCCCAGGTCGGACGGGTCGCGATCCCGCAGGTAGGACAGGTTGACGAACTGACGCGAAGTCGCGAAGTAGCGCAGGTCGAATGCGGTGCGCAGCAAGTCGCTGTTGTCCGGCTCCAGTTGTACGCCCCCCTGCACCGACCAGCGGGACGACAGGTTCAACGCTCCCTGGGCGATCAGCCCCGAATTGGCTGCGGTTTGCGGGGGAAGTTCGGGATACAGGTTCACCCGGCGATCCTCGAAATACTGGATTTGGCCGACGCTGGCGCGTAGGCGCTCGCGACCGCTCGATCCGTCGATCAGCCGGGAGGTCAGCGCGGCGGTTAACTGGTTGGCGTCACCCAGCCGGTCGGCACCGGTGAAACGATTTTGGCGGAATAGCCAGTCAAAATCGCGATCCATCCGGGCGCTGTCGAAAATAGGGATATCGTCCTGGTCGCGATAAGGGACATACAGGTAGAACAGACGCGGCTCCAGCGTCTGCGTCCCGGCCGTCACGCCCAGCCAGTCGGCCTGCAAGGGCCGTTCGAAGATCAGACCACTATCCAGGCTGAGCACCGGCGCGGCGCGCGAGGGCGCATCGTTGGCGCCCGAAGCGGTATTGTCGAGCTGATAGCCGGTGTAGCGAAATCCGGCCTGGGGTTTCAGGTATCCCCAGGGTTTTTCCAACGCCCAACCCACGGTCGGCCACAGATCCAGGCGGGTTCCGGTCACCACTGCGGAGTTGGATTGCTGAAAGCTCACTACTTCACCGTGCAGGTGGTAGTTGAAACCACCAGCCCCGGTCGGCCAGGCACCGTCGAACACCAGTTGCGGCAAGCGCTCATAAGGATCGCCGGTCAGGGAGAACAACGCCGGATTCAAAATTTGGTAACCCTGCACCCGCGCCAAAGCCTGCCACCAGTCTCCTTGGTAGCGAACATCCAGATACCGTTCCAGGTAATTGACCGTCAGGAAATCCAAATTATTGCTTAAGTCTCGGATGTAGCTGTCGTCGGAAACGTATTCGAACCGCAGGTTGGTGTAGAGGTTGGGCAGCGGCGTGGCGCGGTCGACAATATTGAAGGAACCGCGGGCGTCGCCGTAACGACGGTCGTAGGGGATGTACTCAGCGTCGATTTTCCCCTGTCGGTCGGGGTATAGATAGCGGTACTCCGCGCCCAACAGCAGGCCGCGCGCGGACATCAGTCGAGGAGTAAGGGTCATATCGCGATCCGGCGCGATATTCCAATAATAAGGAAGCGAAAGATCAAAGCCGGTCTCGCTATCATAACCTTGGCGTGGAAACAGGAAACCGGACTGCCGTTCCTCGGTGATGGGAAACGATAGATACGGAAAATAGAACACCGGCGTGTCCCTGAATGTCAACACGATATCGTGGGCCGTGCCGCGACCGCTCGCCGAGTTCAGGTTGAGCCGGCGTGCTCGTAGCTCCCACGCTTCCCGTCCGCGCGGGCAGGTTGAATAGGTGGCATCCTCCAGTCGACTGGTCTGTTGGGCACGGTCCACATTCACCTTCTCGGCGTAACCCTGGGCATTGCGTCTTGGCAAATAGTAATCCGCATCCTTGAACCAACCGGTCTCGGCGTTCAGGTCCACCTCAGCTTGGGTGCCACGCAGCGCTTGGTTGGGATCGCCGTAGGTGAATCCTTCCTCGACCCGAACCCGGTTGGCTGGACGTTCCAGGGTCATTCGCTCGGCGCGCAAGCGCTGGTCGCCGCGAGACAGGTTGACGTCACCTTCCAGTACGGACCAGGTGGATGAGGATTCGACCCGGCCGGCTTCGGCCCGCA
>DAOTGT010000268.1:2336-3930 GCA_035447285.1 Candidatus Competibacter sp.
CCTTCCAGTACGGACCAGGTGGATGAGGATTCGACCCGGCCGGCTTCGGCCCGCACCGGCAGATCGTCCGGCGCCAGCGCGTTCGGCGTGGCAGGCACGATCTCTTGAGCCAGTTCGTCGGCTTCGCACTGGAGCCACGGATTGAAGGTGGATTGCGCCTGGACACCGACCAGCGGCAGTACCGCCAACACGGCGCCGGTCGCCAGCACTCGGAAATACGGCGTCACGGAGCAGGATTTTACGTGTCGATTAAAGTGCCCTAACATCGCATAGATTGACCATGGCTGCAATCTCACCCAGATGGAGCGAACCTGCTTGAGCGACCGTGAGCACCTACTGCTGGAATGGCTGAACACCGTCTTGCCGGTAGCGCTGGACCGTATGGCCCCGGCATCCAGCGATGCCAGCTTCCGCCGTTATTTCCGGGTCTGGTACGACGGCCAGACCCGGATCGTGATGGACGCCCCGCCGGACAAGGAAGACTGCCGGCCGTTCGTCGCCATCGGCCAGGCCATGCGCGGTCTGGGCCTGAACACACCCGAAGTGCTGGCCGGCGATCTCGACCAGGGATTGTTGCTGTTGACCGATCTTGGCAGCCGTCAGTATCTGGCGGAACTCGACGAGCACAGCGTGCCCAGCCTGTACGACGACGCGCTGGCGGCACTGGCGTGTCTGCAAACCGGCGGCGATCCCGATTCGCCACTGTTGCCGCTCTATGACTCGGCGCTGCTGCACCGGGAAATGAACCTGTTTCGCGACTGGTTTCTGGAGCGCCTGCTTGGCCTGGAACCGCGCATGGACGAGCGGCAAACACTTGACCAAACCTTCGCCTTGCTGGCCGATAACGCCCTGGAACAACCACGGGTATGGGTCCATCGCGATTACCATTCCCGCAACCTGATGGTCACCGATCCGGTCAACCCCGGCGTACTGGATTTTCAAGACGCGGTAGTGGGCGCGGTGACCTACGACCTGGTTTCGTTGCTGCGTGACTGCTATATCGCCTGGCCGCGCGAGCAGGTCGAACGCTGGGTGCTGGATTACCGGGCGCGGCTGCGGGCGCTGGGCATGAGTGGACTGGACGACGCCGGGCAGTTCCTGCGCTGGTTCGATCTGATGGGTGTGCAGCGCCATCTCAAAGCCATCGGCATCTTCGCCCGCCTGAAGCTGCGCGACGGCAAGGCCGGCTACCTTCGCGACATTCCCCGGACTCTGGGCTATGTGCTGGAGGTAGCGAACCGCCATGCCGAACTGACCGGCTTACGTGAGTTACTGCGGGCGCGGCAAGTGGACCGCTGGGAGCCCGTGCCGTGAAGGCGATGATTCTCGCCGCCGGGCGCGGTGAACGGATGCGGCCGCTGACCGATCATACGCCCAAACCGCTGCTACCGGTCGCCGGCCAACCCTTGATCGTCCACCAAATGACCGCACTGCGGGCGGCGGGCATCACCGAACTGGTGATCAACACCGGCCATCTGGGGGTGCAACTGACGTCGGTACTGGGTGATGGCGGAATATGGGGACTGCGTATCGTCTATTCCCCGGAGCCACCCGACGCACTGGAAACCGGCGGCGGCATCTTCCAAGCCCTGCC
>DAOTGT010000269.1:0-3891 GCA_035447285.1 Candidatus Competibacter sp.
CATCGCTGCGGTTTTATACGGTAGCGTATTGCACGCTAAGTCACCCCGATAGATTGAACCCTAGACGCATCTGATTACCCACAAATCCCAACTTATTGTTAAGACGTAATTTTTCATCGAGCGGTAGGCAGGTGGCATGAGTTGGGCACAGGCCGAGTTTCACGATTTGGAGTTGGGGGATGCACGGCGGACCCAGCGGTTGATCAAGTTGGTGGACGATCTGTCGGCCCGGCCGACCGGGAGCATCCCGCAGGCCTGCGGGGGCTGGTAGGAGCTGCCGCGATTAAAGGGTTCCGCCAGGGCGGTGGTACTCAGGCTCAGGCCGGAAGCGATAACTAACAGTGTGGTCGTGATGGTCTTGTTCATGGAATAACTCCTCATAGGCGTTGCTAAATAGAGATCACATCGATTGCAATCTCTATTTAGCAACGTCCATGCCAGCGCCGATAATAATATCATTTATGATATTATCAAATAGTTAAAAAGAGCTATCTAAATGATGATGGCTTGGAGGCACAATGGATTCCGCGATATATCGCAAGGCCGCCGAATAGCGCGGCGGATGATCATCGCTTGCGCAATGACCCTTGATGATTCAGTTTTTCGGCGGACAATAAGCTCGCCTTGCGAGGGGATATGAACGGATGGAGATGTGCGAAAACCATCGGTCGGGAACCGATGGTGGAGGGAATAAAGGCGGGCTGGACTTAGACGGGCGATTTAGGTTTGCGGATGTTCAGTTTTTGCATTCGAGAACGCAAGGTGCTGGGATTGAGATCCAGAATGGCCGCCGCGCCCTGTTCGCCCTCGATGACCCAGCGGGTACGCTCCAACACTTGGAGGATATAGGCGCGTTCCATGGCTTCAAGCGAGCCCACCGGTTCCAGCGCCACCGGCCCGGCGGTGTCCGGTGCTTCCAAGCGCGGGTCCAGCGCGTTGCCAATTTCCAATAGGGGACCCCGGGCGAGAATGGTCGCCCGTTCGATCACGTTTTGCAGCTCCCGGATGTTGCCGGGCCAGGCATAGCGCAGCAGTTGTCCGCACGCTTGGGGCGAGAGATCGTGAATCGTCTTGCCCATTTTCTTGGCGAACTGGTCCAGAAAATAGCGCGCCAGCAGCGGGATATCGGTCGGACGCTCGCACAAGGACGGCAGCCGGATGGGAAACACGTTCAACCGATAATAGAGGTCGGCGCGGAACTGACTGTCCTTGACCATCCGGACCAGATCGCGATTGGTGGCGGCCACCAGCCGGACGTTGACCTTCAAGGTCTGGGTGCCGCCGACCCGCTCGAATTCCTGATCCTGCAACACCCGCAGCAACTTGGCTTGGGCGCTGGCGGTCAGCTCGCCGACTTCGTCCAGGAACAGGGTGCCGCCATCGGCCAACTCGAAGCGACCCTTGCGCTGAGCGGTGGCACCGGTGAACGCGCCCTTTTCGTGGCCGAACAGCTCGCTTTCCACCAATTCACCAGGCAGGGCGGCGCAGTTGACGTTGACGAACAATTTGTCGCGGCGCGGGCTGAGATCGTGAATCATGCGGGCGATGACGCTCTTGCCGGTGCCGGTCTCCCCGGTCAGCAACACGGTGGAGTCGGTGCCGGCCACCGGCTCGGCGTGGGCAAACACCTCCCGCATGGCCGGCGAGTCGCCGACGATGTGACCAGGGGTTTGCCGGGTCTTGATCTCCTCGTGCAGGTAGAGGTTTTCCAACTGCAACTGCTTGAGGGTTTCCTCGGAATGCCAGCGCTCGGTCACGTCGCGCAGGATCAGGGTGTAAAAGTGCTGGCCGCCGAGCTCCAGCGGCGACAGCGTGGCTTCCACCAGGAATTCCTCGCCGTCGCCGCGCCGGGCCGTCAAGCCTTCCGGCGCCCACAGTTGCCGGGAATTGACCGTGGCGGGCTGGACCGCCAGGCAATAGCCCTTGAGCAGGTTGCCAAAGCGCTTGGAGAGAAACGGTTCGAACGATTGACCGATGACGTCCGCCGCCTGGCAGCGGAACACTTTCTCAGCGGCCGGATTGAACAGGGTAACGCGCTGTTCGGCGTCGAGGGTGACGATGGCGTCCATGGCGCTGGCGAGCACGCTGGCCAGCCGTTCCTCGCTTTGACGCAGGGCCTGTTCGGCCCGCTTGCGCTCCAGTTCCACCCGGGCGCGGGCCGCGAAAATCTTCAGCAGCGCCATGCCGCGAAATTCCTTGACCAGGGGCTGATCGTGGAAGATGGCCAAGTGCCCCATCATCTCGTTGCCTGATTCGGACACCAAGGGCACGCCGAAGTAGCTCTCGATGCCCATGTCCCGGAGTTCCGGATGATGAGGGAACGTCTCGTAAACCTTGTGGGTGTAATAGACCGTTTCGCCGCGTATAACCACTTCGCAAGGGGTGCCGTCCAGATCGAATTCGATGTTGTCGATGAACTGGCCGTCGAACCAGAACGCCAGGGTACGTACCCGGGTCTTGTTTTCCAGCAACTCGCTCACGAAGGCGTAACGCACATGCAGCGTCAGAGCCAACTCCCGCACCAGCGCGTAAAAGAAATCCGTGCCGGTGGCGGTGGCGGTTCCTTCGACGATGGCATGCAGGGCCAGGTGCATGGAATCGTCATGTCCGGCGGCTGTATTAAGACCGGGCTCGTCCCCCAATGCGATGGATTCACTCAAGGATTGCGCGACTGTTCCATTCATACACACACCCTCACAGATACTCTCGGACCCTGCCGAATCCAGAAAACTTGGGCACGGCCACGAGCCGCGTCAATGGGCCATGCCCCAAAGCGTTTCGAGCCGTTGATCCCGGCCCGGCCGCAGGAATAACGATAGAACTTATAACGCACGGGATTCTTCCGGTAAGTGTTGCTCAACTTTCCAAACGCGGGCCGCAACCACTCCCACGCCCGCAACGACCGCGGCTTCCCGATCACGGCCGCTGCCATCGATTCCCCGCGACCTTTCCCAATCGTCCGGGGGGTGTTGCTCCATCCTCTCGGTCAGCGCTGAACGCGCCGCCTGATCGTTGGCTTCGTGCGTTTCGGTTGGCTACCACAGCCCTTCCTTGACATAGCGCTTGCTCAGCAGCGCGGCTTGCAGGAGGATGGCCTTGAGCAGAGCATGCTGCATCCGCTCAATTTCGTGATGATCGTTGCCACCGGTGGCAAGGAATGGGCGCACCGTCACCGCCAACGGAAAAGCCAGGGCAACGATGTAGCGAAATCGGAGCAACGGTGGTTCTGGGTGCTCCGGTGAATTCGCATCGACTTGCCGGAGCCAGGGAGGCTCTTGTGGAAACAGACAGGTTTCGAACAACCACTGTCGAAACCAGCGACGCAAGGTGGCGGAATCGTCGGTTGTTTCCTTTTGCCAGTGCGCGCCGTGCAATACGGCCAGCTCGGTGGCCAAGACAGGATAAGCCGCCACCATGCCGAGCAGCCGGTCCAGATAATCGTCGGTCTGCCCCTTCAGAATCCGCCAGACCTTGCGCAGCGCGCGCGCGTCGTCCGCCGAAAAAAGGCCGATGTGCCAGAGCAGATCGATGTCGTCTTGATCGGGAAACCAAGGTGGAGCGGCCACGGCAACCGCTTCGCCGTCGGGGGCCTGGGCCAAATGGCTCATGGTGGCTTAATCCTCCTCGGTATGATGGGTAAGGTCGGTCAACGGCGGATCCATCGATCGATCAGATGATCCAGGGACAGCTTGCCGGGACCGTGGCAAAGCGTGATCAGCAGCAGCAAACCCCACACCTGATGTTGCGCCAGGCCAGCGTCGTTCAGGTCCGGATAGGACAGGACCGCCACGATGTTGAACACGAACAGCACCAGCGCGGCGTAGCGCGTTCCCAGACCTGTCCCGCTTCAGTCGGAATAGGAGTTTTCCTCGATATGAGTGAGTAGTAACT
>DAOTGT010000270.1:0-1923 GCA_035447285.1 Candidatus Competibacter sp.
TCCAGCTACGAACCCAGCAACCTGACCGGTATCTCCCACCTGCTGGAACATATGATGTTCAAGGGCACGCCGACGGTGCCGGGCGGCGAGTTCTCCCGCCTGATCGCCGCCAACGGCGGAGACGAGAACGCCTTCACCAGTCGCGACTACACCGCCTATTTCCAGACGCTGGAAAAGGAACGGCTGGAACTCAGCTTCCGGCTGGAAGCCGACCGGATGCGCCACCTGCTGCTCAAGCCGGAGGACGTGAGCAAGGAAGCCCAGGTGGTGACCGAGGAGCGCCGGCTGCGCACCGAAGATCAGCCCGAGTCGCTGACCAGCGAGCGGTTCAACGCCGCCGCCTACCTCACCAGCCCCTACCGTCACCCGATCATCGGCTGGATGCAGGATATCCAGGCTCTCTCCCTGGACGATCTCAAGCACTGGTACCAACAATGGTATGCGCCGAACAATGCCGTCTTGGTGGTGGTCGGCGACGTGGATCCAAACCAGGTCCGTGATCTAGCCCAGAAACACTTCGGGCCGCTACCACCCAGCGAGTTGACTCCACCCAAGCCGGCGGGAGAACTACCGCAACTGGGCGAGCGCCGGATCGTGGTCAAAACCCCGGCCGAAGTGCCTTACGTCCTGCTCGGCTACAAGGCACCGACCCTGAAAACCGCCACTGAAGCATGGGAGCCCTACGCCCTGGATGTACTGGAAGGCATTCTCGACGGCGGCAACAGCAGCCGGATCAGCCGCGATCTGGTGCGCGGCTCCCAGATCGCCGCCGCCGCCGGCGCCGGCTACAACCTGACCTCGCGGCTGGAAGAACTGTTTCTGCTGGCTGGAAACCCGGCACCGGGTCACACCAGCGCCGAATTGGAACGAGCCCTGCGCGCCGAAATCGCCAAACTGCGCGAGGAACCGGTCAGCACCGAAGAACTGGCGCGGGTGGTCGCCCAAGCGGCCGCCTCTGATGTCTATCAGCAGGACTCGCTGTTCTACCAGGGGATGCGGCTGGGCATGCTGGAAACGGTTGGGCTGGGCTGGAACCGGCTGGACGACTACGTGCAGCGCCTCCAGGCGGTCACCCCGGAACAGGTGCGCGAAGTTGCCCGCAAGTACCTGACCGACGACCGCTTGACCGTGGCCACGTTGGAACCGCTACCGCTGGACGGCCGCCGACTGGCCACGCCCGGAGCCGGGACGGATCATGCGATCCGCTAAAAGCCCTCCAATCTCGATCCTTCTCCCAACCTCTCTCTCCCGGAAAGGGAGAGAGGCGCACAGGATTCTTCCAACCATGTCTTCTCTGAAACCGTCGCTATCGGGCCTGCTCGCCACCGCGTTGCTGTGCGTCTCCAGCCTGGCTCAGGCCATCCCCGAAATCCAGAACTGGCACACCGCCAACGGCGTGCCGGTCTACTTCATCGCTGCCCGGGAACTGCCGATGGTGGACGCACAAATCCTGTTCAGAGCCGGTTCGGTCCGCGACGGCGAACGACCGGGCTTGGCTCAACTGACCAACGGCTTGCTGGAAGAAGGCGCCGGCGACTGGTCGGCCGATACCATCGCCGACCGTTTGGACCAGGTGGGCGCCCGACTGGCCATCAGTTCGCGGCGCGACTCGGCTTCGGTGGCGCTGCGCAGCCTCACCGACCCGCGCTATCTGCAACCCGCCGTCGAAACCGTCGCCCGCTTGCTGAAGGAACCGAGCTTCGCTCCCGATGCGGTGGAGCGGGTGCGCCAGCAAATGCTGACGGCGCTCCAGGAACGCGCCCAGTCGCCCGGCGCCATCGCCCAGGACGCTTTTTTCAAGGCGCTGTACGGCGATCATCCCTATGGCTCGCCGGCCGATGGCACCCCGGCCAGCCTGAACGCCATCACCCGCGCCGACATTCAAGCCTTCCATCGCCGCTATTACACCGCCGCCAATGCGGT
>DAOTGT010000270.1:2023-3878 GCA_035447285.1 Candidatus Competibacter sp.
AACGGCCTGGTCTCGCAACTATCTCAGGAAATCCGCGAAAAGCGCGGGCTGGCCTACGGCGCCTACAGTGCTTTTTCGCCGATGCGGCAAACCGGCCCCTTCCTGATCAATCTGCAAACCCGCAACGATCAGGCGGACACCGCGCTCCAGGTGGCGCAAACCACCCTGCATCAATTCAGCGCCGACGGTCCCGATCCTCAGATGTTGGAGGAAGCCCGCCAGAACATCACCGGTGGCTTCGCGCTCGACCTCGCCGGTAACGGCAAACTGGCCAATTATTTGGGGCTGATCGCGTTCTACGGTTTGCCGTTGGATTACCTGCAAACCTTCATCGCCACCATGAACGGCATCAGCCTGGAGCAGGTCAAGACCGCCTGGCAACGGCATATCCAACCCGACCGGCAAATCGTGGTGATCGTCGGCGGCGGTCAAAGCGCGCCGACCCCGCCGGGTCCGGCCGGCGCGCCTGTCCCCCCGACACCACCGGAACCAGCCCGCTCATGAGCCAGCGCGGCGGTCGCACCAACCAGTTGCGCGTCATCGGCGGGCAATGGCGCGGCCGGCGGTTGGCCTTCCCGGATTTACCTGGCTTGCGCCCGACCCCGGACCGGGTACGGGAAACCCTGTTCAACTGGCTGGCTCCGATCCTGCCTGGCGCCCGCTGCCTGGATCTGTTTGCCGGCAGCGGCGCGCTCGGCATTGAGGCGCTGTCGCGCGGCGCGGCCGAGGTGGTGTTCGTCGAACGCCATCCGCTCGCGGCCCGCACCCTGCGGGATCACCTCGACCGGCTGCACGCGCACAACGCCCGGGTCGAACAGGCCGACGCCCTGGCCTGGCTACGCCAGCCGGGAACACCGTTCGAGATCGCGCTGCTCGACCCGCCGTTCGGGCAAGGTCTGCTGGAACCCAGTTGCGCGGCCTTGGAGGCGGGCGGCTGGCTGGCGACCAGCGCCTGGATCTATCTGGAAGCCGAGGCGGAAGCGGAAATCGCCTTGCCGGCATGCTGGACGCCCTACCGGGAAAAAACCGCTGGCGCGGTGACTTACCGACTGGCGCGGCGGGAAATACCTATCTAGGTTCGGTTGCCTTGCCGCTTGGCTTTCCCGATAATTCGTGCAATCCCCGCACCGCCAGGAACCGCCCATGTCCGTCGTCGCCATCTATCCGGGCACTTTCGACCCCATCACCAACGGCCACGCCGATCTGATCGAGCGCGGCGCGCGCATGTTCGAACGGCTGATCGTCAGTGTCGCCGCCAATCCCAACAAGCAACCGCTGTTCTCCCTGGAGGAGCGGGTGGCGCTGGTACACGAGGTGGTATCGCACCTGCCTCACGTCGAGGTGCGCGGTTTCGACATCCTGCTGGTGAATTACGCCAAGAGCGTCGGCGCCAACGTCATCATGCGCGGGTTGCGCGCGGTATCCGATTTCGAATTCGAATTCCAATTAGCCAGCATGAATCGTCGTTTGAACCCCCAGATCGAATCCATTTTCCTGACCCCCGCCGAACAATACGCCTTCGTCTCCTCCAGTCTGGTGCGCGAAGTCGCCAAGCTGGGCGGGAACATTGCACCGTTCGTCCACCCCAAGGTGGAAGCGGCGCTGGCGGCGAAATTCGCCTTGCGCCATTAATTGAGTAAAATACTCGGAAATTCAGCCTGACCGCTCCCGGTCGGACAGGCTTGAGTTGCAACCTGCCGGTGCCGCGAACCGGCCGCAAATTAACATAATAGAATCGAGGAGCCAGCCATGGCACTGATGATCACCGACGAATGCATCAACTGCGACGTGTGTGAGCCCGAATGCCCGAACGAAGCCATCTATCAGGGCGAAGAAATCTACGAGATCGATCCGA
>DAOTGT010000271.1:0-3825 GCA_035447285.1 Candidatus Competibacter sp.
AAACACAGTTGATAGTCGCCAGCTTCGGGCGTCCGGGCAAGGCGCAACGGCTGTAAGGGCGACAAGGTGCGTCGGTAACTCCAGACCCCCTTGCGCCATACGGCATCGTCCGGGATTTCCATACCCGCGCCACTCCCCTTTACCCGTGCCTCGCCGAGCACCAACCCCGAGGCGGTGACGCGGTAATCTTCCTCCCAGCGGATTTTTTCGATGGTGTGATCCCAAGCCAGGGTAAATTGACTCAGCGGCAGCATTGCCCAGATCACCCCAGCCAAACCCATGCAAAGCGCCGTCATGCCTCGTGGGTCACGGTGGGCCGATTACGCCACAGGTGCCAACCCACGACCAAGGCACCGAGGGCGAAGCCGATTTCATCGGTCAACGGCAGCGCGGCAATCAGCGTCGCCCCCGCCACCAAGGCCAGTAGCCGTTCGTAGCCGGTCAACGGCGCCCGCCAATGACCGATGGATGCCGCACCCCATAATCCAATGGCGAACAGAGCCTTGACCACGATGTAAACGATCCCCAAGAGATCGCTCTCCTGCAACATCAGCGCCGGCGCATAGACCGCCATGAACGGCACGACGAATCCGGCCATGGCGATGCGCACCGCCCACAAGCTGATTTTCAGACCCCGCTCCCCAGCGATGGGCGCGGCGGCAAAGCAAGCCAGCGCCACCGGTGGCGTGAGATCGGCCAAGATACCGAAATAGAACACGAACATGTGGGAAACCAACAAAGGCACGCCGAGATCCAGCAAGGCCGGCGCGGCGATGGAGCTGGTGATGATGTAGTTGGGTATGGTGGGAATCCCCATGCCCAGCACCAAACAGGTGAGCATGGTCAGCAACAGCGACAAAAACAGACTGCTTTTGCCCATATCCAGGACGAAACCGGCGAAGGTAGTGGCGACCCCAGTCAGGGTAATGATTCCGATAATGACGCCAACCAGGGCGCAGGCAATGCCGACCGGCACGGCGTGACGCGCGCCTTCCACCAGCGCATGCAGACAAAGGTGCAGGGTTTCCCGCCCTCCTTTGACGAACCAACAGGCGATCACCAGGGCAGCGATTACACCGAAGATCATGCCGATACCGAGCGGAAAGAAACCGGCACACAGCAGGCCAAGCGCCACCCAGTAGGCGATGCGCCAACCCAGCACCGAAACGTTGAGGATGACCGCCGAACCGAGGATGACGATGGCGGTCAGCGCCAAACCGACGGTACCGGAAAACAGCGGCGTGCGGCCGGAAAACAGCAAGCCGATCAACACCAGCAGCGGAATCAGCAGATACCAGCGCGCCCGTACGGCGCTCCACGGATTTGGGCACTGGTCCTTGGGCAGACCCACCAGCCCCGCCCGTTTGGCCTCCAGGTGGACCATCCAGAACACCGAACCGAAATACAGCAGGGCCGGCACCAGTGCCGCCCGCGCGACTTCGACGAAGGGCACATTGATGGTTTCGGCCATGATGAAGGCCACCGCGCCCATCACCGGCGGCATCAACTGGCTACCCATGCTGGCGGTGGCTTCGACACCGCCGGCAAAAGCGGCCCGATAGCCAAAACGCTTCATCAACGGAATGGTGAACTGGCCGGTGGTAACCACGTTGGCCACACCGGAACCGGTGATGGTGCCCATCAACGCCGAGGAAAACACCGCGACCTTGGCCGGACCACCGAGCCGGTGACCAAACAAACCCAGGGCAAAATCGGTGAACAGCTTGATCATTCCGGCTTGTTCGAGAAAGGACCCGAACAGGATGAACAGGAAGATATAGGTAGCCGACACGTAGGTCGGCGTCCCATAGATTCCCTCGGTGCCGAAGGAAAGCTGGTTGACGATCTGATCCAGGCCATAGCCGCGATGGGCCAACTCGCCCGGCAGATATTGCCCGAACAAGCCGTAGGCGAGAAACAATCCGCAGATGATCGGCAGCGCCGGCCCCATCACTCGCCGCGCCGCTTCGAATACCAGCACGATCAAGGTCAGACCGATCACCAGATCGGCGGTGGTCAGCTCACCGGAACGCTGGATCAGATCGGCTTCGAAGATCCACTGGTAAAACGCGGTACTCATGCCGATTGCCGCCAGGATCCAGGCCAACAGCGGCTGCGGGCGCTCTCGTCCGTAAGCCGGAAAGCTGAGAAAAATCAGCATCAGCAGAAAACCGACATGGCCGGCGCGCTGCACCTGAGTGGAAATGGGGTGATAGGCGGCGGTAACGATCTGGAAGATCGAAAACAGTAAAGCCACCGTGAACAGTGCTTTCGGCCATTCGCTCACCTGGCTCGTCAACGCCGGTTGCGTTTCACTCATGATCCGATCTCCAGAATCGCCATAAACAAACTCCCACGTTGGGAGTGGCGGATGTGGACCGGATCAGGGCAACAACCCTTTTTCCTTATAGAACCGCTCGGCACCCGGATGCAGCGGCAACGGCAGGTTTTTCGACGCCTTGTCCAACGAAATGGCCTTGGCCGCAGCGTGCGCGGTCACCAGTCGGTCGAGATTGTCGAACATCAGTTTGGTCATTTGATAGGCCAGCTCATCGGTAACGCCGCTCCGGGTGACGAGGATATTGGTAATGGTCGCGGTGGGCACGGCTTCAGTTTGTCCGTCATAGGTGTTGGGCGGGATAACACCCGACTGATAAGCCGCGTTGCCGATTTTTTTCACCACATCCCCGGGAATCGGGACAAAGTTGATTTTCACCACGGACGCGAGGTCACGAATGGCCGCCATGCCCAGGCCAGAGGACTGCAAGGTCGCATCCAATTGGCGGTTCTTGATCAGCTCCATCGATTCGGCATAGGGCAAAAATTCCACCTTACCCAGATCCTCGTAGGACAAACCTGCTGCCTTGAAGATGGCACGCGCGTTCAACTCGGTGCCGGACTTAGGCGCCCCGACCGAAACACGCTTGCCCTTGAGATCGGCCAAGGTATGAATTCCAGCATCAGCGCTGGCCACGATTTGGATATAGTTCGGATACATGCCAGCGATGGCGCGCAGTTTCTTCAGTGGGGTTTTGAAGCCGGCTTCCTCCACCCCATTCCAGGCGTCGCTGACCGAATCACCCAGGGCCAAAGCCAGTTCACCCCGACCGGCTTGCAGCAGATTGAGGTTTTCCACCGAAGCCTTGGTGGCTTGCACCGAAGTTTTCGCGCCTTCAATGGCGTGACCGTAGATCTGCGACAGGGCCACGCCAATCGGGTAGTACACCCCGCTGGTACCGCCAGTCAGAATATTGATGAAGGTCGTTGCGGCTAGAGCCGCGCTGCTGATGGCGAAGATCGCGGCGGCGGCAAACAGACTGTAGCGTTTAGCGAACGGCATGGTCGAATATCCTCCAGTGGGCGATGGCTGTACTGGTTTTCTTGATAGGGTGTGCCCGTTATTAAGGATAGATGCGAATGATACTTGGCAACACCACATCATCTTGTATCACGGCGCAACCACAGCCACTCGGAACGTATCTAGAAAAAATATATTTTATTTTCAATAAGATATATTAATGTCAGTTCTGGACAAGCGCGGAAAGATAGCTCTTGGAGCGGAACCGGCCAAAGTTTTCGTTATCGCCGTCAACAGCCATGCTCAACCAGTACTTGGACCGCCGCGACGGGCAACCGTGAGCATTGGCGAGACAGGGTCGCATCTTTCGTGTATAAAAAATGGGCGTTTCCCCTAAGCCAAAGATTTTTTGGTGAACCGTTCGCATTGGGAAACGGTCAATAGCATTAGCTCATCAATCCTTGGGAGGTTCGATTCACGATGTTGCAGAAAAACGACGTTCTGGCCAGAGCGCCCATCACGCTGAC
>DAOTGT010000272.1:0-3822 GCA_035447285.1 Candidatus Competibacter sp.
CCGCAAAAGTTCGCGACTCTCCAACCCGTACTACAAAATGTCAACAGAACCTAGCCTTGTGGGTCGTCATCGCCGAGTCGGGAGACTATCCCACCGATATGGTACGCTTTAGTCCGCTGGTCTATGGTCACCCGGAATTGCGGGAACTGGAACTCACGATCAACGGCCGTGCCGCGATCCAGCCGCTACGTGCTGGTCAACGCGATTGGTTGTGCCGGACTCTCGATGTACAAGCTTGAGCGTACTTTTCGCCCAGATCGGCGATTTGCTCGTTCAACGCGGCGATGGCTGAATCGGCGTCACGCGCCTGAAGCGCGGCTAGGATGCTTTCGTGTTGGGAGACTAGGCGCTGCCGTTCCCGGAACTGATACACCACCATATTGGCAACCAGCTGTAGGGCGTCGATCACCGTCAGCACGATAAATTTCAGCAGTGCGTTATCCGTGGCGTCCGCCAGAACGCGATGAAAGCGCACATCGGAAGCGCAGAAATCCACATCGCTGAGTTTGGGATCACGCTGAATATCCAGCTCCACCGCCAGTGCGACCAAATGAGCGTCCGTCCGTCGCTCCGCCGCCAAGCGACAGCACAAAGTTTCGAGCCCCTGGCGGGTTTCGGCGATGTCGGTCAGATTGAACTCCCCCATCCCCACCAACAGCGTCATGGCGTTGGTCAGGTTGAGGCGCACCTCGTCCTGACTGGGACGATTGACGAAGGTGCCTCCGGTCGGGCCACGGCGCGAGCGGATCAGATGCTGGGCCGCCAAGCGTTTGAGCGCCTCGCGGATGGTCGGGCGCGACACCTCGAAGCGGGCCGCCAATTCTTCCTCGGTCGGCAAGCGTTCATCCACCTTGAGACTGCCTTTGACAATTGCCTCACGAATATTTTCCGCGATCTGCTTGGCCAGACTTTCCGTGACCAGCGGCTCGAATTTGATGGCCATATCGTTACCTGCACTGGGTCCGCTGCAATAGCATCGACCATTGATATCTCATAACTACTTGTCTTTATTTATTTAATACTCAGCATATCAGATTTACAGTGATTTGTTAATTTATTATTTCAGTATTTGTTTGACAAATAAACCTATATTCAAATAATATTTGTTCATCGACCCCAATAAACGCAGGGTCGTTACCACTCCCACCGGAGTACAGAACCCACACAACCTCAAACCTTGCAAAGGAAACACCTACCATGCCCGAAAACACCTTTAAAGCCCTGGTCCTGACCCAGGAAGGCAAGAAAACCGTCGCCACCATCCAACAACTCGCTCTCGACGATCTGTCCGAGGGCGATGTGCTGGTGGCGGTGGAATACTCCTCGCTCAACTACAAGGACGGTCTGGTGGTAACCGGCAAAGGCAAGATCGTGCGTCAGTTCCCGATGGTGCCGGGCGTCGATCTGGCCGGCACCGTGCTGGAATCCAGTTCCCCGGACTATCAGGCCGGCGACAAGGTGGTGTTAACCGGCTGGAGTGTGGGTGAACGCTACTGGGGCGGTTACGCCCAGAAAGCCCGGCTGCAATCCCGTTGGCTGGTGCCACTGCCCATGGGAATGGATACCAAAACCGCCATGGCCATCGGCACCGCCGGCTTCACCGCCATGCTGTGCGTCATGGCGCTGGAAGAGGCGGGCATCCTCCCCGGTGGCGACAAACCTATCCTGGTGACTGGTGCCAGCGGCGGGGTCGGCAGCGTGGCGGTGGCACTGCTGGCCAAGCTCGGTTACACGGTGCATGCGGTCAGCGGTCGCCCAGAAACCGAGGGCTATCTGTGTGAACTGGGCGCCACCGGCTTCGTCAGCCGGGAAGAAATGAGCCAACCCCCCAAGCCGCTGGAGGCGCAGCGCTGGGCCGGGGCGGTGGACACGGTCGGTAGCACCATGCTGGCGCGGGTTCTGGCCGAAATTGACTACGGCGGCGCGGTGGCGGCCTGCGGGCTGGCCGGGGGCGCGGATCTGCCGACCACCGTCATGCCGTTCATTTTGCGTGGCGTCAAGCTGCTCGGCGTGGATTCGGTGATGTGTCCCTTTGCCCGACGCCAGCAAGCTTGGGCGCGATTGGTCCAAGATCTTCCCGGCAATGCCTTGCAAAGCATCGCCCATGTCGCCTCGTTGGGAGAGGTGCCTCAACTGGCTGATGACATTATCGCCGGTCGGGTGCGCGGCCGGATCGTGGTGGACCCCAACGCGGCCTGAACAAAGTCGGCATGGGAAGACGTGACGATGGACTGCCCTGGCGCTCCATCGTCCGTGTGGAGTAACCCGTTCGGAAACCGAGTTCGACTGTGTTGTCGATTCGGCAAATAGAGCCAAACTTTATATTGATCGGGAGAAATAGCGCCATATCAAATCCGTACCTACCCCAAGAGAGGTGATTCCCATGACCGAGACTCCTAAACGCGGCGTCGACATCCTGCACGATCCCACGCTCAACAAGTCGACCGCCTTCACCGAAGCCGAGCGTCAGGCGTTGGGTCTGGTGGGGCTGGTCCCGGATGTCACGGAGTCGGAAGACATCCAACTGCGCCGCGTCCTGCAACAGCTCGGCCACAAGAACACCGATCTCGACCGCTACATTTATCTCGTCAATCTACTCGACCACGACGAAACCCTGTTCTACCGGACGATCATGTCCGATCCGGCGCGATTCCTACCCATCGTCTATGACCCGACCATCGGCGAGGCTTGCCTGAAGTTCGGGCATATCTTTCGCGGCCCCAGAGGCATGTACTTGTCGATCAAGCGCCGGGGAACGGTGAAGGACGTGCTGCGTAACTGGCCCGTCAAGGATGTCCGGTTCATCTGCGTCACCGACGGCGGGCGCATTCTCGGCTTGGGCGATCTCGGCGCCAACGGCATGGGAATTCCCATCGGTAAGTTGCAGCTCTACACGGCGGCGGCGGGGGTGCCGCCCGAGGGGCTGCTGCCCATGTATCTGGACGCGGGAACCAATAACGAGCAATACCTAAACGATCCGCTGTACCTGGGTCTGCGGGAGACGCGGCCGCCCACCGCCGATCTTTATTCTTTCGTGGACGAATTCGTCGAAGCCGTGCAGGAGGTGTTCCCCAAGTGCTGCATCCACTTCGAGGACTGGACCGGCGTCGATGCGGTGCATCTGCTGCAACGCTACCGCGACCACTACTGTGTCTACAATGACGATGTACAGGGTACGGCAGGCATCACCCTGGCCGGGATGATCAACGCGACCAAACTCAAGGGCACGCAACTGAAGGACGAGAAGTATCTGTTCCTGGGGGCGGGCTCGGCCGGCATTGGTCTGGCCAACCTGCTCTGTTCCGCCCTGGTCGCCGAGGGCATGACGCTCGCTGACGCGCAGTCACGGGTACACATGTTCGATGTCAATGGCCTGCTCGAATCGACCCGCGGCGATTTGGTGGACTTCCAGAAGCCTTACGCGCATCCGCACCCACCGACCAAGGACTTCGTCGCCGCGATCAAGAGCATCGAGCCGACGACGATCATTGGTGTCAGCACGATCGGCGGTGCCTTCACCCAACAGGTCGTCGAGACCATGGCGCAGGTGAATGAGCGTCCCGTGATTCTGGCGCTGTCGAACCCGACCGAACATGCGGAGTGTTCGGCCCAGCAAGCCTACACATGGTCGAAAGGTCGGGCGATTTTCGCGGCCGGGGTTCAGTTCCCACCCGTCCATCTCGATGGCCAAACCTTTCTACCGGGACAGGCGAATAACTTCTACATCTTCCCGGCGGTGGGCATGGCCATCTACGCCACGCAGGCCAAGCGGGTCAGTGACGAGATGTTCATCGAGGCCGCAAGAGCTGTTGCGGACCAGGT
>DAOTGT010000273.1:0-3822 GCA_035447285.1 Candidatus Competibacter sp.
TCCATCAGACCGTTGAAGATGCCGACATCGGTATAGACCCAGCGTTTCAAATCGGTTTTCGATTTCTTGGCGATCGAAACCACTTCGCTGACCAGCACCCCCGCTTCGCCCACCAGCCCGCGTCCGGGCTCCAGATAGATAGCCGGGACGGAGTCGCCGAAATGCAGGTCGAGATAGCGGTTGATTTCCTCCGCATACACGGAAAGCGGGTTGCTTTTCACCAAGTAATCGGCCGGGAAACCGCCCCCCATGTTCATCGCCTTCATGTGGATGCCGGCGCTCTCGATCTGGTCATACAAGTCGCGAACTTGGGCGATCGCCGCGTCCCAGGCCGGGATTTCGCGTTGCTGCGAGCCGACGTGAAACGAAATGCCATACGGTTCCAGACCGAGATCGGCGGCCAATGACACCAGTTCCGTCAACATCCGCGGCTGGCAACCGAATTTGCGCGATAAGGGCCAGTCGGAATCGGAGGTGACCGCATCCATCAGCAGCCGAAAGAATATCCGCGAACCGGGCGCTTCCTTGGCGAGGTGGCGGACATCCGCCTCGCTGTCGCTGGCGAAAAGCCGGATGCCCTTGTCGTAGGCTTCCCGGACATGCCGCGCTTTCTTGATGGTATTGCCGAAGCTGAGGCGATCGGGCGTCACGCCAAGGTCGAGCATTTGATCGAGTTCGTAAACCGAAGCGATGTCGAAGTAGGACCCCAGATCCCGCAGCAAAGCCAGCACTTCCTTCCCGGGGTTCGCCTTGACCGCGTAATAGATCTTCGCGTTGGGAAAATGGGTGCGGAACGCCTGGAATTTCTGTCGGACTCGATCCAGCGAGACCAGCAGAAAGGGGGTCTCCTTAGTGGCCGAAAACGCGACAATTTTTTCCCATTCAGCCGGGGAATAAGCATTCGGATGCATCGGTTGCTTCCTCAGGTGGTGGATGGTCCGCGAGATGCGGCGCAACGATACTGCGATCCGGGCGTGCTTGAAAGCCCTGTCGTCATCATCCGCAAGGCATGAGCTCCCCGCTCGGACCGAAGCCGAGCAACGGCCGATCCAAACCCACCGCTTCCGTCGCCGCCGCCACGAAGGTTTCCAGCGAAGATCGATGCTGGATGCCTCCCCGATAGTAACGCGCCGCTTCGCCGTCGAGTTGATCCAGGCAGGTGATGGCCAGACCCGCGTTCACGGTCAAGGCCGGATAGATGGCCGCGTCGCTCAGATCCTCATGGAGGGCGCGTCCCAGCAGATCCAGATCCAGCCAAGCGAACCGCAAGGTACCCTGATGTTCGTTGGGAACGTTCGTCGTATCGACGATTCCCGGATAAGGCTTTTTGGGTCGCTCGCGCGGCAGCGGGCCGGCACCGTGCCGAGTCAGATAGGCACGAGTGACGTAGGTCACGTCCAACCGCTCCAAACCCAGTTCGTCGGCCAGGGCGAGTACGTTGCGCAGCCCGGTGTTGGAGCGGGTAACGTGCGGAAAGCAACCGCGATCCTGATCGAGCAGCAGACCCTGAGCCCCTTCGAAAACGAGCGGTCGATCCCGAATCGCCGCCCGTGCCTCGGCTGTGATCGTGGCATCCAGAAAGCGCCTCGCGTCCTCGACGTAGTGTTCCAAGATGGCGTCCGACCGAAACAAAGCGGCGTTGGCTTCGAAGGTGTGCGCGACACCCAACCCGGTCAGTCGGGCGGGCGCGTACTCACGGCGGATGGCGTCGAGACGGTTGGTCAGTATCGATGGGTCCACCAAATCGGCGACGGTCAGCGCGAAACGGCCATCCAGGTTGCGTTCCAGGGTTTCGCCGAAACCGATGCCGCAACTGCCATGCCGGCCGGCTCCCCGTTCCCGCTCGACGATTTGATTGATCATCATGTCGTAGGGGGTGGTCACCGGGCTGACTGGATCGACGTAGACCGTTGGTGTGACGTCCTTGGCCGCCAACAGGTCCAGTTCCTTTAGGAACAGGATGGGATTGGCGACGAAAAAACGCGATAGATAGGTAGCGGCGCCGGCCAGCGCGCCGCTACCGACATGGCTGAATACGTGGCGCCGGCCATCCGGGGCGACCACCGTGTGGCCGGCCTGCGCGCCACCGTTGAAGCGAACCACGATCGCATCGTCACCGATTTCCATCACATGATGAGCGGTCAATCGGCCCTTGCCCTCGTCGCCGAACTGGGCGCCGATCACGACCCGAGCGGTTTTGTTGAGATGCATGGCGATGAACTCCTCCACATCCGTTCGTCAGAACCGCACCACGCCAGCCACCGAGCTGGGGGAGGGTGTCAACCCGCCCACGGCGCGCTGTACCACTAGGGCGGTCTGCCACGATGACCAGCTTTTCGCCACCCGATCGCGGTCGCGACCCTCGTTGACTTCGATCGCCGACACGATGACTTCCGCCAGCTTGGTGTGATCGGACAGGCCGATCACTCGCTGTCCGAGCAGATCGACCCAGCGACTCCGTACTCCGTGCGGGTCGCGGCGGGCGTGCGAACCTTCCTCGACGATGACGTGGAAAACGTGGTACATGCGGCTGACCATGGTCAGCAATTCGTGGGAGCTGAAGTCGCGTTGCGGCCGGTCGCCGATGAAGCGGGCGATGGCCTTGGCCGGCAAATCGCGCGGCGGTTCTTCGTCGCCGACCGTGAACAGGTAACCTTTCTTGCCGCGTTTCTCGAAACAGTCGATCGAGGTATGCAGCGCCGCGAAGTACCACGGCAGGGTGTAGGACTCGCAGGAATTGCCGCCGCCGCCTTTTTCCAGCCAGATTTTTTCCAACTGGCGGGCGATACGGATGTCGGCCTCGAATTGAGTCACTTGCAACGGCGCCCGGTCGTACAGCACATCGCCGATGCCGGCGCACAGGATGTGGGGATCGGACACCGGTTTACGGGCCAGGATCTCCTCGACCATGGTGCCCAGCCCCTTGCGGGCCAAGGCGTCGGCGATCATGCCCATCGAGCCGGTCACGTCCAGCCCGACCACGATGGCGGTCGATGCCGGGTTCAAATCCGAATCCCGCGATTCGCGCATGACCACTCCCAAGGGGTCGAGATCCTTGTCCATGCCACGCGAGGCGAACACGGTGTCGGTGGTCTTGCGGGCAGTCGATTTAGCGTAGCTTGTCCAATCACTTGGATTCCAGCGAGCGGTTCCCATGGCGTTCTCCTTCTCAGGTCAGTAGAGGTCTTGACGGGTCAAATTCAGCTCGACGAAGCGGCGTTCGCCGAAGCTGACGGGTAATACCTGGCGCTGCCAGGTCTGGTAATCGTCGAGGGCGCACGCGCCGGCCGGCAGTCGTAGCCAGTCGATCATCGGTAGCGGCGCGGCTTTGTCGCGCGCCAGCCGCGATCCGGTGATATCCCCCAGCAGTTCCCGGCCCAGCGCCCGGATCGACTCCAGGTCGGTGCGGTGATCGCCCCGCCGGTGGGTCATGACGTCGATAGGGGCGTACTGGATGGTGGCGGCCGGCGCGGCGCGCAGCGGTTCTCCTTGCCGGACCGCGTACCACCAACCGCCGAGCAGGGCGCCGCTGTGCGCTGGCGGCGAGATGTAATAGGTTTCGGTAGAAATGGCGTTGTGGACGATGCCGGCATAGTCGAGGTAGCAGGCCAGATTGAGCAGCGAGCTGACGATCCAGGCCGCGTGGCGGGGGTCCAACCGGCCATCGTAGTGGTCGAGCACCTCCCGCAGCGGCAACAGGTCCGGCGTTTTCCGCACGACCAGCACCTGGCCGGCACCGATTTCGAAACAACGGACGATCTCGGGCAGGCAGCGCCCGACTTCCGCCGCCATGCGGGCGTCGGCGCAGGGCAGGCGACCGAT
>DAOTGT010000274.1:0-3814 GCA_035447285.1 Candidatus Competibacter sp.
CGCGTCGAGAGCGGCTAGCCGGCCACGGCCAGTCGCGCCGCCGCCGCGACATCGACCGCGACCAATCGCGACACTCCAGACTCCTGCATGGTCACACCGGCCAGATACTCGGCGATCTCCATGGTCGCCTTGTTGTGGGTGATGAAAACGAACTGTACCCGCATCGACATATCGCGGACCAGCGCGCCAAACCGGCCGACATTGGCTTCATCCAGCGGGGCGTCCACCTCGTCCAACAGGCAAAATGGAGCCGGGTTGAGCTGAAAAATGGCGAACACCAGGGCGACCGCGGCCAGTGCCTTTTCGCCGCCGGACAGGAGGCTGATCGACCCAACCCGCTTACCTGGCGGTTTGGCCATGATCGCCACTCCGGCGTCCAGCACGTCCTCGCCGGTCAGTTCCAGATGGGCTTGACCGCCGCCGAACAGCCGGGGAAACAGTTCGCCCAAGCCAGCGTTGACCCGTTCGAAAGTGTCCTGGAAGCGGGCGCGAGTCTCGCGGTCAATTTTGCGAATGGCGTTTTCCAGAGTAGTCAGCGCTTCCAGCAGATCGGCGTTCTGGGCATCGAGATACTGCTTACGCTCGGACAATTGGGCAAACTCCTCAATGGCCGCCAGATTGATGGGACCCAGCCGCTGGATACGCCGCTCCATCTGTTCCAAGCGCGCCAGCCAGTCGCCTTCGGCCGCGGCTTCCGGCAGGGTGGGCAACACCGCTTCCGGTTCGGCGGCCAGCTCGTGCAATTGTTCGCGCAGATTCTGTTGGCGTACCCGCGCCTCACCCAGCGCCAGCCGCTGCTCCTCAATCCGCTGGCGCTGGGTTTCGACCTGCCGCTCGCGGCGGGCGCGGGACTGCTCGCCGGCTTCCAATGCCGCGTCCTGGGCTTCGAGAGCGTGACGGGCCTCGCGTAGTTCCGCCTCGACCGTGAGCCGGGTTTCCAGCCAGCCCTCCAGTTCATTCTCAATGGCGGCCCGCGTCGCGTTGTCATCGCCGGCGCGTTCCTCGATCAACCGCGCCCGCCGCGCCTGCAACTGTTGCCGTTGGGCATCCAGCCTTTCCATGGCCTGGCCGGCGGCACTCACCCGCACCCGCAGGGTTTCGATGGCCGCCGCCTGGCGGGCCGCCGCCTGGCGGGCGGTATCCGCTCGGGCGCGGCACTGTTGGATTCGCGCGCGCAGTCGCTCCTGGTCTCCACTCAGCGCCGTATGTTCGATCTTCAGACTCTCCAGCGCCAATAGCGTTTCCTCCAATCGCAGCCGGGCCAGTTGCACCTGTTCCCGATCCTGTTCGCACTGATCATGCAGTTCGGCGAGTTCCTCGGTCAGCGTGGCCCGGCGGGCGCGGGCTTGCTCCCAGCGAGCCTGCACGGTGTTACATTCTCCCTGCAAGCGGGCATGGTCGCGATGATCCTGATTGACGGTCTGCTGGAGATCGCGGCGCTCGCGTTCGCATTCGCGCTGTTGGGCGTGGAGTTGTTCCAGGTGCGCAGTTTGCCGCTCCAGCGCCACCGCGTCCGCATCAAGCGCGGCGGCGAGCCGGCGGATTTCCCGCTCGCGCGCCAGTACCCCGTCGCTGCCTTCCCGCGCCAGCCGCAGCCAGCGACGCCCGCACAACACGCCATCCGGCGTGACCAGCGCCTCGCCGTCGCGCAACTCCGCACGACGCGCCAGTGCTTCCGTCAGGGTGGCGGCGGTATCGACCCCCAGCAAGGCGGCGAGTGGCCACGGCGCGCGCACCCGCGCGGCCAAGCCCTCCGGCGGTGCCGCGTCCCCGAACTCGTCCGGGAAGGTTTCCAATAGAGTCAACCGGCCCTGCGGTAGTTCGACGGCGGCGTGCGCCAGCGGGTCCAGACTAGGCAGGCAGACTGCGTCCAGCCAGCCGGCCAGCGCCGTTTCCACCGCTGCTTCCCAACCAGGCTCCACTTCCAACTGCTCCGCCAATCGCGGTGCTTCGGCCAGCCCTCGGGCGCGCAGCCAGGTATCCGACTCGCTTTCATGCCGACCCAGCGCCGCTTCCTGCAAGGTTTGCAGCGAGGCCTGCCGGCCGCGTCCGGCCAGCAGCCGTTCTTGCAATTCCCGCAACGCCGGATCAGCCTGTTGCTGGGCTTCGCGGTTGGCGGTCAGGTTGGCTTCGATCCGCGCCAGTTGCTCTTGACAATGTTTCAGGTCGGCGGCGGCCGCCTGTTCGGCCGAGCGCAATTCGGTCAGCTCCACATGCAGGTCGGCCTCGGCCAGTTGCTCCCGTTCGAGCCGCAGCCGCTCCAAGCGCTGCTCGTTCCGCGGCAGTTGCCGCTCCAGGTGTTCGATCCGGGTCCGCTCCACTTCGGCCTGCCGCAGCACTTCGCCATGGCGCCGATTGAAGGTTTCCCAGGCGGCTTGTCCCTCGTGCAGGTCGGTTTCGGCGGCGGTCAGCGCGGCGGCGGCATCCGCCTCTTCAGTCAGCAGCCGGGTCAGTTCCGGTTCCGCAGCGGCGAGGGCCGTCGCCAGTTCGTCTTGTTGCTCCCGATCCACCCGCCATTGCTCGTCCACCTGCGCCAGCGCCGCCGCGACCTGATCCCATTCCTCTTCGCGCCGTTGACTCAGTTCGCGTTGGTGTTGCAGCGCCTGTTCGAGCCGGCTGATTTCCGCGCCAGCCTGGTAGTAACGGCCTTGGTGATCATTGAACGCATCGTTCAACTCCAGACGCCGGGCGCGGCCGATCTCCAATTGAGTTTCCAGTTGGCGCTGTTCGGCCAGCAGCGCTTCCAACGCGGTTTCCTCTTGGCGCAGCGCGTGTTCGCGGTCGCGACTGTCGGCTTGCAGGTTGCGCCAGCGCAGCGCCAGCAGTTCGGCGCGCAGGCGGCGTTCTTCGGCGCGATAGTCGCGATATTGCTCGGCGGCCCGAGCCTGCCGCTGCAAATGATGCAGTTGCCGGCCCAACTCCTCGCGCACATCGGTGAGTCGATCGAGGTTTTCGCGCGTGTGGCGGATGCGGGTTTCGGTTTCGCGCCGGCGCTCCTTGTACTTGGAGATGCCGGCCGCTTCCTCCAGGAAGATGCGCAATTCGTCGGGTTTGGATTCGATCACCCGCGAAATCATGCCCTGTTCGATAATGGCATAGCTGCGCGGCCCCAATCCGGTGCCCAGGAAGATGTCGGCGATGTCCCGGCGGCGGCAGCGCGTGCCGTTGAGGAAGTAGCTGGACTGGCCATCGCGGCCGACCAGCCGCTTGATCGCGATTTCGCCGTAGCTGGCCCAAGGGCCGCCCAGGCGGCCCTGGCTGTTGTCGAACACCAGCTCGACGCTGGCCTGCCCGACCGGTTTGCGACTGGCCGAGCCGTTGAAGATCACGTCGCTCATGCTCTCGCCACGCAAGCTGCGGGCCGAGCTTTCCCCCATCACCCAGCGCACTGCGTCGATGATGTTGGATTTGCCGCAACCGTTGGGACCGACGACGCCCAGCAGGTTGCCGGGCAAATGCAACACGGCGGGGTCCACGAACGACTTGAACCCCGCCAGCTTGATCTTGCTCAGCCGCATGGGTGCGTCGGACGCGGGCTCCGCACCGGTCAGGCCCGGCGGACCAGCGGTTGCAGCACCGCTTCGATGGCGTCCAGATCCGGAATGACGATCGGCTGATCCTGATAACGCGCCCAACACAGGGCGCCCGGCCGGCGCAGATCCTCCGCCGAAACCTCCGGGTCCAGCTTGATATCTTGGCGCGTCAGGTTAAGCGGCCTGGGCGCTGCAGTACCCAGGATGCCGAAATACGGCAGTTTGGTGTCGGTGCCCAGGGTGTTCAGGATAATGATGCGGGAATTGAGATCGGCCTCGGG
>DAOTGT010000275.1:0-3763 GCA_035447285.1 Candidatus Competibacter sp.
ACTGTTCGATCTGGCTGACGATGGCATCCGAGACTTTCGGAGGGTTAATCGTTTCGAATTGCATGATCTTGCCCAAACATTGAACTTGATATCATGGCCTATTGTGCCATGCGGCTCTCGTTGTCCTACCCAGCCTTACTCACAAAACTCACGACCAACGCATCGTTTGCGGTTTCGCTATTAGCTTAGCAAAATTTTGGTCAGACCATATGACCAAATACTTGCAATCCCAAAAATGAGCTGCTATAAATTGGTCAGACCATATGACCAATAATGCCAGCTCGCGGCTGGCCCGGTTGGTAAATAAAACGAGAAGCCACCACAGCGCTGGCCCAGACCGGGCGGCGGCATGTAGGCGGCACAACCCACCAAAGTCGGAGAAGGTACAACCATGCTCGCCCGTCCCGAGAAGGTGTATTACTTCGGTACCTGCCTGATCGACCTGTGTTATCCCCAAGCCGGCATGGCCGGCATCGAACTGCTTCGCCGCGAAGGCATCCAGGTCGTTTATCCCCAGCAACAATCCTGCTGCGGCCAACCCGCTTACAATTCCGGTTTCCGCGAGGAAGCCCGCAAGGTCGCCCGCCAGCAACTCAAGGCATTTCCCAAGGATTACCCGATCATCGTTCCGTCCGGCTCCTGTGGCGGAATGCTGAAACATCACTATCCCAAACTGTTCGCCGACGCGCCCGAAGCCGCCGAAGCGCAACGTTTCTCCGACCGCGTTTTCGAACTGACCGAATTCTTGGTCAAGGTGCTCAACATCAAGCTGGACGATCGGGGACAACCGATCAAAATCACCTGGCATTCTTCCTGTAGCGCGCTGCGCGAGATGCAGGTGATCGCATACGCCAAGTCACTGCTTCATCAGTTGAAAAACGTCGAAATGATCGAGCTGCAACGGGAACGCGAATGCTGCGGATTCGGCGGTTCTTTCTCAGTCAAGCAGGCCGATATCTCCTCGGCGATGGTGGCCGACAAGGTCGCGGATATCGAGCAAACCGGCGCTGCCCTGCTTCTTTCCGGCGACTGCGGTTGCTTGATGAACATCGGTGGAGCGCTGAAGCATCGCAACAGTCCGATTCCCGCCAAACACATCGCCGAATTCCTGCTGGAGCGCACCCAATGACCGAGACCGTGGTCGATTTTCCTCGGAATTTCAAAAAGGCCCTGAACGACGGCCAACTGCGCCGCAACCTCCGCGCCGCCATGGACACCTTGGGGCAACGGCGTCGGAATCTGTTTTCCGACCGGGAAGCCTTCGAGCAACTGCGAATGCGCGGCGACGCCATCCGTCAGCGCGCGCTGCGTAACCTGCCGGAGTTGCTGGAGAAACTGGAGCGGAACTGCACCGAAAACGGTATTCAGGTGCATTGGGCCGAGACGCCTGCCGAAGCCAACCAGATTTGTCTGGAAATCATTCGGCGCCACAACGCCACCCGCGTCATCAAGGGCAAATCGATGGTGTCGGAGGAAATGCACCTCAATCGCTTCCTGGACGAACGCGGCATCGAGGCGCTGGAAACCGATCTCGGCGAGTACATCATCCAACTGGATCATGAAACGCCCTCGCACATCATCGTGCCGGCCATTCACAAGAACCGCGATCAGATCGCGCGACTGTTTCACGACAAGATTCCCAATACGCCGTATACCGAAGTAGTCGAGGAACTCAACGCCATCGCCCGCACGATTCTGCGCGAAAAATTTTTCGCGGGTGAAGTCGGGGTCAGCGGGGTCAATTTCGCGGTGGCCGAAACCGGTACGCTGTGCCTGGTGGAAAACGAGGGTAACGGCCGCATGTGCACCACCGCGCCGCCGGTACACATCGCGGTCATGGGTTTGGAAAAGGTGGTGGAGCGCCTGGAGGACGTGCCGCCGCTGCTGCGCCTGCTCACCGGATCGGCCACCGGCCAATTGATCACCACTTATTTCAATATGATCACTTCGCCGCGCAAGCCGGACGAGAAGGACGGCCCCAAGGAAGTCCATCTGGTCCTGCTCGACAACGGGCGTACCGAAATCTGGGCCGATCCCGAACGGCGGCAAACCTTGAAATGCATCCGTTGCGGCACCTGCCTGAATCATTGCCCGGTCTATACCCGCCTCGGCGGTCATGCCTATGGCTACGTCTACCCCGGTCCCATCGGTTCGATCCTGACCCCGCAACTGGAGGGACTGGAAAACGCCGGCGCGATGGCCACCGCCTCCACCTTTTGCGGGGCTTGCGAGGAAGTTTGTCCGGTCAAGATTCCCATCGTCGATATCCTGCGTCGCCTCCGCACCGAGTCCTACAACCAGGCGGATTCGTCGAACGCCGTCAAGGGTCACGGCTACAAGGTCAACGTGGCGGAGAGCCTGACTTGGAAGGGTTGGGCATTCAGCAACGCAACGCCCTGGGTCAATGCCCTGAACGCCAAACTGTTGGGCCTGCTCGGCCCGCAACTGCCCAAGCTGCCGGGGCCGGATATCGTGAAAAAGTGGACCCAATCCAGGGCCTTGCCTGAGTTCGCCAGCAAGAGCCTGCATGTGCTGGCCAAAGAGAAGGGGCTGAACGATGAGTGACGCGCGCGCCAACATCCTCGCCAGACTGCGGGCGACAACGGCGCAAGACGCCGTGGCCACGACCGAACCGGTCGCACCGCCCGAAATAGAACTGAGCCACGCCGACCAAGTGGCGCGGCTCAAGCAACTGCTGGAAGCCATGCACGCCGAGGTGCACATCACCGACAGCGGCAATTGGACCAGCATTCTCAAGGAAGTGTTGCGCAAGCGCTCGGCGAATGGCTTGTTGTACAGCCCAACCACCGCCATCGGGATCACCTTGGAAGAAACCTGGGAAAGCGATTTGCCACCGCTGGTCGGCTATACCGAGGCGGTGGAGCAGTGTAAGGAACGGCTGTTCGCCATCGACGCGGGCATCACCTTGACCCAGGGTGGGCTTGCCGACGTGGGTGCCTTGGTTCTGTGGCCGGACGTACACGAACCGCGCTTGCTGTCGCTGGCGCCGGCGGTGCATATCGCGGTGTTGGAAGCGACCAAGATTCACGGTTCCCTCGCCGAAGCCATGCGCCGGGAGCATTGGGCCGAGGGAATGCCGACCAATGCCTTGTTGATTTCCGGCCCGTCCAAGACCGCCGATATTGAATTGGTGCTGACCTTCGGCGTGCATGGCCCCAAGGAGTTGATCGTGCTGATTCTGGACGATGAGAGAGGCTAAGACGCACATGCTACCGACAGCCTACGAGCAGCTTCACCGCGACCTGCAACAATTCATCCCGGCGACACGCCTGATCGGCGATCCGCTGCGCACACTCGCTTACGGCACCGACGCCAGCCTGTACCGCCTGATTCCCAAGCTGGTGGTGCGGGTGGACAGCGAAGACGAGATGCGCCGCATCCTGGCCTTGGCGCACCGGCACGAAACGCCGGTGACCTTCCGCGCCGCCGGCACCAGCCTGTCCGGTCAGGCCGTCACCGACTCGGTGTTGCTGCAACTGGGCGACGGCTGGCGAAGCTGGCGGATCGGCGAACACGCAACAACGATCAGCTTGCAACCGAGTGTCGTCGGCGGCCACGCCAACCGCTATCTGGCGCCCTATCGGCGCAAGATCGGGCCGGACCCCGCGTCGATCAACAGCTGCCAGATTGGCGGTATCGCGGCCAACAACGCCAGCGGCATGTGTTGCGGCACCGCCCAGAACAGCTACCAGACGCTGAAAAGCATGCGGGTGATGCTGGCCGATGGCACCGTATTGGACAC
>DAOTGT010000276.1:0-2268 GCA_035447285.1 Candidatus Competibacter sp.
AGGGACCGAGGTCACCATAACCGGTGTCGTCGGACACGATGAAGAGAATATTGGGTTTCTTGCCTTCTGCGGCAACCGCGCTGCCGGTGGCGAGCCCCATTGCGGCGAACGTCGCGATACCCAGTAAAGCTGCCAGCCTCAATTTCAATTTCATTGGCGGACCTCACTCCTACTCGTTGGTTTACAGATAAAGGGCTATCAGTACACGGTATATTCGGGTATATCCGCTTTCAGCTTCCCATAGATCATGGTGACACACTGCTGTTTCGCAGGTACGCGCGCCGGTTTCGCCCCGGCACCCATTACATAACAGTAGTTGGCAGGATCAAATGGTTCTACTCTGTTGACTACGTACGTAGCGTAAGTAGTCGGGCACCGGGCCAATGCGCGCCCTTATCCCCCTCCACCGCGATCACCCGTTTGATACGTTCCAATAAGATAATGTTTGTATAAATAAGTCCTTATCATGGCTATTTCTGTTGTTGAGATCGTTCGGTGGGATTCAATGGCTGCAAATGCAATGGTCGAAACAGAGTGAACAAATCGGCCAAAACGCGGCGAAACCGGGCACTTTTACCCGTGAAAAGAAGCAGAAGCGCTGCAACGACCAGACCGGTCAGCATCCACCACGAAATGGAACGCGAAGCGGCGACAACACTTGCTGAGTCCGCGCCGCTCGCCGTCGCCAACGCCGGATTGACCGCTACTTTCAAGGTTTGCCCCGGGAGCTCCGTCGTGCGAAGCTGCTGCGTTTCCAGGTCAAACCAGGTGTATTGAGTGGCAGGAATCGTGAACTCGCCGGCCCGCTTGCAGACATACGTGACGACATCGCGCCGTTCGCCGCGCAATGAGCCGCCGTCGGTTTGATCGAGCAGTTGTCGCTTGGTGTAGATGCCCAGACCGTCAATCTGGCCAGCGGGAAACGGCGGGAACATCATGCCGGGCACGTCCGGCGCGGTGAAGGTGATCGTGCGAGTGAACGCCGCGCCCGCCATCACGTTTTCTTTTCCCGGCTCGGGCCGCCACGTTTCCTCGATCTTTAAATCCCGGGCGCTGATGACCTGCCCCAGGTTTTCAGCGCCCGGCGGCATCTTGACCGTGAACGGCATCGAGTCGGTCTTGAGCGTAGCCGCGATTGTATTGGTATCCATTGGGGCGCGCTTGAATTCAAAGCGCACCGAAAAGGCGGGGACGGATTGCTCTCCCGCGCGCATCGGATAGGCTGACAACTCGTGCCGCTGCACGGTGTAGCTCGTGCCATCGATGGTTTCACTGCTCAGAAGGGGATGCCCCATGGGAGGCAAGAGCAGCACGCCTTGCGGGTCGGGCAGGTCAAACGAGGCGGCGCTGGCGAAGTTTCCCGGCGCGAGCAGCTCGACCACGACCGTGACCTTCTGGCCGACCCAGATAGTGTCCTGGGTCTCAAGACTCGTCCGTACCTTCGCGTCCTGTGCCAGCGAGTGGCCGCACAATAGCATCCCCGCGAGGCAGAGAAGACATCGAACAAAAGGACGTGAAATCGGCCGGGGTTTCATGGTGTTCCTCCTGTCCCGGACGGTTGTTCCGCCGATGCCGCCTGGTAGGCAAACTTTGCCCGCAGAAAATCGCCCGGGGTCGTTTGCACACGGCGCAGCCACAGAGCGCGCAGCTCGGCATCCGACATCTTTTCTCCGTTCATCTCCGTTGGCTTTCCCTCCTTGTTCTCGCCCTTCAGATCGAATTTAAGCTCCTGCGGTTTGTAGGCGTTCGCGGACTCCTCAGCCCGGTGCTTGCTGGACTCCGCCAGCATCTCTTTACGCGCCATGGCCAATGCCTTATTGTCCTCCGCTTCCTTCCAGCCGGGACGGAAGCCCAAGGCACGGTCATACCGCTCAATGGCCTCGTCGTATTTGCCGCGCATCAGCCACGCGTTGCCCTGATCAAACGCGCCGTCCGCGCCCGGCACGCGGGCAAAGGTCTTGGCCGCCGCCTCGAATTGCCCATCGCGATATTGCGCCATGCCGATGTGCCATGGATCGGCGTAAGCCTTGGCTGCTTCAGCATATTTTTTCTCGGCGAACAAGCGATCCCCGCGCTGGTCGGCCGTCAGCCAAAAGTGGGAATTACGCACCGTCCCGACCGTCAGGACCAGCAAGAACAAGAGTCCGACAACCCAAGGAACATACGAGCGTAAAGGCAGCGGGAGCTGTTTTCCTGCGCTTGTTTGGCGTCCTCGGTTGCTTTGGTTGAAGGTCATCGTGTCATACCCCTTGGAACCATCCATCCCCT
>DAOTGT010000276.1:2368-3762 GCA_035447285.1 Candidatus Competibacter sp.
GCATCCAGCTCGGGTCCCGGAAACAACGGAGGCAACAGGCGCACCGCTGTGCTGGAAGACTTCCTCCAGGACGACAAAGGCGCCTTCTGCTCCGCCGCAATGCTGTCGGTAATCCACAGAATCGACCCGCCGCCGGCCTCCACCAGGGTCTGATCCGCCAGCTTGAGGGCCTCCGCCGCCACATCGCCGACCACGGGCATGATCTTCGGGTCGAGCGCTCGGGCAAAGGTATCGATAATGCCGCTGTCCTTCGTGGGTGGCATGACGACATGGGCACTCCCCGCATAGGCAATCAGCGAAGTCTTCGCGGCACCCCGTTCCTTGAGCAGGTCATGGATTTTATCGGTGGCGCGTGCCAGGCGACTGGGCTGCACGTCCTCCGTGGTCATCGAGGGTGAAACCTTCACCACGATGGCGATGGCGGCGACGTCATCCGCAAAAGGCGCGGGCTCCTGTTTCCAGGTCGGTCCGGCGATGGCGACCACCGTAAGCAGCCAGCCGAGGCCAATGAATTCCAATGGGCCAAGGTGGGAGTTTTTCTCCTCCCCGCCCAACAGGTGTGTGAGCAGGTGCGGGGCAACGATGCCGCGCCACAACTGCTTTGCATCATTGCGTCGGCGCAGGAGCCACCACAGCAGCGCCGCGGGAGCGAGTGCAAGCAGCCAGGCCGGACGGATGAAATGGAAGGACAAGGGCCATAATGCGGCCAAGGAGAAGGGCGCGAAAGAGGCAAGGACACGACCGGGTGATTCCGTCTTTACCCTTCTTGAGGTCTTCGGCCGCAGAAGCTGACCAATATGGAGGAGCATCGAGACCATCAACGCCGCCGCCAACGGCCACCAATAAATGTCGTGTCGGGGACGATGTGAGATCGTTTGCGCTTTACGAGTTTCCAGTTTGTCGAGGTGGCTGTAAATCTCATCCAATTGCCGGGTGTCGGCGGCATGGGCGTAGAGCCCTCCGGTTGTCGAGGCGACTTGCTTGAGCGTGTTTTCGTCCAGCGCATCCTCACCCACCGCGCGAGGATCGCCAACGGCGACGGTGTGAATGGTGATGCCCTTGTCTTTCGCGATCTGAGCGGCCTTCAGGGGCGGCACCTGGCTGGCGGTGTCGTTGCCGTCGGTGAGCGCGATGAGCACGCGTTCCTTGGCCTCGCTGCGATCGAACAGATTGATGGCCAGGCCAATGGCGTCGCCGAATGCCGTTTGCGGCCCCGCCATGCTCACCTGCGCCTCGTCCATGAGCTGGCGGCAGACTTTCAAATCCTCGGTGAACGGCACCTGCACGAACGGAGCGCTGCCAAAGAAAATCAACGCCACGCGATCGCCCTGGCGCTTCGCCAGAAAGGCATCCAGCACTTCCTTCACGGCGGTGAGACGGTCCACCGTCTGGCC
>DAOTGT010000277.1:0-3720 GCA_035447285.1 Candidatus Competibacter sp.
GAATGTTGGAGCGGTGCCGCCAAACCAGCAGCGCCACCATGACCAGCAAGACAGTGAGCGAAATACCGGATACCCCGAATCCCCAGGCAAACAACGGGGTCAGCGCTGCGGCGGTCAAGGCCGACAGCGAAGAAATGCGGACCACGAAGGCCATGAATAGCCAGGTGGCGAACGCCGCCAGCGCCACCAGAGACGAGAGGCCGAGTATCGCCCCGAATGCGGTCGCCACACCCTTGCCACCCTCGAAGCCGAAGAACACCGGATATAGATGCCCCAGAAACGCCGCCAGCGCGGTCAGGGCCAAACCGGTATCCTCCACACCCGCCAACCGCGCCAGCAGCACCGGCAGCAATCCTTTGGCAAAATCTCCAACCAGGGTAATGGCGGCGGCCTTTTTGCCACCGAAGCGCAGCACATTGGTGGCGCCGGGGTTGCGCGAACCTTCGCTGCGCGGGTCCGGCAGCCCCATCGCCCGACAGACCAGAATGGCGGTGGAAATCGAACCGGCCAAGTAGCCGAGAACGACAAACAACAGGTTTGTGAGCATAGAATACCGTCGTCAAGCACTTCGGAAAGCCGGCACGGTAGCCAGCGGGAACTGGGACGGAGCCGGAGCGGCGGTTGACGCCGACTCAAGGCGAGCGGGTTGAAGACTGCCGCCCGATCGGATCGACCCTTGGCTTATAAAGATAATTCATCGCTGGGAGCCCCGTCATGGACATTATTTTTATCCGCGAATTGCGCATAGAAACGCTCATCGGCGTTCATCCCTGGGAACGTCAGACCCGCCGGGACCTGCTGCTGGATCTGGAGCTGGGAATCGATATCCGCCGAGCGGCGGCAAGCGACCGGCTCGCCGATACGCTCGATTACCAGGCCGTGGCGCAAAGGATTGCCGCGCTTGCCGCCGCCAGCGACTTTCAGTTAGTGGAGACTTTGGCCGAATGCATCGCGGAGTCGCTGCTGCGGGAATTCGCCGCGCCCTGGCTGCGGTTGACCCTGCGCAAGCCCGGCGTGCCGTCCGACGCCCGTGAGGCTGGTGTCGTCATCGAACGCGGCGGTCGGAGCTGAGGCGCGATGGTCCAGGTTTACGTCGGTGTCGGCAGCAACGTCGAGCCGGAACGACACATCCGCTCCGGTCTGGCCGCGCTGCGCCGGCGCTTCGGCCCGTTGACCCTGTCCACCATCTACGCTAGCGCGGCGGTCGGTTTCGCCGGCGACGATTTTCTCAATCTGGTGGCGGGGTTCGAAACCGACTGGACGGTACAAGCGGTTCTCGCCGGTCTACGGGAGATCGAGGCTACCCATCAGCAGCACGGCGGCGGTCCAAAACTCGCGCCGCGGGCGTTGGATCTGGATTTGCTGCTCTATGGCGATCTGGTGTGGCGTGGGGCGGAAACCCGTATCCCTCGCGACGAGATCGTGCGCCACGCCTTTGTGCTACGGCCGTTGGCCGAGGTGGCCGGTGACCGTCGCCATCCCCTGTTGGGGTCTACCTTCGCCGAACTGTGGGCCGCTCACGATCAATCGCGGGAAACGCTCACACCGGTGGCGTTGACGCTAGAGCGCTAAACCCTGTTCCAGAATGCGGCATCCCGCTCGACCCGGCATGGGATCGGTCCTGCTCCTTGAACCGTACTTCTCTGGCTCTATTTCTCACAACCGGCTCCACTGTTCGCGTCGCTGCTCCCGAATGCGCGGCATCATCACGGCCAGTAACAAGCAGGCGCCCAGCAATACGGCGCCCATCAGAAACCGTAGGTTGTCGTTGTCGTCGCGCAGCGCCCGATTTTCCTGCTGGACCAGTTGCAGTTCCCGTTCCAGCACCACAGCTTGTTCCTGCAACGTCTTGTTGCGCTCGTCGATCGCCACCGTGTCGGCCGACACTTTGCGGTATTGCGCCAATTGCTGGCGCAGCCGCAGCGCCTCTTCGTACAATTGCGGATAGCTGAGGTTTTCTTCTCCCGGTTTACCGACCACCTCGTCCAGGTGTTGTTTGAGATCCGCATGCCGGCTCTGCAACTGCTCCAGATTTTGGCGGACGCCGGCCAGTTGCTCTCGGCTGCTTGGGGTATCGGTAACCTGGGCGCTAGGCAGCCAGCCCTTGCTTCCGGTTGGCGTGCGAATCTGGGTATAGCCCTTGACCGTATCCACCTTGAGTATTTCGATGGCGGTCCCGCTGCGCACCGCGCCGATGATTTTATAGCGGTTGGACGCGCCCGCGCGCAGCGGGACGTCCAGCAGGTCGCTGACGTAGGCGCTGGACCGCGCCTGATCCATCGTTTGTGTTTGAGCCAGCGCTGGCACGAGGGCAATAACGGTCAGAAGCGCGGTCAACAGCAACGGAATCGTTGGGATTTTCATCGGGAGTGGTTGCGGGCCGGGAAATTTGTCGGAGGGCTAGCATAATTTTCGAGCAATTGTAGCTTGTTTGCAGCGCTGATTTGTATCCAGGAAAACACCATGGTGCCCAGAATAATCCAGCGGCGGATCTGCGCCCGAACCAGCGCCTGTGGTAAAAACATCCCGATACGCCCTCCGAACCCATCCATCCATTCCGTCGGCAACGCTCATGATTCCATCCTCTAGTCCGCACGACCGCCTGCCCGCCCCCGATCCCGCCGCCGCCGCGCACAGCGCCTGCTTGCTGGAACGAATCCACGCCGAAATCACTGCGGCCGGCGGTGCCATCTCCTTTGCCCGGTTCATGGATCTGGCGCTGTACGCGCCCGGTCAGGGCTATTACCGGGCCGGCGCCCGCAAATTTGGCCCGGATGGCGATTTTGTCACTGCCCCGGAACTGTCGTCACTGTTCTCGCGCTGTCTGGCTCGGCAGTGCCGGCCGATCCTGGAGACGCTGGGGGGCGGTATGCTGCTCGAACTCGGCGCCGGTACCGGCGTCATGGCCGCCGACCTGCTGCGAGAGCTGCGCACGCTGGATGGCCTACCGGAACGTTACGCTATCCTGGAACTGAGCGGCGAGCTGCGCCAGCGCCAACGTCAGACCTTGGCGGAGCGGGTGCCCGATCTGCTTGACCGCGTGGTCTGGCTGGACGCGTTGCCGGACCCGGGTCTGCGCGGCGTGGTGCTGGGCAACGAAGTGCTGGACGCCCTGCCGGTCGAACGCTTCCGCGTCACCGAGACGGGGCCACGCCGACTGGCGGTGACCTGGAACGAGACAGGGCTGGACTGGGTGGATGGCGACGAAGATCCCGAAGTCACCGCCGCCGTCGCCGGTATCGAACAGGCATTGGGCTGGCCTCTGCCGTTAGGCTACGTTTCCGAATACGTTCCTCATCTGGATGCTTGGCTACGTGCCATCGCCGGAACACTGACGGCGGGCGCGTTGCTGTTCGTCGATTACGGGTATCCGCGTCGGGACTACTATCATCCCGAACGCGCGGCGGGCACCTTGCTCTGTCATTATCGCCACCGCGTTCACGACGATCCGCTGATCCTGCCGGGCTTGCAGGACATCACCGCCAGCGTGGACTTCACCGCCGTGGCCGACGCCGCGCTCGCCGCCGGTTTGGAAGTGGCCGGCTACACCGCTCAGAATTACTTCCTGTTCGGCTGCGGCCTCATGGAACTGCTGGCCGAAGCCGACCCCGCCGACACGCTCCGCTATCTGGAGCAGACCCGTCAGGTCAAGCTGTTGACTCTACCCGGCGAAATGGGCGAACGCTTCCAGGCCATTGCTCTGACGCGTGATCTCGACTT
>DAOTGT010000278.1:0-3717 GCA_035447285.1 Candidatus Competibacter sp.
TGGCCCAGTTGATCGTAGTTGCCGGCCAGATCCAGCGCCGGAATCTTGGCCTGACCGAGAATGTTGGCGAAACGCGATACCACCATGTTGCGCAACTGGTTGGTGATTTCATCGGTGGTAAAGCGGTCGTCGGTACCGACGATTTCGCGCAGGAAGGTCGGCGCATCCTTGATCCGAATCGCGTAGCTGCCGAAGGCCCGCAACCGGATCGGCCCGAATTCCGGGTCGCGCAACATCACCGGATTCTGCGTGCCCCATTTGAGATCGGTGAAGCGGCGGGTGCTGAAGAAGTACACCTCGGCCTTGAACGGACTTTCGAACCCGTGCTTCCATGCCTGCAAGGTGGATAGGATCGGCAGGTTGTTGGTTTTCAGCTCGTACATACCAGGCTGAAAGGTGTCGGCGAGCTGGCCTTCGTTGACGAACACCGCCACCTGCCCCTCGCGCACCGTCAGTTTGGCGCCGAACTTGATTTCGTTGCCTTGGCGTTCGAAGCGGTACACCAAGGTATCGTTGGAGTCATCGGTCCACTGAATGACATCGATGAACTCCCCCATCAATTTATCCCAGAGTCCCATGTCAGCGGCCTCCTCCGGCGGGTTGTGCGGGTTGGCGGGTTCGCGCCTGAGCCGATGCCAGCGCTTGACGCAATTCGGTTTCGCAGGCTTCCAGTTGCGTGGAGGCTTCCTGGCGGCGACGGCGACCCTCGTCGGCGATGCGCAGGCTATCCTCGATGGTGGCGATCAGAGTCTGGTTGGCTTTCTTCACCGTCTCGATGTCGAACACGCCGCGCTCGATCTCGGTACGGGCCTGCACGTTGGCTTGGCGCAGATTTTCGGCGTTGGCTTCCAGCAGTTGGTTGGTGAGATCGGAAGCGGCCTTGACGGTCTCGGCGGCCTGGCCGGAACGGTAAATGGTGATAGTTTGGGCCAGTTGCTGCCGCCACAGCGGCACGGTATTGACCAGGGTCGAATTAATCTTGCCGATCAGACTCTTGTCGTTCTCTTGCACCAGTCGGATGCTGGGCAGACTCTGCATGGTGACTTGCCGGGTCAGCTTCAGATCGTGGACTCGCCGCTCCAGATCGTCGCGGGCGGCGCGTAGGTCGCGCAAGCGCTGGGCCTGAACCATGTCTTCACTGGCGGTCACCTCCCGCTCCAGCGCCGGCAGTTCCTCGGTGTCCACCGCCTGCAATTTATCCTCACCGGCCTGGATGTACAGTTCCAGTGTGTGGAAGTAATCGAGATTGGCGTCGTACAACCGATCCAGGGTAGTGATATCGGTCAGCAGTTGGGTCTTGTGCCGCTCCAGGGCATTGCTGATCTGATCGATCTGATTGCGCACCAGTTCGTACTGCTGGACGATCTTCGTCAGCGGCTTGGCCTTGCCGAACAGCCGAGCGAAAAAACCGGGCTTCTTGTTCGGGTCCAATTCGTCAAGATCGAAGCCGCGCAACACGCCGACCATATCGTTCAGCGCCGAACCGGCCGGGCCGGTGTCCTTGCTACGCACCCCTTCCAGCATGCTGTCGGAAATGGTGGTCAACTGCTCCTGGGCCTTGCTGCCGAAGAAGATGATCGAGTTGCTGTCGCGCAGATCGATTTCCGCCATCAGCGCGGTCACTTGTCGTTGGTCCTGAGCTGGTGCCGGTGCTCTGGCGGCCAGGTCCTGCTGGACCTGCGGTAAAGCGGCGGCGAACACCTCGGGCAGGGCCGGCAACGTGGGGGGGGCGGTTGTTGGAACAGGCGGTGGGGTGGTCATGAAATCTGGACTCCTTGGTCGGGCGGGATGCGATGGTCCGCCTTGGATGACGGCTTGTTAGATGACGCCTTCCCGTTTCAGTTGGGTGGCCAATACTTCGATTTGCACATCGAGATCGGTGATATCGGTTTCCAACAATTTCTGCTGCTGCTCCTGGAATACTTCCTCGATGGTGACCAACACCCGACGGAAGTTGTCGTCGAGATCGGGCGCCGCCACCCGCGCATGCGTCTTGGCATAACCTTCGGTTACTTTTTGGGCACCATCCAGATACACGTTGAGGAACTTGCGGGCTCGACGCAAATCGCGCGGGTCTTCCTCCAGCAGCTTCAGGATATCTCGGGCTAGTTTGGCGATGCGCCGCAAGCGATCGTTGAGTTCGGCGTTGCGAATGTCGCGGCCAGCCTGTTCGATGGCGACGATGGAGCGCTCGGCCTGCGCCAACGCTTCCAGCACCTGATCGGTGGTATCCACGCCGTAACCATCGGTCACCCGTTTGGCGACGCGTGGATCGAAACCGTAGTTCAGATAGCAGCCAAGCAGTGCCGCCAGACCGAAGGCGGCGGCGATGGCCGGGTGATGACCGGCACCCAGCCAAGCGGTCACGGCGGTGGCCAGACCGATCAGCCCCCCGCCCAGCGTCTTGAACGGCCAAGGCACCTTGGCGATGCGGCGGCGATCGTATTCGCCCTCCGACAGCAGGCCACGCCGCAGTAGCAAGGCCCCGCTCAAGAACAGGCTGTATCCGGCGGCATCGCCAATGAGTGGACCGAGTTGGCCGCGCGCCAGCGAGACGACGGCGGCGGCCAACACCGGCAGCGGCAGCAGAAACATCAGTACACCCTTGGCGGATGGGAGCTGGCCGGAGGGCAGACGGTAGCGTTCAGCCATGGTCTGGATCTTCCATTTCAGGAACAAAATCAGGGCAACGGAGGAGGCCAGAACGGCGCCGGCCAGCAGCAGGAAGCGGCCCATGACGACGAATGCCGGACTCAGCGGAGCGGCGCGGACACGGTGGGTAGTGCGTTGGCTGGGCTGGAACAGGACGCCACCAGCGCTTGGCAGGAGGCGACGCCGACGGCGGCGAAAATCAGCAACAGGCCGATAAACTTGCGCAGAAAATCAGGCATGGCGGCGAAATCGTCCGGTGGTTGACACAGGTGTTCACTATAGCATGTCGTTGCTGGCATTCAGCCGCGCCAGCACCCGATCGAGCGCCGCTTCGGGATCGAACAGCGTTTCGGCTGGCGCGGCGAAGGCACGATGCTGAAAATGGCCACCGGCGTCCGCCCGATACAACGCCCGGTAATGGTCCGGCCGCGCCAACAATTCGCGCGCGCCGGCCAGCAGCGCCTCGATATCGTCGTCGATGGTATACAGGCCGAGGCTGGCGCGCACCATGCCTTGCCAGGGTTCGAGCAAGGCCGCCGCGTTCTCGGCGTCGAGGTCGACATCGAGCGTCCACAATTCTGGTTTCAATAACTCGCGGACATAGGGATGGGCGCAGAAACAGCCGTTGCGTACCGCGACATTGAAGTAATCGTTCAACACGGCGGCAACCAGCCCGTGTTCCAGCCCATCCAGATTGAAGGCCACCGTGCCGAGGCGCGGTGTGCGCTGGAGGTCGAGATCACCGTAAACCCGCGCGCCCGGCAGGGCCGACAGGCCGGCGAGTAGCCGCCGCAACTGTTGCTGTTCGGCGGCGTGAACCTGTGTCATATCGGCTCGTTGCAGGAGATTCAGCGCCGCGCCCAGTTGCACCGCGCCGACCATGTTGGGCGTGCCGGCCTCTTCGCGGTCGGGAAACCGCGCGGTCACCTGGTAGTCGGACTGCCGCACATCGTCCACCATGCCACCGCCGACTTCGTCCGGTTCGGTATCTTCCAACAGCGTCCGCCGCGTCACCGCCGCGCCCGGCGACCCTGGCGCGTACAGCTTGTGGCCCGAAAACACCAC
>DAOTGT010000279.1:0-3709 GCA_035447285.1 Candidatus Competibacter sp.
AGGTGGAACTTGCTCATCTTCGCCAGCCCTTGAAATTGATCCGGCCATTTTACTCGACCCCCCGCGTCAGGTCAGGCTCTAAGTCCGACAGGCTGCTAGGCTCTGTGGATCGGCTTGCAGCGCGCCCGCGACCTCGCTTGGGGAATGCAATTGGCTTCTGATCTCCATACCCAATCAACCGATTAGAGATGTGTGGAATCGACAGCCTTCAGGGCGGGGAGGATGTCAAGTATGTCGGTTGGTGTGGCGGGGGCGCGGCTAACTGCCGCCTCTCAATGCCGATCAACAATCTATGCCTTTATCTTGGTATCCTCTATCATCTACTGTAGCAGTTCACACGTGTAAACTCTGTACAATCGCCGTAACTCCAGGTAAAAAATGCATATTGTCAGCATTGTTTCGCAAAAAGGTGGGGCAGGTAAGACAACAATCGCGGTTAACTTAGCTGTTGCTGCCTCGATTTCTGGAACAAAGGGAACGGTCATTGATATTGATCCCCAAGCCACTGCATCAAACTGGGGCGATAGACGCCAAGCGGAGATGCCTCAGATTATTTCAGCACAAGCGGCGCGTTTGCCATATATTCTCAAGCAGATGGAAGACGCATCTTGGGTGTTTATCGACACTCCGCCAGCCATCAGTAACACGACAATGGCTGCGGTAAAAGTAGCTGACATCGTGCTCGTCCCAAGTCGAGCGGCCATTTTCGATTTGGATACTTTGAGTACGACATTGGATTTAGTGCGTATGGGGCAGAAAGAAGCCGCGGTTGTACTCAATGCTGTCCCACATAGAGGATCAGACGCACAGGAAGCGAAGGCAGTGATTGCCGCTTATGGCGCTAACATAGCCCCCATCAGCATGGGACATCGAGCTGCATTTCAACATTCAGCGACTTTGGGGTTAGGGGTCATGGAGCACGAACCAAATGGCAAGGCGGCTCAAGAAATTCGAGAACTGTTTAAGTGGTTACAGGCGCTTACATGAAAATACGCCGCATGTTTCTGGAGTTCACACGTGTGAACTCCCACCAATAATATTGCTTCGAAGCGAATATCTCCATGGCTAAGCGAGCATCCCTATTATCGGCATCCAAACCTCAAATTTCTCGCCAAGTGCTCACGCTTGCCCAAGTCAGCATGGATTCGACAGGGGAGATGCAGATGCTTCCCATCGACATGATCGATCCTAGCCCCTATCAGCCAAGAGAAGCTTGTAATGAGAAGGCGCTGGATGATCTGGCGGCAAGCATTAAGGACGTGGGGATCATCCAGCCTGTTGTCGTGCGACCGAAAGATGATAAGCGTTATGAGCTTGTCGCAGGTCATCGGCGTTGGTTAGCGGCATCGCATCTTGCAATGAATACGATTCCAGCAATTATCCGCCCATTGGATAACAAAGACGCAGCTGCTCTCTCATTGATCGAAAATTTACAACGGGAGGATTTGAATCCGATAGAAACAGCGCAAGGGCTTCAACGTATGATTGATGAATTTGCGGCAACGCAAAAAGATCTTGCCGCGCTCATCGGCCGTTCAAAGGCTGATATCACCCATACATTGGGACTCTTAAAGTTGCTCCCAGATGTTCAGAGTTATATCAAACGTGGAGACTTATCAGCTGGTCATGGCCGGGTGCTTTACCGGTTACCTCATAGACAGCAACAAGCGCTCGCTAAAAAGGCATTTGACAAGGGTTGGACAGTACGAAAGCTTGAGCAGGTCATAGCAGAGCAAAAAGCCAATCATGCCTCAGAAGTCCCTCGAAATCCGGACATCACCCGGCTAGAAAATGTGCTTGCTGAATATTTTTCTATTCCGGTAAAAATTCGTTCAGATCAGAAAGGTTCTGGTTGTATTACTCTTCGATACAACACCTTGGCTGAATGCGAGGCCATCCTTGAGCGCATCGGATTATCGCCCGATCAGTACCAATAATATGTGGCCCAATGAGATCTCCCGTGGAGACCACAAGATGTAGGGGTGTGGCAGCGAAGGCTGAGTTATGGAAAGCGAATCGGGTATCCCTGCCGATGGACTGCTGACGATGCCGATCACTCTGGACCGTATCCTTGGATTTGCCCGATGTGGGCGTGTTGGCATCGCCGGATGCTGGAGGAGGGCACGGTGTTGATCGAGGTGGAAAGCACCTTGCACACGACCCCATGCCACCGTTGTGGCCGGGAAATCGACCGGTTTCACGGATTCGACCGACCGATCCGGTTGCGGCACCTGCCGGTGTTCAAGCAACGCATGATCCTCGAAACCCGGCCGAAGCGCTACCGTTTTCCATTTTGTGAGGACGGGCCGACCACCACCCAGCGCTGCGTTGGGTACGACCCCCACCGCCCGAAGACCACGGCCTTCGAGCAGGACGTCTTGAAGCGGCGGATTGGCACTGTGGCCGATGTGACCCGGCAGCTCGGTTTGGGGGTCAATGCGGTGGAAGCCCTCGTGGACCCTCGTCTGGCGCCGACGGTGGACTGGATAATGTTTGCCGCGTTGGAGACTTTGGGGATTGATGAGGTGGCGCTGCTCAAGGGCTATGGCCACTACGTGGCGGTGGTCTGGGCACGGGACGCCGACGGGCAACACCATGTGTTGGCGGTGTTGCCCGATCGGTTGCGGGCTACGGTCCAGGCCTCTCTGGAGACTCTCCCGGACGCCCTGAAAGCTCACGGTGCGGCGGGTCTGCATGGATCTGTGAGAGAGCTACGCCAGCGCGGTGGCGGCGGCGCTGTCTCAAGCCCAGGTGGTGGTGGATCGCTTTCACGTCGCCATTCACTACCGGGACGCGGTAGACGCATTACGTCAGGCCGAATGTCGCCGGCTCAAGTCCGCCCGCCCGCCCGAGTGGGCGGTACCCACCGCCGCGTTGCGGCCTTTGCAGACCGCATACCGCAATTTCTTCCAAGGTCGGGCGAAGTAGCCGATCTTCAAAAAGAAGAACGGCTGCCAACCGGCGGAATACACCACCTCCGCAGTCCAGTGGGACGGGAAATCGCTCAAGCGCGCCAAGCAAACCGAGCCGTTAAACATCCGCTGGTCGCGGCGCTTTTCCGGGGGCCCACCACGGTCACGGTGTCCAGCGATCCGGCGAATCTGGCCGCGTTGTGCTCACATTGCCACTGACGGCATGGTCGGCGCCAGCACATCCAGAGTGCCTACCGCAACCGGTACAAACGGTGGATCGTCACGAGAGACTTGTTCGACTGATCGAAATGCGGGGGGTTCAGATGCCCATCCAAAATGGCGATGATTACACCCGTTGGCGTTGCGCTCATAGCAGCGGCGACATTCGCGCGTGGTTGCCCATGCCCGGTGGTTGCGGAGCGCCCGACGCCACGCCGCCGCTTCACGCCCGCCCGCCCGGCAGGCCGCAGCTTCGGCTTACACTGACCAGCACCAAAAAACCATGACCGACCCGAGTCCCATTACCACCCCTCCCATTCAGGTGTCCACGCCCACGTCGGTGCCCACCCTGCCCGCATTAACCGAGACCTACCCGGCCTGCTTCAATAGCGAGAATCCCCGACCGCTCAAGCTCGGCATCCACCGGGACCTGATGGCGGCCGGCTTCGAGAAAGCCGCCGTCAAACGGGCGCTGGCGCGCTACTGCAACCGACCGCGCTATCGGAAAGCGCTGTGCGCGGGTGCGATCCGCATCGATTTGCAAGGCCAGCCGGCGGGCGCGGTCACGGCGGCCGAAG
>DAOTGT010000280.1:0-3694 GCA_035447285.1 Candidatus Competibacter sp.
CAACTTGGGACACCTCAACCCACATTTCCAACCTCCTGTCAATGCGTAAGTCCTATAGAAGTTCCTCCACCGATTGCGTAGGCAATCACGACATGATGGCAAGATCGGTCAGACCAGGATCGAATCAACCTGCTTTTGCCCAGGCGCCTTGAGCGCGACCGCCTGTCCAGGATTCGATCCGCATATTCCATCAGGGACCGAGGCGACGGCCTCATCAAAGTCCGGATCTATGACCGCAGTCTTTCCGTCTCGCCGCGATGAAGTGATGGCTTGGCAAACGGGGGCGACCATCTATGGCGAAAAACGCGCTCGCCAGCTTCAGAATCTCATTGGCCTTGCGCAGTTCCTTGACCTCGCGCTCCAACGCCTTGAGGCGCTCGCGTTCCTCAGTCGTCACGCCATCGCGCAGGCCGGTATCGACCTCGTGCTTGCGCACCCATTCGTGCAGCGTTTGCGGAACGCAGCCGATCTTCGGGGCTATCGACTCGATGGCCACCCACAGCGAGGGATACTCGCCACGGTGCTCTTGCACCATACGCACCGCGCGTTCCCGGACTTCCGGTGAATACTTCGGGGTGGGTTTCTTGCTTGGCATGGCCTCATTCTCTCAAGAATCGAAGCCTCCACAAAACCCGGGGCGGTTCAACGAGCAAACGATTCTCCAGTACATCCGTGATCAAGAAGCCGAAGAAAAACGGCTGGAGCAACTCCGGTTGAAGGGTCTTTAGGCCCTTTCATGGCACCATTGGCCCCCTCCGGGGGCCTTCATCAAACCACCCCTCCGGGGGTGGTAGCTGATTTGGGTGAAAGCGGCGGATGTCGGCAAGCTCAACGGCGCGAGTGCCAAGGTGAGGTGATTATCCCGAAATCAATGGAATTGTCGCGACTGCGGGTGATAAATGACGTTTTACGTATTATGCGAAAACCCGCCCCACTGCAATGAAGCCTTGCAGCCAGAGTATTCCCGCTCCCCACTGTCCGTAAGTTTCACCTCGCCCCTGAATAACCCGTGGTTTTCGTGGGCATCCTACCTGCTGTTTTTCTCCAAGCTCGCCGCGAATGGAGGCCACGTCATATCGCGGCGGCCATGAAATAACACGGCTCAGGAAAACCCTCTCGCCAGGCATCCAATCATCGATATCACATAAGATATTGATGTATATCTATTAAAATAGAATTTTCGAGCTTGGCACGGGGTTTGAAACAGATCAAGCGGGTCGCCGCCACTGGTTGAAATCCCAAAACGAATCCGGGGCATCCAGTGAGTGGCACATCCCTTCTCTTGCTCATCCGTTTAACCCTGAAGGAGCTTCGTGTCATGAACAGCAAAACCCTCGTGAATTCCGCCCTGGCCAGTGTTTTCGCCCTCGGTTTGGTTGCCGTCGCCAACCAGGCGAGCAGTCAGCCGGTGCCCGAACAGAAAGGCGCCGAGAAGTGTTATGGCGTCGTCAAGGCCGGCAAGAACGATTGCCAGACCAATGCCCATGCCTGTGCCGGCCAGGCCAGCAAGGACGGTCAGGGGGATTCCTGGATCTATGTGCCCAAGGGCAGTTGCGAGAAGATTGTCGGCGGTAGCCTGAAGCCAACGGCCTAAGGATATCCCCGATGAGCGCCAAGCCGGCAACATCCCGGCTTGGTCCCAGTTCGATTCCGGTTCGCGCCGGAATCGGCCTGCGGGCCGAGCACTACGACGCGATACTGGAAACTCGGCCACCGGTGGGCTGGCTGGAAGTACACAGCGAAAATTATTTCGGAGCGGGCGGCAAGCCGCTGGATTATCTGGAGCGCATCCGGGTTCATTACCCCCTCAGCCTGCACGGTGTCGGCCTGTCGATCGGCTCGACCGATCCGCTGGACAAGCCGCATTTGGCCAAGCTCAAGCATCTGATCGAGCGGTTCGAACCGGCGTTGGTGTCGGAGCATCTGTCCTGGGGTTCGGTCGGGGGGCGTTATCTGAACGATCTGCTGCCGCTACCCTACACACGAGAAGCGCTCTATCACCTGGTTGCACGGGTCTCCCAGGTGCAAGACCTGCTTGGCCGGCAAATCCTGATCGAGAACATCTCCAGCTATCTGCAATACGAGGAATCGTCGATTCCGGAATGGGATTTCTTGGCCGAATTGGTCGAACGCGCTGGTTGCGGGGTGTTGCTAGATGTCAACAACATCTACGTCAGCGCTCGCAATCACGGCTTCGACCCCGGTGCTTACCTGCGGGGGATTCCTCGCCACGCCGTCCAGGAAATCCATCTGGCTGGATTCACGGTCAACCGTTTCGAGGATGGCGAGATCCTGATCGACACCCACAATCGGCCTGTCCATCCGGCGGTTTGGACACTCTATCGCCAGGCGGTGCAACGCTTTGGCCCCATTCCCACCCTGATCGAATGGGACAGCGATTTGCCCGAATTGGCGGTGCTGGTGGGCGAGGCCCAACAAGCGGACGCCATCCTGGAGGAACGCCATGCTCGCGCTGCATGAATTGCAACGACGCTTCGCTGCGGCGGTGTTGGACAGCGACGGCAGTGGCTTCGAACACCACATCCGCGCGGCGGGTTTGTCCGGCGCACGGCGCTTGCAGGTCTACCGAAACAATACCCGGCTGGGCCTGACCGGTGCGCTGGAAGCGGTCTACCCGGTGGTGAGCAAGCTGGTGGGCGAGGGGTTCTTCCGCTACGCCGCCGCCGAATACATCGCCCGTCATCCGTCTCGCTTGGGCGACTTGCACGAGTACGGCGGTTTTTTCCCAGCCTTTCTGCGCGTGTTCGAACCGGCTGCTGGGCTGGCGTATCTGCCCGATGTCGCCCGGTTGGAATGGAGTTATCACCAGGTTTTTCACGCCGCCCGCCACATGCCGCTCGACCCACGAGCGCTAGCGAACATACCGGCCGAACGACAAGGGGCACTGCGTTTTCAGTTGCACCCTGCCGCGCGTCTGCTGGAATCGCCCTTCCCCATTCTGCGGATCTGGCAGAGCAACCAAGAGCAGGCCAGCGAGACTTCGCCCATAGATTTGTCCGAGGGCGGCATCAAGCTGCTGGTGTTCCGGCGCGAGACCCTGGACATCGAATTTCAGCCCCTGCGGGACGGGGAATTCAACCTGCTGCGCGCTTTCGACGAAGGCTGTGACTTTACCGGTGCCTGCGAACGGGCCATGGTCGCGCAACCGGATTTCGACTTACCGACCCACTTTAGCAGCCATGTCGCACGCGGTGTCGTGACCACCTTCGAGCTACCTGATGATTGTTTTTCCAACCCCCGACCGAGGAAACCATCATGATGACCGCCGACGCATTCGCCAATTCCCCACCTCAGCGTTCTTGGTGGACAAAAACCGGACCTGTGTTGTGCAGGGCTAACGCTTTGTTTCACAAGACTGCGGATCTATTGACCCCGGTCGCCGATTTTCTAGCCCGCTACTGGGTCGCCGCCGCCTTCTTCAGCTCTGGGCTGACCAAGACGGTGAGCGGCAGCTTTACGCTGTTCGGACACAGTTTCAGCTATCCGCTGAGTCTGCTGCCGACCGAGACCACCTTCACGCTGTTCGAGTACGAGTACCACGTACCTTTGCTGCCGTCCGCGTTGGCGGCTTACATGGGTACGGCGACGGAATTGCTGCTGCCGGTGTTCCTGTTCCTGGGTCTGGGAACGCGCTACGCCGCGCTGGTGCTGTTCGTGTTCAACATCGTGGCGG
>DAOTGT010000281.1:0-3694 GCA_035447285.1 Candidatus Competibacter sp.
GAGAGGGCGTGACGCTGTTCTAGGCTCTTTGCAGGAACGTGGGAACCTGTCGTGCTGATGTTAAGGGAAAACTTCAAGTGGTTAACGCCACAAGAACGAACGTACCGATGCGGCGCACAGGGGCGGAGCAACCCGTAGTAGCGATGAAACCTGGTAATGCGGGTAGAGCAAAGGGGTTGCGTCATTCGGTTTTACCGGTGAGTCAACCTGATAAGGGGAGGAACTTGTGGGTGAAACAAAGCCATTTGAGATTTCCAAACGTGCCGTTTGGGAGGCCTATCTGCGGGTGAAGGAGAACCGCGGGGCAGCCGGAGTGGATCGACAATCATTGGAAGACTTCGAGCAAGATCGGGCGAACAATTTGTATAAGCTGTGGAATCGGTTGGCGTCGGGGAGCTATTTCCCGCCGCCGGTATTGGTGGTCGAAATCCCCAAAGCGAAAGGCGGAACCCGCCGGCTAGGGGTTCCGACGGTAGCTGATAGAATCGCGCAGACGGTGGTCACACAGGCCTTCGAGCCCTGTGTGGAACCGTATTTTCATCGTGACTCTTATGGCTATCGAGCGGGTCAGTCGGCGCTGCAAGCCATCGGGGTGACCCGAGACCGCTGCTGGCGTTATGGCTACCTGCTGGAATTCGACATCAAAGGACTGTTCGACGCGATTGACCACACATTGTTGCTACGAGCGGTGGACAAACATACGGACTGTCGGTGGGTGCGGCTGTATATCGAGCGCTGGCTCAAGGCCCCCTTCCAACAGCGCGATGGCACGCTGATTGAGCGTGATCGCGGTACGCCTCAGGGTGGATGTGTGACGCCTCCAACAATAGAGCGAACTTCCTACTGGAATTTTCATCGCGCATCCAGCGCGAACGCCTAAAAGTCAGGTACGGTGAGGGTTTTGGCGGGGCACCGCTGCAGGACTTCTCGTCTCTGCGCTGCCCGCCCGCCGGTGTGGGAGAACGCGCTGATGGGCCACGTAAACCGAACCGCTCGAAAACCGTTGGAGGTGACGATCATGTTTGAACCCAGTCGCTTAGCCGCTGAACATTGGGCCGATGCCTATCGTGGGGTATGGCAACGATTCCTTCATTTTGAGGCCATAGGGTCACTCCCGGCCAAGAAAATGCGTACCACGAAACTCAACTCGCCTTACAAAGTAGGTACTTAGATTTCCTATATGAGTTTTATGGTATGGCAACAAGCGTTAGAACAGCACTTATCGGGCTTGTCGGGAACATTAAGGGTCCGTACCAGAAAAACATTCGTTTTTTTGACCTTTTATCAGAGATACGGCGTTGTGGCCCCAAAATGAAGGAATCGTTGCCATACCCCACAAAGGGGAGCTACGACGCAAGCAAGAAGAAGCCCTCACCCATCAGGCCGGCTGCCTGAACCTGGTCACCAACGCGGTGATTTTGTGGAACACCGTTTACATGGCCGCCGCCGTCGAGCAGCTTAAAAAGGAAGGTTATCCGGTCCAAGACAGCGATCTCGCGCATGTCTGGCCCACGCGCTACGCTCATATCAATTTCTATGGACATTATCACTTCAATATTGAGGAGACCCACCAACGGCAAGGACTGCGCAGTTTGCGCCAGCCAAATGTACTCTCGCCCTTAGCGCAAAAAAATGTTCCGTTACTATAAAAAGGCCTAATTTCGCATGGAGAAAGTCAGAATCCTATCTGTCTTAAAATAACGCAACACAACCCCCTGCAAGGCATCGAACTCATGCACATGATTAAGAAGGGTCAGATGTTGATGACCGGCGGGCAGGTTCTATCCGCTGCGGGACAGTTCTATTCCTTGGCCGCCTAATTCCGTTCAGGGATGTCCAAGTTCGTCTGGCAGAAAACAATGCAACACAACCGACTCCACTACGTACGTGGACTTGGTAGCTAACCGAATACTTCCTACTCTACTGGTCGGTTAAAATTATCAAGCGCTTTGATTGCTAGAGGAGGCGCCGTGAAGGCGATCGTTGTTCCAAGTGCCCATCGTGTGGGCACGCGCTAGAGCCTTTCCTTTCCCTTCTCACGCCAAGGTAAGTCGAAAACTTCCATGGCAGATAAGACGGTATTTATCCTCAGCGAGGACCCCGCAATTCGTAATTTGCTATCGGAGCTCGTTGTGGCGGCGGGTCTGCGCGCCGAGACGCTGCCCTCTATAGAAGTGTGGTTCGAGACCGCTGCGCCAAAACTTCCGGATTGCTTGGTGCTGGATGCAAGCGTAGGTGACCTGGTTGAGCCGGAGCGACTTGCGGAGTTCACCTGGGCGTGCGCCAGGATACCGATTCTGGTGTTAGTCCACCGTGGCGCCGTGCAGACGGCAGTGCATGCGCTCAAGCACGGTGCGATGGACGTGTTACAGAAGCCCCTCCGGGTCGAAATCCTATTGGAACGCATCAAACAGGCGGTCGAGGAGGAAGGCGATGAGGGCACGGTCCGTTGGCCCGGTGCCCGACAACTACGTACGTAGTCAACGGCGTAGAACCGTTTGACCCCGTCAGCTATAAGTAAGATGTCGGGATGACATCAGTGCACGCCTCCGCGAAGCGGTCGTGCGCTACCTGGCCTGTGGGAAGCTGAAAGCGGATAAACCATGTAGCATTGCACTTTAATTCTGTAAGCAAGTAGTCAAGTAGTAAGGAGGTCCGCAATTGAAAGTGAAAGTGAAACTGGTAGCTCTGCTGAGTATCGCAGCGCTCGCCGTAATGGGGCTCGCCACCGGCAGCGCGGTCGCTGCGGAGGAAAAAAAGCCTAATATCCTTGTCATCTTTGGTGACGATATTGGCCAATCCAACCTTAGTGCCTACACGCATGGATTGGTCGGCTACAAGACACCGAACATCGACCGCATCGCTAAGGAAGGCATTTTGTTCACCGACTACTACGCCGAGAACAGTTGCACCGCAGGGCGCGCGACGTTCATCACCGGGCAGTCCGCGTTCCGGACCGGCCTGACGAAGGTCGGGGTGCCGGGCGCCCCGATCGGCCTCCAGGCCCGCGACATCACCATCGCGCAGGCACTCAAGCCCCTCGGCTATGCCACGGGTCAGTTCGGCAAGAACCACCTGGGCGATCGGGACGAGTTCCTGCCGACGAACCACGGCTTCGACGAATTCTTCGGCAACCTCTACCACCTGAACGCCGAGGAGGAGCCGGAGCGTCCGTACTGGATGGGCAACAACCCCGATTTCCTCAAGTCCTACAACCCGCGCGGAGTGATTCACAGTTTTGCCGATGGCAAGATCACGGACACCGGCCCGCTCAACAAAAAGCGGATGGAAACCATTGACGATGAAACCACGGCCGCCTGCATGGATTTCATTGATCGCCAGGTCAAGGCGCAAAAGCCCTTCTTCGTGTGGATGAACTTCACGCGCATGCATATCTTCACCCACGTTCGTGAGGCTTATCGTGGCAAGGGAGGAATGGGACCGAGAGGCAACGAGTACGCCGACGGTATGTGGGAGTTCGACCAGGATGTCGGCAAGTTGCTCAAGCAGCTCGACGACCTGAAGATCGCCGACAATACCATCGTGGTGTTCACCACCGACAACGGGCCGAACCTCTTCACCTGGCCCGATGCCGCCAACTCGCCGTTCCGCAGCGAGAAGGATTCCAACTGGGAAGGTGCCTTCCGGGTGCCGGCGATGGTCAGATGGCCGGGTCACATCAAGCCCGGTGAGG
>DAOTGT010000282.1:0-3691 GCA_035447285.1 Candidatus Competibacter sp.
CATTGCCAAACACCAGAACCACCATGACCGCCAGACACAGCACGATCAAAATCTTCAGCAGACCAAAATAGCCTTCGACGATTCTTTGCATGTTTTCTCCTCCTCTGTTGTCCCCCCCGACGGCGACGATACCCTCGCGTCCTTGTCCCTCTCCTGGGGGTGGGGAAACGAACCGCCTCGTCACCCCCTCGGAGAGGAGTCAGGAAGAAACCGCCGGTTTATTTTTGCTGGCGCGCCTTGTCGAGTTCCGCATAGAACTCCTTCACCAGCGGTTCGCCGACCTGTTCCGTGTACTTGGCGATGACCGGCTGCGCTTTTTCCCGCATTCGTGCGATTTCCTCGGGCGCGACGTCGTTGATTTCCATGCCCTGCTTGATGAGGAACTCGCGGGATTTCTGGCTCATTTCGCGGGCGACCTTGCGCTGGTAGTCGCGCGCCTCGGCGGCGGCGTCCTGGAACAGCTGCTTCTCATCGGCCGAGAGCGAATCCCAGAACTTCTTGCTGACCAGCAGGAGTTGCGGGTTGTAGATATGTTTGGTGGCGCTGAAGTATTTTTGCACTTCGTAGAGTTTCGAGGCTTCGACGGTCAGGTAGGGATTCTCCTGGCCGTCTACAGTCTTGGTCTCGAGCGCAGTGTAGAGTTCGGTGAATGGCATTGGCACGGCATTGGCGCCAAGCGCGTTGAGCAGGTCAATATAGAGCGGATTTTGAATCGTGCGCAGCTTGAGCCCCTGGATATCTTCCAGCTTGATCACGGGGTGCTTGCTGTTGCTGATGCTGCGGAAACCCTGCTCCATATAGGCGAGACCGACCAGATTCTTCTCGGGCAGCTTGTCGAGCAGTTTCTTGCCCAACGGGCCGTCGAGTACGAAATCGGCTTCTTGTTCGTTAGCGAACACGAACGGGAAGTCGAGGATCAAGAACTCCTTGACGTTGCCCACCAGTTGGGCCGGTGCCATCATCGACACGTCGATGGTGCCCCCTTGCATCATTGATGCAACCTCCACTTCACCCCCTAGCGTGCCCCCGGCGAAAATCTTGATCTTGATTTTGCCGCCGCTCTTCTGTTCGACCAGATCGGCGAATTTCTTGGCCCCAACGCCCTGGGGATGCGTGATAGCGTTGACGATGGGCATCTTGAGACTGCGCTTCTGGATGTCAGCGGCCCAACCTGGGTTGGTTGACAGCACCGACAGAGCAGCCAACGCCGCGGGTATGAGAACCTTGGTTACTGACTTGCAGGTCATGATGGTCTCCATTTTCTCTGTTTTAATACACTCTACGGGAACCCAGCCACGGCTGGGGGTTGGTTCGCCTGCCTCGCTTGGGGGGGGCAGATTGCGTCATTACTCGGTTCTCCTTTGGATCGATCATTAGCACGCATATTTTTGGGATCGTTTCCATTATTAATGCTAATTTTAAAATCTAAAAATTAATATCGATTCAAATAATTTATCTTTAAATAAAGGCATCTTATCATCTAAAATAGATTTGTCTTGGATAAAATTGCTTAGTGAGTTCCTCATAGAGCGTTATTTTTATGGAACCGATACCATATCGGTTAAAATTTTTCAATTCAGGATTGACGTCTGTATTTCGTTCTTACACGGCCTCTACGCGGCCTGCTGCTGTGCCGACGGGCGGGTCGTAGAACCGCGGACCAGCAACTGCCCCCGAAAGGTGATGTGTCGGGAGGCGGAGCGATCACCGGCCCATCGCCGCAGCAAGCAATCCATCGCCGCGATCCCAATGTCGTGAGTCGGCTGAGCGATCGTCGTAATACCGGTCCCGATCAGGGTGGACCATTCCAGTTCGTCGAAACCAAGCAGCCCGATGTCCTCGAACAACCGGCAACCAAGCCGACGCAGCGACTGGCTGACTTGCAGGGTTACCACCCCGTTGGTAGTCAGCACGGCTTTGGGGCCGGCGCCATCGTTGGTTAGAAAATTTCTTAGTTCCCGGTCGAGCTGTTCAGCATCGTTGACGTCTAGCGCGAGCGTGAATCCCATGCACTCGGGATGCTGCCGCACAGTCAGATGGAATGCCGCTTCGCGTTCCAGGCGCGTGCTGAAACCCTGCAGGGCTTCAGTGACGAAAACCAGGTCGCGGTAACCTTGGTCAATCAGGTGCGAAGTAGCCGTTATCGTGCTTTGGTAATTATCTAACCCCACCAGATCGGTGTCGAAGTTGGCCAGCTTGCGATCGACCAGCACGACCGGCGCCTGATAGCGGACGATTTGCCCCAAGTTGGCCGCGCTGCGCGCGCACGCATGCAAGATCACGCCCTCGACGCTATAGGACTGCAAGATCTCCAGATAGCCCCCTTCGGCCCTTTCGTCGTTATTTGAGTTGCAGACCATCAGCGTGTAACCGTGTTGCCGGCAGGCTGCTTCGATGCCGTGCATCACGGCGATGGAGTACGGATTGAGGATGTCGGCGATGATCATGCCGACCAGTCGGGTACGGCCCCTCTTCAGGCCGCGCGCCATCTGATTGGGTTGATAGTCAAGCTTGGCGATGGAGCGTTCGATCTGATCACGGGTCCCATCAGACAGTAAATGTCGCTCACCCCCCAGATAACGCGAAACACTGGTCTTTGAAACCCGCGCGTCGCGGGCGACTTCGTTGATCGTGACTCGTTTCGTATTGGCGGCGGATAGCCCCGCGCTATCGACTGGCTTAACCATCGATTTCCTCCCTTCCTGTCGGTATCGGAATTCCCTGCCCCGCGGCTCGATCAGAACGGCCTGAGATCAGTCATGGAACCGGTTTCAATTTAATAGGGCGAGTCATCCGTGTCAAGGTATTTTCGGCGCGGGTTAAGCGAAGTTAACGGGAATCGCGTTCAAGCCGCCCACCTGACACCGTTTCTCATCCGAGCAAGATGTGGGCTTCGTCGAAGCAAAGCGATTATTTCTTCCGCGCTGGCGGCAGGTCGGTGCAGACGCCCTCGAAGACTTCGGCGGCCATGCCGAGGGATTCGGTGAGGGTCGGATGAGGATGGATGGTCTTGCCGATGTCGACGGGATCACAGCCCATTTCCACCGCCAGGCAGACCTCACCGATCAGGTCACCGGCATGGGTGCCGACGATGCCGCCGCCGATCACCCGATGCGTCGCCTCGTCGAACAGCAGCTTGGTGAAGCCTTCGTCGCGGCCGTTGGCGATGGCGCGGCCCGACGCCGCCCACGGAAACACCGCCTTGCCGTACTTGATCCCTTCCGCCTGGCACTGCTCTTCGGTCTTACCCGCCCAAGCCACTTCGGGGTCAGTGTAGGCGACGGAGGGAATCTGCCGGGCGTCAAAATAGGATTTTTGCCCCGCCGCCGCTTCCGCCGCGACATGCGCCTCGTGCACCGCCTTGTGCGCCAGCATCGGCTGGCCGACGATATCGCCGATAGCGAAGATGTGGCCGACATTGGTGCGCATCTGGTTATCCACCGGAATAAACCCGCGATCCGTCACCGTCACGCCCGCCTGGTCGGCGTCGATCTTCTTGCCGTTGGGGCCGCGGCCGACCGCCATCAACACCAGATCGTACACTTGCGGCTCGGCTGGAGCCTTCTCGCCCTCGAAGCCGACCTTGATCCCCTCCGATGTCGCTTCGGCGGAAACGGTCTTGGTCTTTAGCATGACGTTGTCGAAGCGCGGCGCGTTCTTCTTCTCCCACACCTTGACCAGATCCTTATCC
>DAOTGT010000283.1:0-3678 GCA_035447285.1 Candidatus Competibacter sp.
TGAACAACACGCCGACCGTGGCGCCCTTGCCGGTCGCGGTCATGATCGACATGGGGGTCGCCAGACCCAGCGCGCAAGGACAGGCAATAATGAGCACCGCCACGGCGTTGATGATGGCGTAGGCCATGGCCGGGGGCGGTCCGAGAATCGCCCAGACGATGAAGGTGAGCACGGCAATGGCAACCACAACCGGTACAAAGTAGCCGGCGACCAGATCGGCCAGCTTCTGGATGGGCGCGCGGCTGCGCTGAGCTTGCGCCACCATGTGCACGATTTGGGACAGCAAGGTATCGGCGCCGACCCGTTGCGCTTCCATGACCAGGCCGCCGGTGCCGTTCACCGTGGCGCCGATGACCGGATCGCCGGGATTTTTCTCGATCGGTATCGACTCGCCGGTGACCATGGACTCATCGACGCTGCTGTGACCTTCCCGCACGACCCCATCCACCGGCACTTTTTCGCCGGGGCGGACCCGCAGCCGGTCACCGAGATGAATTTGATCCAGCGGCACATCTTCGTCGCTGTCGTCGTCGTTGATTCGGCGGGCGGTTTTCGGCGCCAAGCCCAACAAGGCCTTGATGGCGGCGCCGGTTCGGTGGCGCGCTCGCAGCTCCATCACCTGACCCAGCAGGACCAGGGTCACGATCACCGCGGCGGCTTCAAAATACACCGCCACTTCGCCGTGGGCGTCGCGAAACGAGGCGGGAAAAATGTCCGGAAACAAGACGGCGATGATGCTGTAGACATACGCCACCCCCACGCCCAAACCAATCAGGGTGAACATGTTGAGGCTGCGATTGATGAGGGACTGCCAGCCCCGTTCGAAAAACGGCCAGCCGCCCCACAGCACCACCGGCGTGGCCAACGTCAGTTCCAGCCAGCCCATGGCGCGGGGCGAGCCCAACCAGGCGAAGGAGACGCCCGGTATGAATTCACCCATGGCGATGATCACCAAGGGAATCGTCAACACGGCGCTGATCCAGAAGCGCCGGGTCATGTCCTTGAGTTCCGGGTTTTCCTCTTCTTCGAGAGTCACCGTCCGGGGTTCCAAGGCCATGCCGCACTTGGGGCAATTGCCTGGCTCGTCCCGAACGATCTCCGGGTGCATGGGGCAGGTATACTCGGTCCTGGTTGCGGACGCGGGTATCCCTTCCGGCTCCAGGGCCATGCCGCATTTCGGGCAACTGCCCGGTCCTTCCCGACGGATCTCCGGATGCATCGGGCAGGTGTGGATCGTACCCCCCGAAGCGGGCTTGGTCGGCTTTGCCGGATGAACCGCGGCGGGATCGGGGGAGTGCGCGGGGCGATGCTCGTGTTTGCAATGTTCGTGACTATTCATGAGGCATCCTCCTGGTCAATGAAGGCTTGATGAGCTACGTTTACGTCCGTACCCGAGTACGGAGTCAAGCATGAAAAAAGCGGCTTCACTAACGGTTGGCGAACTGGCGAAAACCGCCGAGGTCCATGTCGAGACCGTGCGCTACTACCAGCGCCGCGGCTTGCTGGCGATGCCGGAGCGCCAGTACGGGGCCATTCGCCGCTATACGGTCGCCGACCGCGACCGGCTACGATTTATCCGCCGGGCGCAACGTTTGGGCTTTACGCTGGAAGAGATCGCCCAGTTGCTCGCGTTGGACGCCATCCACGACCGGGACCGGGCGCGCGCCCTGGCCGAGGCCAAGGTCGCCGATCTCGATACCCGTATCGCCGATCTGCGGGCCATGCGCCGCGTGCTGGTCGAGCGGATCGAGCACTGCGCCCACGGCCAGCCCGCCGAACCTTGTCCCATCCTCGATGCCTTTCAACATGAACTGACCGAGTTGTCCACGCTGGAACCATGAAGGAGTGCTGATGCCCCCGCGTCTGCTGGTCATCGATGACGATGCCGCGCTCAATCTCGCGTTGTGCGCGCATTTCGAGGATCGTGGCTGGCGGGTCACCGGCGTGCACGATTGCGCCGCCGGTTTGGCCGCGACGACCGGGGCGGCCTTCGATGTGGTTCTGCTCGATGTGCAATTGCCGGACGGCGAGGGGGTCGAGTTGCTGGGCCGCTTGCTCAAGCTCGATCCCGACCTGCCGGTGATCCTGATCACCGGCGGGCGCGATATCGAACGCGCCATGCAGGCCATCGCCGCCGGCGCTTTCGACTGGCTGTCCAAGCCGTTCGAACCCGCCGAGTTGGAGCGACTGGTGGATCGCGCCCATGCCGCCCGCCAGGCCACCGTCGCCGATGTGGCCGAAACCGACGACGCTGCGCCGCCGCGAACCCTGGTGGGCGAGAGTCGGGCGCTGCTGGAAATCGGCAAGACCCTGGCCCGGGTGGCGCCCAGCGATACCCGGGTGTTGATCACCGGTGAAAGCGGTACCGGCAAGGAAGTGATCGCGCGGCTGGTGCATACCTACAGCGGTCGGCGTGGTCCGTTTGTCGCCGTCAATTGCGCCGCGCTGGTCGAAACCCTGCTCGAATCGGAACTGTTCGGACACGAACGCGGGGCCTTTACCGGCGCGCACGCCGCCAAGCCCGGCAAGTTCGAGCAGGCCGCCGAGGGGACGCTGTTTCTCGACGAAGTCGGCGAACTGCCGCCGACCATGCAGGCCAAGTTGCTGCGCGTCTTGCAGGAAGGCGTGTTCGAACGGGTGGGCGGCACGCAGACGCTGCACACCCGCGCCCGGATTGTCGCCGCGACCAACCGGGATTTGCTGGCGGAAGTCGCCGCCGGGCGGTTTCGCGAAGATCTGTTGTACCGGCTGGCGGTGATTACGCTGCATGTCCCGCCGCTGCGCGAGCGGCGCGAGGATATCCCGCCGTTGGCCCGCCATCTGCTGGCCCGCGCCGGCCGGCGGCTCGGCCAGGCGGCGGTGACGCTGGCGCCGGACGCCGAGGCGCGACTGCGGGCGCGGGACTGGCCGGGCAACGTGCGCGAACTCGACAATGTGCTCGCCCGCGCCCTGTTGCACGCTCGTGGCCCGGTGCTGACGGCGGATTTGCTGGACGGTCCGGCCGGCGTGCCGCCGGCCGACGCCACGCCGGCCGATGCTTTCCGCGATCCCGGCGGTCGGCTTTACTCGCTTGACGAGCTGGAGGCGATGCAGGTTGCCAACGCCCTGCGGGAAACCAACGGCCACAAGGGCCGCGCCTGCGCCATCCTTGGCATCTCGCGGCCCGCGCTGGAGCGCAAGCTCAGCCGCTACGGCTTGCGTCCGCATACGCATCCCGAGGATTGATCATGCCGCGCTCGTCGCGCCTGTCCCGGCGCGTTTTTCTGTTGATCGCCGCGCTGGTGACGGCATGCAGTGTGTTGGTGCATCTGCCGGGTCTGGTCGCTTTTCGCACGGATTACCTCCAACACCGTCTGATTGACGCCTACATGGCGACGATCGCGCTTCGCGCGGGTGGAACCTTGACCGCCGCCCAACAGGCGATACTGCTCGAACAGGCGCATTTAATCGGGATCGAACTGCACGCGAAGGGCGCCGCGCTACGGCTTGGCGCACCCGCCCCGGTCGGGCGCGATATCCTGCTGGATCGAGAACCGCCGGCGCAGCGCCTGCTTCGCACCTTGCAGGCGCTATTCGACAATAGCCACAGTTTGTTACGGGTCAGCGGTGCGCCACCCGGCGAACAGGGCGTATGGATCGCCGTCACGCTCGATGCCGTGGCGCTGCAACGGGCGATGC
>DAOTGT010000284.1:0-1084 GCA_035447285.1 Candidatus Competibacter sp.
ACCTGGGGACGGCCTACCGTCCCCTTCGAATTTTGGAGGCGCTTGTGCGCGATGTCTCGACCTTCCAGGGGCTGATCCTGGCTCTGCAAGATTACTGGGCCCGCCAGGGCTGCGTGCTGCTGCAACCCTACGACATGGAAGTGGGCGCGGGAACTTTTCATCCCGCCACCTTCCTGCGCGCCATCGGCCCCGAACCGTGGAGTGCCGCCTACGTGCAGCCCTCCCGCCGGCCCACCGACGGCCGCTACGGCGAAAATCCCAATCGCTTGCAGCACTATTATCAGTATCAAGTGGTCATCAAACCTTCGCCGCTCGATTTGCAGGATCTGTATCTCGGCTCGTTGGAGAATCTCGGCCTCGACCCGCTGATTCACGACATTCGCTTCGTCGAGGACAATTGGGAATCCCCCACCTTGGGTGCTTGGGGACTGGGTTGGGAGGTGTGGCTGAACGGTATGGAAATCACCCAGTTCACCTATTTCCAACAAGTCGGCGGGCTGGATTGCAAGCCGGTCACCGGTGAAATTACCTACGGTCTGGAACGCATCGCCATGTACCTGCAAGGCGTGGAAAGCGTCTACGACCTAGTCTGGACCGATGGGCCACTGGGTCGAGTCAGCTACGGCGACGTGTTCCACCAGAACGAAGTGGAAATGTCCACCTACAACTTCGAGCACGCCGACACGACCGCGCTGTTCGTTTGGTTCGATACCTGCGAATCCGAAAGCAAGCGCTTGATTGAAGTGGGTCTACCTCTGCCTGCCTACGAAATGACGCTGAAAGCCTCCCACACGTTCAACCTGCTCGACGCCCGCAAAGCCATTTCCGTCACCGAACGCCAGCGCTACATTCTGCGGGTCCGCGCCCTGGCCCGAGCGGTGGCTCATGCCTACCACGACGCCCGCGCCGCGCTGGGGTTCCCCATGTGTGCCCGCGCCACCGCCCGCCAGGAGGTGACCCATGGCTGACATTCGCGACCTGCTGATCGAAATCGGCACCGAGGAACTACCGCCCAAGGCGTTGCCCAATCTGTCCCTGGCGTTCGAGCGAGGCATCGCCGAGGGGCTGGAAAAAGCCGGTTTGG
>DAOTGT010000284.1:1184-3666 GCA_035447285.1 Candidatus Competibacter sp.
CCGACCGCCGATCTGATTCCGCCCATCGTCGAAGCCGCGCTCGCGGCCCTGCCCATCCCCAAGCGGATGCGTTGGGGCGATCGCGACGACGAATTCGTGCGACCGGTGCATTGGGTGGTGCTGTTGTTCGGTACCGAGGTGATCCCCGCGACGATCATGGGCGTCCGCGCCGGCCGGGAGAGTCGCGGCCATCGTTTTCATCACCCCCAACCGATCCAGTTGACCACGCCCGCCGACTACGCCCGGCAACTGGCCGACGAGGGCAAGGTGATCGCCGATTTCGACGAGCGTCGTGACGTGGTTCGCGCCCATGCCGAAGCGGTGGCGGTCGAATTGGCAGGTGTGGCGGTCATCAAACCCGAGCTGCTGGACGAGATCACGGCGTTAGTGGAATGGCCGGTGGCGCTGGCCGGCAATTTCGAACGGCGTTTTCTGGACGTACCGGCCGAGGCGCTGATCAGCACCATGCAGGACAACCAGCGCTACTTTCCGGTGGTGGACGCGCACGGCCGGCTGTTGCCGCATTTCATCACACTGGCTAATCTGGAAAGCCGCGATCCCGCTCAGGTGCGGGCCGGCAACGAACGAGTGATCCGTCCGCGCTTCAGTGACGCCGAATTTTTCTGGAACCAGGATCGCGGCAAACCGCTGGCGGCACGGCTGGATGTACTGAAGCAGGTGGTGTTCCAGCAGCGGTTGGGCACCGTGGCCGACAAGAGCGCGCGAGTGGCGACACTGGCGCGTTTCATCGCCGAACAAAGGCACGGTAACACGGACTGGGCCGAACGGGCGGCACGGTTGGCCAAGTGCGATCTGATGACCCAAATGGTGCAGGAATTTCCCGAATTGCAGGGCATCATGGGCCGCTACTACGCGCACCACGATGGAGAAGCCCCCGAGGTTGCCCAAGCCCTGGAGGAACAGTATCTGCCGCGCTTTGCCGGTGACCGGTTGCCGGCGACCGCCACCGGCCAGAACCTGGCGCTGGCCGACCGGATGGACACCCTGCTCGGTATCTTCGCCATCGGCCAGGCGTCGTCGGGCGCCAAGGACCCGTTCGCGCTGCGCCGCGCTGCCCTGGGGGTGCTGCGCATCCTGATCGAGGGGGAACTGGATCTCAACTTGTTGACCTTGCTGGAACATGCCGCCAGCCAGTTCGAACCGGTGGTTCGGGCCAGGAGCGCAGTGGAAGCGGTTTTTGACTTCATCGTGGAGCGGTTGCGTGGTTACTATCTGGATCAGCAGGTACGTTCGGATACTTTCGAAGCGGTGCTGGAATGTCGGCCGCACCGGCCACTGGATTTCGATCGGCGCGTGCGCGCGGTCGGCGCCTTCCGCGACCGGCCGGAAGCAGCCAGTCTGGCCGCCGCCAACAAGCGCATCCGCAATATCCTCCGAAAGGTGGATACCGTGCTGCCGTTCGAGGTGCGGCCCGACCTGCTGACCGAAGCAGCGGAGCAGGCACTGGCGGGGCGGTTGGTGGAATTGTCCTCCGAGGCGATCCCGCTGATGGAAGCCGGCCTGTACGGCGATGCCCTGAACCGGCTGGCCAGCCTGCGCGAGCCGGTGGATGCCTTTTTCGATCAAGTGCTGGTGATGGCCGAAGATCCGGCCGTTCGCGACAACCGCATCGCTCTGCTGAACGAATTGGGGAGCCTATTTCTGCGCGTGGCGGATTTCTCGCGCTTGCAGGATTGAGGAAGGATGAAAATCGGCGGCGAGCCGCGATATCGGGCGGGCGGTTTTCCAACGAAGCCAGGCAGCCAACGAGGTTTCACGTGAAACGAAGTCCGATGGCGAAAGTAGTCGAGGTAGCGACCGGAATGGAAAGCGAGTCATCGTTTCACGTGAAACAAAATCCGGTGACACCACCCATGATCAATGTCGCCGGTCGGACGATTTCACGTGAAACATATATGCTGGCTTGCGCGGGTGAAAGAACACGACCCACCATGAAGCTGATTATTCTGGATCGCGATGGCGTCATCAACGAAGATTCCGATGCCTACATCAAATCGCCGGAGGAATGGAACCCGATTCCCGGCAGCCTGGAGGCGATCACCCGCCTGAATCACGGCGGCTATCGCGTGGTGATCGCCACCAATCAGTCCGGGATCGGACGCGGGTTGTTGGATCTGGAAACCCTCAATCAGATCCATCGCAAAATGCATCGGATGGTGCAGGAGGTCGGCGGTCTGATTGAGGCGATTTTCTTCTGTCCGGATGTGGACGAAGCTAACCCCTTCCGTAAGCCCAATCCCGGCATGTTGCTGGAGATCGGCCGTCGCTTGAAATGCAACCTGCAAGGAGCACCGGTGGTGGGCGACAGCGTGCGCGACATCCGGGCGGCGCGAGCGGCCAACGCCTGGCCCCTGTTGGTGCGCACCGGCAAAGGCGCCCGGACCCTGGAACGGGAAGCGGAAAGCTGCGCCAACGTGCTGGTGTTCGACGATCTGGCCACGGTGGCCGAGTATCTGACGAC
>DAOTGT010000285.1:0-1650 GCA_035447285.1 Candidatus Competibacter sp.
TTCACCAGAAGTACGCCCTCTACTACCGCCACACGGACGGCGAGGTCGTCATCGTGCGGGTGTTGCACGGTTCTCGCGATGCGCGGGCGTTGTTGGGAGAAGGGGATACCTCACCCTAATCGGGCGCGGCGTTCTGCGGCCGGGTTTCTGGTTCCGATGGGGCGGGCAACAGACCGAACAACGTCCGGTCATCGGCGCGGGTCAGCGCCTTGTCCATCCACTCGCGCAAGCGCTCTTTTGGCCATTCGCCGTGCTCAACTTTGGCGAGGATGACCGCGCCGACCAGAATCTTGCGGCGGGTATCATCAGAGCGCTGGCGCTTCTTTTCCGCCGCCCGTTCGCGGGCGAGCTGCTGCTGCTTGAGGGCTTTCGCCTGCTTCAAACGTCTTTCCAGATCGGCGATCCGATCATCGATACCGGGCATTCGTTGACCTCCTCCAAGCTGATGGCCAGCATTCTAGCGCAAGCCTGTCGTCCAGCTCGACCGGCCACCGATCGGAGGACGAACGATTCCAGCTCATGGAATCGGTTCATGATTCCGGATCATGGACTTGGATACTGAACCAGACTCACAATCCCCAAGCGGGCAGCCAACGGCGACCGGAACGGGGATGGACAAACGGGCTAGCCTCCAACAAAGAGGCGGACTACAATCGGCGGGTAAATACCGAAGGGCGCACTTATGCAAAATGTTGCCTTCGGCTTCCAGTTTGCGTGCGCGGGGGCTTCGCCCCTCGACCCCAGAGAAAAGGCATGGCGATTTTCCACCTCTCGGTCAAAACCATCAGCCGCTCAGCCGGTCGCAGCGCGACCGCTGCTGCTGCCTATCGTGCCGGGGTGAAGATCACCGATGAACGTACCGGCGAGATTCACGACTACCAGCGCAGAACCGGTGTCGAATCCATCTTGCTTCTGCTTCCGGCCAACGCCCCGGACTGGGCCACCGACCGGGCGGCACTGTGGAACGCCGCCGAGTGGGCGGAGACCCGCAAGAACTCCACGGTGGCCCGCGAATTTGAGATTGCCCTGCCCGCCGAATTATCGACAGACGAGCGCAAGCTACTTGCCCACGCTTTCGCCCGCCAGATCGTTGAGCGCCATGGTTGCGCGGTGGATGTCGCTATCCATACCCCCGGCAACAAGGGTGACGACCGCAACCACCACGCTCACATTCTGCTGACCACCCGGCGGCTGACCGCAACGGGATTCACCAAAAAAACCCGCGAGTTGGATGACCTCAAAACCGGGGAAATCAGGTGGTGGCGTGAACAGTTCGCCAACCTGCAGAACCTCTATCTGTTTCGCCACGGTCACGGCACCCCGGTCGATCACCGTAGCCTGGAGGCTCAAGCGATCAACCGGGAGCCGACACGGCATCTTGGGCCAGCAGCCACCGGTTACGAGCGGCGCACGGGCCAGCCGAGCCGCAAGCGGCAGGATTACGAGGCCGAGGCCGCCGAGCGGCAGGCCCTTGCCAGAAAAGCGGGTGAGCTGGAGCGGCAACGGTTGGATGTCGAGCGGTCCATCATCGACCTGTCGGGCGAGTTGGATGCGGCCAAGCGCGAGCGGTGGCAACAGGAAGAGGATGAGATCGAGAGGGAATGGCAGATCGAGGCCGAGCGACAGCGACTGATCGCTGAAGCCCGCGCC
>DAOTGT010000285.1:1750-3666 GCA_035447285.1 Candidatus Competibacter sp.
CAGGCCGAGCGACAGCGCCAGGAGGCCGCTGAGGCCGCACAGAGGCGGTTGGACGCCCAAGCCTTCACCCAGGCCGAGCGACAGCGCCAGGAGGCCGCTGAGGCCGCACAGAGGCGGTTGGACGAGCAACAGGCGTTGCTCCAGGTCAACATCCCTAGCCTGGAGCGTGAATTGGCCGAGTGGATTCAGCAGCGGCAGGAACTTGTGCTGCGCGAACTACCACCCGCCGCATGGCTGGCCGACAAATGGGGCGAACTGAAGCGGGTGAAACAGGCAGAGGCGACCGCTAGACAGGCGCTTGATGCCCTAGAGGTCGCTTATGCCGACTGGTGTAAGACCCACCGTCTAGGGCTCATGTTGTCCCCCTATGTTCCAGGCAGTAAACGCCGAGAAAAAGATATTTTTGAACAGCGGCTTATAGAGGCTAGGACGACACTAAAACAGGCTGAATCCGCTCTTGCCGTGGCTCGGAAAGCGTATGAGGCGCGGCTACCCGCAGCCGAGTGCGAAGCGCAACAGCTCGCCGAGGAGCGACAGCAGCAGTTGGCCATCCGGCAAAAATGGATCACCCAAGCAAGCACCCTGCTCCAGCAAGCCAGGACTGCTCAGAATACCGATCAGGAACGCCTAGAAGCGGAAATTCGCGCCCAGACGACGGCCGAACGCCAGCAGCGGGAAGCCGAGCAGCGGAAGGCCCAAGAGCCGGAACGCCCGCCAGCGAAGCCAACGGCACCGAAGCAAGAGCTGCCAGAGTCTGCTATACCCGCGTTACAACCACCGAAACCTCGATATCCCACGCCAGGCGGGTAAGAACATGAAGGGAAAGCGGATTGCCGCCTCTCTCCCGCGAACCAAACTGTAGGAGATCGCGCCATTGAACGCCGAGACGACCAAACCCACCGCCCAAGCCGAAGCGAGCAACGCCGGAATCGATCCCCTGTCCGCCAAAATAAAAGCCATTGAGACGCGTGCCATCGAACGATCCAAACGGCGACGCGCGCAAGAATTGCTGCCTTTTCCCCCGGAGGCGAAGGCGGAACCCGCAATACCCGAGCAAATAGCGCAACTAATCGAGTTTCCGCAGTGGCCCGACGACCGCCGCGCCACAGCTCAGGCGGTTTTTCGCAGCGCCTTGTTTCCGGCCGTGAGCTTCAGGGGGGGACGCCCGTACCTTGATGGAGAGCGTCTTTGTTCCGTCGAGGGGGTCGAGGTGTTCTTCACGGGCAAGCGGTTCGATCAATCCGACCTGGACGTCTATCTCGAACTGCTGAGAATTGCCCGAAAAACTCCTTTCGGCATGGAGTGCCGCTTTTCAGCCCATAGCCTGTTAAAGGCGCTAGGGCGGCAAACGGGTAACAAAGATCACAAATGGCTGCACTCGGTCATCATCCGGCTATGCGCGGGCCTTGTAGACATGACTGACCACCAAATTCGCTATTTTGGTGGACTGGTCGATGGCGGTACCAAAGAAGAGGGCAGCCGGCACTACAAAGTTAGGATCAACATTGATTTCGCCTGTTTTTTCAAGGCGGGCCTATGGGCGAGCCTGGACAACCGGCAGCGATGCGCCTTGGGCCGCAACCAGACCGCCAAGGCCCTGCACGCCTACTACTCGACCCACGTCGCGCCGGGACCGCACGGCTTTGAGAAGCTGGCTGGCTTGATCGGTCTTGGTAACAAGACACGCCGAAACTTAAGAGCCAACCTCATCGAAGCGCACGACGAACTCAAGCAAATTGGCTTCCTGTCGGGTTACGAGGTGCGGGAGGACACCATCAAGCCGACGCTCAACCACACTCCGAGCCAGAACCGACACCTCGTCCAAAAGATCGTCAAAGCTCGCCGTGCCCGTTCGCCAGAGGACACGGGATAGTGAATGCGCTGACACGGGATAGTGAATGCGCTGACACGGGATA
>DAOTGT010000286.1:0-3652 GCA_035447285.1 Candidatus Competibacter sp.
CCGTCTCGCCCAATCCCACCCCCATGTTGTTCAGGCAACCCGCCACCGAGCCGAATGCCGTCACCAGATCCACCCCGGTCATCGCCAGCGCGAAGGAGAAAAAGCAGTAGCTGAGGATGTACAGGAAATAAAACCCCCACACCGCTTGCATCACCCGGTCCGGCATCGGTCGGTTACCGACCTTGACCGCGATTTGCGCGGTGGGTCGCACCAGCAATCGGGCCTCGCGCAGACTCTGCTTGAACAGCAGCAGGAACCGGAATGCCTTGATGCCGCCGCAGGTCGAACCGACGCAACCGCCGAAAAAGCTGCCCAGCAGCAGCAACAGCGGCACGACGAACGGCCAGTCCCCCGGATAGCCGGTGGTGACGAGACCATTATCGGTGATGATCGAGGCGGTCTGGAAAAAACCGTGATAAATCGATTCCCACAGCGGAAACTTACCGGAAACATACAGGTAACCGCAGGTGAGCACGATGATCCCGGCCATGACCACCATGCAGAACTGGAATTCGGCATCGCGAAACACCACCGCCAAGCTACGGGAGCGCCACGCCAGGAAGAACAGGGCGAAGTTGACCGCCGCCGCCAGCGAGAAAAAGCCGGCGATCAGCTCGATCGGGGCACTGTGAAAATAGCCGATGCTGGCATCGTGAGTGGAAAAACCGCCCAGCGCCAGGGTTGCGAAACTGTGGCAGATCGCGTCGAAAAAACTCATTCCCGCCGCCCAGAACGCCAGCGTGCAGACCACGTTCAGTCCCACGTAGATGAACCAAAGGTTCTTGGCGGTCTCGGTGATGCGCGGGGTCAGCTTTTCGTCCTTCATCGGCCCCGGCGTCTCCGCCTTGTAGAGCTGCATCCCGCCGATTCCCAGCATTGGCAGCAAGGCCACCGCCAGCACCACGATGCCCATGCCGCCCAGAAAATTCAGTTGCGCTCGGTAATACACGATGGCCTTGGGCAACTTGTCCAAGTCGGACAGGATGGTGGCGCCGGTGGTGGTCAGCCCGGAGGCGGTTTCGAACACCGCGTCCACCAAGCGCATGTGCGGATGTTCCGTCAGCATGAACGGCAGCGCGCCCAGCAGCGACAGCAACACCCAGAACGCCACCACCACCACGAAGCCATCACGGTTACGCAGATCGACCTTGAACCGGCACACCGGCAGCCAGCACAGCAAACCCAGTGTCAGCATCGTCCCCAGCGCTTTTGCAAACGGCATCACCACCCGCATGCCGTCGTACCACCATGCCACCGCGATCGGCGGCAGCAGAGTTGCACTGAACAGAATCGTCAACAGCCCGACCATGTACAGCGCCGTTCTGACCGGCGCCCGCCGCTGAGCGGTCCAACGCGCCTGTTCAGTCATCGCCAGCGGCAGTTCACCAACATACTCCGCTTTTTCCATACCCACTCACTTCCAGAAATCTGGCAGACATAACAGCAACAGTGGAAAGATCTCCAGCCGGCCGACCACCATCGACAGCGCCAGCAAGAAGGTGGCGGTGTCGTTCAAGGGACTGAAGTTGGAGGCAGTATCCCCCAGACCCACGCCCATGTTGTTCAAGCCGGCCGCCGCCGAACCGAACGCCGTCACCAGATCCACGCCGGTCGCGGTCAGCGCCAGCGACAGTGCGCAATAACAGAAGATGTAGAGATAGTAAAACCCCCACACCGCTTGCATCACCCGATCGGAAACGGGATGGCCACCCACCTTGACCGCGATTTGCGCGGTGGGCCGGATCAGCAATCGGGCCTCGCGCAGGCTTTGCTTGTACAGCAGCAGAAAGCGGATCGCCTTGATGCCGCCGCAGGTCGAACCGACGCAGCCGCCGAAAAAGCTGCCCAGCAGCAACAGCAGCGGCACGAAAACCGGCCAGTCGGCCGAGTAACCGGCGGTGGTCAAGCCGTTGCCGGTGACGATCATCACACTCTGGAAATAGCCGTGCTGCAGCGCTTCCCAAAACGGAAACTTGTCGTCGAAGTAAAGATAGGCGCAAGCGATCGCGACGATCCCGCCGACCACCGTCAAGAAAAAGCGGAATTCGGCGTCCCGAAAAACCATCCTGACACTGCCCCGGCGCCACGCCAGAAAGTACAGGGCGAAATTGACCGCCGCGATCAGCGCGAAGGTCCCCGCGATCAGTTCGATGAGCGGATTCTGGTAATAGCCGATGCTGGCGTCGTGGGTGGAAAAACCGCCCAGCGCGATGGTGGTGAAGGCATGACAAATCGCATCGAACGGGCTCATCCCCGCCGCCCAGAACGCCAGCGCGCAAACCACGTTCAGGCTGACATAAATGAACCAGAGGTTCTTGGCGGTCTCGGTGATGCGCGGGGTCAGCTTCTCGTCCTTCATCGGCCCCGGCGTCTCGGCCTTGTAGAGCTGCATCCCGCCGATTCCCAGCATCGGCAGCAAGGCCACCGCCAGCACCACGATGCCCATGCCACCGAAAAAGTGCATTTGCGCCCGGTAGTACAAGATCGCCTTAGGCAAGGCGTCGAGGTCGGACAGAATGGTGGCGCCGGTGGTGGTCAGACCGGAGGTGGTTTCGAACCAAGCGTCCAGGAACGAGATATCCGGTTGTTCCGCCAGCATGAACGGCAAGGTGCCCAGCAGCGACAGCAGCACCCAGAACGCCGCCACCACCACGAAGCCGTCGCGGTTGCGCAGATCGACCTTGAACCGGCACACCGGCAGCCAGCACAACAAGCCCAACCCCAAAGTGGCGGCCAAGGTCTCGGCGAACGGCATCACGATATGAAGATCGTCGTACCACCACGCCACCCCGATCGGCGGCAGCATGGTGGTGCTGAACAAAACCAGCAACAAACCCACCATGTGCAGCGCTGTCCTGAATGGTGCCCGTCGCGGGTAAGCGACCGGTCGCGCATCACCAGGCTGCTTCGGAGATACCACCGCCGGCCGGCCGGCTTCCAGCCGTTCCTCGGTTTCGGTGTCAACGTCATCGCCATCCGGGAACGTGCTCCACGTGATTCCACCTCGCGCGCTTCGATCGCTCATGGGTCCAATAGACCTCCATCCTCTGGTGCGGAAACCACGATCAAAATGCCGGATTGGCTCGCCAGCCAAGCATCCGCCTGGACCATCGCCGCTACGCTGGCTTCCGTGGCGGTTTCGCGGCGGGGACGTTAAATTCCATTTGCCGGCATCGCGAATTAACGTGCTATGTTGTATGCGTTATCATAGATTGATTAACAGTAAACTCGTTGCCCGGACACTTCGCGAGCCACGGCAATTCTTTAAGAACGGCGCAGGCAGGTCAAGCGAATACCGCCATCTTGACCGGTCGAATGCCAGAGCAATTCCGGCTCCCGACCCATCGGTCGCGCCCCTCGCCGCCGATGCGTCGCTATCACCCCCGGCCACGCTCCGATTGAAGGAAAGAGTTCATGAAACTGACTAGCCCCGTCTTGCGCGATCATCAACCGATCCCCGCCGAATTCGCCTTCGGCGTTGCCGACCCCCAGCAGCACATCGTGCTTGGGTCCAACACCAACCCACCGCTCCAGTGGAACGACCTGCCGCCGGGAACCCGCTCGCTGGCGCTGATCTGCCACGACCCGGACGTCCCGACCCAGGCGGACGACGTCAATCAGGAAGGGCGGGAGGTTCCGGCCAGTCTGCCGC
>DAOTGT010000287.1:0-3621 GCA_035447285.1 Candidatus Competibacter sp.
AAGATGTGGACGCCTGGGTGCGAGCCGGCGGCGCCGCCAGCATCTCCGACGACGACCTCGAAGAAGCCCCACGAGATGCCTGAGGGCGAGCGTGATCGCGAAACCGGCAAGGACGCGGTGAACGAAGGCGCTCGGACTGGTTATTGGGTCGATCGAACCGTGCCCGTTGCGCCTTCCCAGCGAACGGATACGCTGACACCCGCCGCTCGCAGCGAACGAATGAGCCGGATTCACGGAAAGAACACCCAACCGGAAATGACGGTTCGCCGCCTCGTGCATAGCTTGGGTTATCGCTATCGCCTGCATCGCGCAAATCTTCCCGGCAAACCCGATCTGGTTTTCTCCAAACGACGCAAGGTTATTTTCGTGCACGGCTGTTTTTGGCATCGCCATTCAGATTCGAATTGCAAGTTGGCGAGATTGCCAAAATCCCGCTTGGAATTTTGGAGCGCCAAGCTGGAGAGCAACCGATTGCGCGATCTTGAAAATCACAAGAAACTTACCGAAGACGGATGGCGAGTGTTGGTTTTATGGGAATGCGAGCTACGCGACATTTCGAAGCTTGCGGAAAATATAAGGAGCTTTCTGGAAGATGAACACAGTCAAGGCCATTGAGCTTTTCGCGGGCGCGGGTGGCCTAGGCATGGGTGTGAGCCACGCTGGTTTCGAGACCGCCGCCGTAATCGAATGGAATCGTTATTGTTGTGACACCATTCGTGAAAATCAGAGTCGTGGCACGAAACCGATATGTCAATGGCCTCTGATCGAAGAAGACGTCAGGAAGGTTGATTTTCGTTATTTCGAAGACGGTATCGACCTAATTTCCGGCGGACCGCCTTGCCAGCCATTCTCGCTAGGAGGAAAGCATCGTGGTCATGGCGATCACCGGGATATGTTCCCCGAAGCTGTGCGCGCTGTCCGTGAGATTCGACCACGCGCTTTTCTTTTCGAAAATGTCAAAGGATTGACGCGGACTGGATTTGCCAGCTATTTCGAATACATCCGCCTGCAATTGACTTATCCTGAGATCACAAAACGTTCGGGCGAAGATTGGTCAGATCATCTCGCTCGTCTGGAGCGCCATCACACTTACGGTAGCTCCCTGGACCTGCAATATCGGTTAGTGACGAGAGTGCTCAATGCCGCCGACTATGGTGTTCCACAACGTCGCGAACGGGTATTTCTTGTGGGATTTCGATCGGATCTGGACATTGAATGGGCTTTTCCCGAACCTACGCACTCCCAAGCAGCGTTATCTTGGGAACAGACTCATTCCAATGCATATTGGGCGCGGCATGACATACCAAATCCCAAGAGTGAAACACTGAAATCCATCCCTCCACGGGCTGGAAGATCAAAAGAAAAACCCATCTTGATGCCATGGCGAACCATCAGGGATGCTCTATCCGATCTACCCGATCCAGAACTTGATCCACTCACTGCGGCAAAATACCTGAATCATCGCTTTCAAGGAGGAGCACGTAGTTATCCCGGCCATACGGGGAGTCCACTCGACGAGCCGGCAAAAACGCTCAAGGCCGGTGTGCATGGCGTGCCCGGCGGGGAAAACATGCTGCTCAGGCCGGATGGAACCGTGCGCTACCTGACCGTCCGGGAAAGCGCGCGACTCCAGATGTTCCCCGATACCTTTGCGTTTCATGGCTCCTGGACGGAAACCATGCGACAACTGGGAAACGCCGTGCCGGTTGGCTTGGCCGAATTGCTGGCCAGTCATGTCAGGAAACATCTTGAGCGCCCGACATGACCGTGAAGACATCGCCATACAATCCGCTGGACAAAATCAATCTTGGCAAGAGTGTCGCCCAAGCATTACTGGCGCAGGCGGTGGTCGCGCTGGCCGAGACCGCCGAACTCCAAGGCGCCGGCGTGTATGCAATCTACTACGTCGGCCCATTTCCGGCTTACGAACCCATCGTGACACCCAATCGAAACGACGAGTTTTGGCGGCCGATCTATGTGGGCAAGGCCATCCCCAAGGGAGGACGGAAAGGCGGCATCACCGCCGACGCGAGCAAGGGCACAGCCCTACGAGACCGCCTTCGACAACATGCCGCCTCCATTGAGCAGGCCAACAATCTGGAACTACAGGATTTTTACTATCGCTGTCTGATGGTTGACGATATTTGGATTCCCTTGGGCGAAAACATGCTGATCGAAACCTTCAAGCCCATCTGGAACATCGTGATCGACGGTTTCGGCAACAAAGATCCTGGCAATCGCCGGGCAACACAATACCGCTCATCCTGGGATGTCCTACATCCCGGCAGGGCTTTTGCGGAGAAGCTGGCCGGCGGCGGAACCACGCCGGAAGAAGCCTTGCGCAAACTCGAACGCTACTTTGCCGGCCTACCCATCTCTTCGGTTTCCATCCCAAATGACGAAGACGAAGACGACGCGTGAAATTTCTCCATGGCGGCACCGCGCGAAGCCGATGAAAACCAATCTCATCGACCCGATCCCTCTGAAATCCTGAAGGCAGACAGCCTCGCACCCCGACCGACCCATGCAATCGATTCGTGGCGTGAGCCTAGATAATGTAGTCACGAGATTTGAAATATGAGAGAATCATGTTAACCGGAAAGGAGGTTGACATGAACTCAATACATAGAAGGCACGATATTTCGGACAAGGTTTGGGCGTTACTGGAGCCACATCTTCCAGGTCGTGAGGGCGCATGGGGCGGCGTTGCAAAAGACAACCGATTGTTTATCAATGCGGTTTTCTGGATCATGCGCACGGGCGCGCCGTGGCGCGACCTGCCGCCCGACCTGGGGCACTGGAGCCGCGTGCATCGTCGTTTTATCCGGTGGCGGGACAAGGGCGTGTGGGAGAAATTGCTGGAAATCCTGATCGATGATCCTGATTACGAATGGCTGATGATCGATGCCAGCCATTGCAAAGTCCATCCCCATGCGGCGGGAGCCAGAGGCGGTAATCAGGATATGGGCCGCACCAAAGGGGGCTCGACACCAAGATACATCTGGCCGTGGATGCGCATGGTATGCCGGTCAGAGTCCTTATCACACAAGGTTCCACCGCTGATTGCACACAAGCTTCGAAGCTGATCGAGAGGGGCTGTCGGCGGAGCATCTTCTGGCCGACAAGGGCTATGACACCGATGCGATCCTCGAGCAGGCGAAGGCGCAGAAGATGAACCCCGTTATCCCGCCGAAGAAAAACCGCACAACCCAAAGGCCTTATGACGAGGATCTGTACAAGCTGCGGCATCTGGTCGAAAACGCCTTTTTGCACCTCAAACGCTGGCGCGGCATCGCGACCCGCTACGCCAAAAACACCGCCTCCTTCCTCGCCGCCGTCCACATCCGATGCATCGCCCTCTGGGCCAATGTCTCGTGACTATATTATCTAGGTGATTTCCGGGAAACAACATCCCTGCTGGAGTAACCTTTATAATTCACTTTACCGACCGAGCCTGAGCGTGCCACCGACCACCGAGCCAATCTTTATGCCTTTGAGCGCCTCCCAAATCGAAGACCTGAAATTGGCGAGTTCGAAAAGGTCCGGAGCGGACCGTGGTCGCTCCAGGCCCTCATGACGCGAAAATACTGCGGGGGTCGTGCCCGCCAAGCCGAGCGGCTG
>DAOTGT010000288.1:0-3608 GCA_035447285.1 Candidatus Competibacter sp.
CAAGTCAACCTGCCGGTGGCGGTACTGATCTGGCTGATGATCATCCCGATGCTGGTCAAGATCGACTTCGCCGCGCTGCGCGAGGTCGGCCAATACTGGCGCGGGATCGGCGTGACCCTGCTGATCAACTGGGGCATCAAGCCATTTTCGATGGCGCTGCTGGGTTGGCTGTTCGTCGGCGGGCTATTCGCGCCGCTGTTGCCGGCGGATCGGATCGAATCCTACATCGCCGGCTTGATCCTGCTGGCCGCCGCGCCCTGCACCGCGATGGTGTTCGTGTGGAGCAATCTAACCAGAGGCGAACCGCATTTCACCCTAAGTCAAGTGGCGCTCAACGACATCATCATGGTGTTCGCCTTCGGCCCCATCGTCGGCCTGCTGCTAGGCATGACCTCGATCGTCGTGCCGTGGGACACCCTGTTCCTGTCGGTGGTTCTGTACATCGCGATTCCCCTGATCATCGCCCAAGTCGTGCGTGGCACGATCCTGAAATCCCAGGGTCCAGCGGGACTGGCGCGCCTGCTCGACGTGCTTGGCCCAACCTCGCTGATCGCTCTGCTGACCACCTTGGTATTGCTGTTCGGCTTCCAAGGCGAGCAGATCGTGAAGCAACCGCTGGTGATCCTGCTGCTGGCGATTCCGATCCTGTTCCAGGTGTTCTTCAACGCTGGGCTGGCCTACTGGCTCAACCGTCAGGTCGGATCGCCGCATTGCGTGGCCGGTCCCTCGGCCCTGATCGGCGCCAGCAATTTCTTCGAGTTGGCGGTTGCGGCGGCCATTGCGCTGTTCGGCTTCGAGTCCGGCGCGGCGCTGGCCACCGTGGTGGGGGTCCTCATCGAAGTGCCGGTGATGCTGATCGTCGCCGGGATCGTCAATCGCAGCCGCGCGTGGTATGAGCGGAGCTCGAACCAGCCGGCAACGGAGATCGTTTAGCTGCTTTTGGCGGTTCCAGTGCGGCTGACAGGTCATCCCATCGCCTTCGTTCAGCCGCCGCCATGCTCCTCAACCCGACCTGAAAGGCTGCATCATGAACGTCCTGTTTCTCTGCACCGGTAATTCCTGCCGTTCGATCCTGGGCGAAGCGACCTTCAACCATCTGGCGCCGCCGAGTTGGAAGGCGCTGAGTGCCGGCAGCCATCCGACCGGCCAGGTTCATCCGCGTTCGCTGGCCCTGCTGGCGCGCGAGGGTATCTCGACCGAGGGCTATCACAGCAAATCCTGGGACGATCTGCCCGTCACGCCCGACATCGTGATTACGGTCTGCGCCAGCGCGGCGGGCGAAACCTGCCCGGCGTATCTGGGACCGGTACTGCGCACCCACTGGGGTGTGGACGACCCGGCTCACGCCACCGGCAGCGACGCGGAGATCGATGCGGCTTTCCTGCACGCCTATCGGATACTGCGCGCCCGTATCGAAGCTTTTTTCGCGCTGCCGCTGGCTGAATTGCAGAGGGATCGCACCCGCCTAAAAGTGGAATTGGATCGCATCGGCACGCTGTTACCGTAACCGCCGATCGAGGCGCCACCATCCGAGTGGCGCCAACTCTGCAGGCCCTTGCAATTATTCTGGATCGTGATATATATTCGAATATGCGAATATACGGATTAAAAGCCTCATGCCTCATGCTCATCGCTTTTTCCAAGCCCTGGCCGACACCACCCGGCTACGCTGCCTGATGCTGATGGTGACGGAAGAGGAAGTCTGTGTCTGCGAGATGACACACGCTCTGGGTGAAATCCAGCCCAAGGTCTCGCGGCATCTGGCGGCGCTGCGAGCGGCCGGCTTCATCCTCGACCGCCGCGAAGCGCAGTGGATTTACTACCGCCTGCACCCCGACCTCCCTGCCTGGATGCACGAGGTTCTGTCGACCTGCCAGCGGGCGCTGGCTGGGCAAACCCCGTTTTCCACTGACCGCGCCGCGCTAGCGGACATGCCCAACCGCCCCCAGCGTCGCTGCGCGGCCTGAACGAGGAATCCCGCCATGACGATGCTGTCCACCGTTCCTGCGTCGACGAGCGCGTTCGCCGGTGCCGCGAACCGATTGCGTACCGCGCTGCGCGACTATCCGGTCGAATTCAAATGGCTGGGTGGCATCGTCGCCGTGTTCTTGCTGGTCTTTTTCATGCCGGTGGGCACGGCGCGTTTCGATAACGCCATTCTGGAAGGACTGGCGCTGCTCCATTGGTATGCCCGCGAGCATGTGATGCTCTGCCTGGTGCCGGCCTTCTTCATTGCCGGCGCCATTGCGGTGTTCATCAGCCAGAACGCCATCATGAAATATCTCGGTCCCGCCGCCCACAAGGCCGCCGCCTATGGGGTGGCCTCGGTGTCCGGCTCGATCTTGGCGGTATGCTCCTGCACCGTGCTGCCCTTGTTCGGCGGCATCTATCGGCGCGGCGCGGGACTCGGCCCGGCCATTGCGTTTCTCTATTCCGGCCCCGCGATCAACGTGCTGGCCATCGTGCTCACCGCCAAGATTCTCGGCGTGGAACTGGGCGTGGCGCGGGCGGTGGGTGCGGTGAGTTTCGCGCTGGTGATCGGGTTGATCATGCACTGGATTTACCGCCGCGAGGAGCAAACGCGGGCGGCGAATCAGCAAGAGTTTGCCCTAGGCTCCGACCAAGGCCGACCGCTGGGCGACACCGCCGCGTTTTTCGCCTTGCAGGTAGCGGTGCTGGTGTTCGCCAACTGGGCGCCCGCCAGTGCCGAGGACAGCGCGGTATGGCACGCGATCTTCGCCTGGAAGTGGCCGCTGACCGCGCTGGCGGGTCTGGGCCTGGCCGGATTGCTGGTCTGGCGCTGGCGGTGGCGGTGGTCGCCGTTGGCCGCGACCGCTGTCGTCGTCACCATCTTGTCGATACTGCTTCCACGACATCCCGAATTGGCGTTCAGCGTCGGTTTGATCGGTTTGACCTTGGCCGCCGCGACGCAAGCCGGCGATGGCGAGGAATGGCTGGGCCAGACCTGGAGTTTCGCCAAGCTGATCTTGCCGCTGTTGCTGGGGGGCGTGCTGCTGGCGGGATTTCTGCTGGGGCGTCCCGGTCATGAGGGCATCATCCCGTCCGAATGGGTGGGCATGGCGGTGGGTGGTAATTCGCTGACCGCCAATGCGCTGGCCGCGCTGGTGGGAGCGTTCATGTACTTCGCGACCCTGACCGAAGTACCCATCGTGCAAGGTCTGCTCGGCGCCGGCATGGGCAAGGGACCGGCGTTGGCGTTGCTGCTGGCGGGACCGGCGCTGTCCTTACCGAACATGCTGGTGATTCGCGGTATTCTCGGCACCGAAAAGACGCTGGTTTACTGCACGCTGGTGGTGGTCATGGCGACTCTCTCCGGCGTGCTGTTCGGTATGTTTTATCCATAGGAGAGTCAAGATCATGATGAAGTTGCAAATTCTGGGTAGCGGTTGCGCGAAATGCGCCACCCTCGGCCAGCATGCCACCGATGCCGCTCAGGCGCTGGGCCTGGAGTATGAGTTGGAGAAGGTGACCGACATCAACGCCATCATCGACGCCGGGGTGATGACCACGCCGGCGCTGGCGGTGAACGGAGAGATCAAGAGCACCGGCAAGGTGTTGTCGGTGGAAGAGATCAAGAAGCTGTTAAG
>DAOTGT010000289.1:0-3602 GCA_035447285.1 Candidatus Competibacter sp.
CAAACAGACCGGCATTACCGTCAATCTGGTGACCGGCAAGGAGGAAGCGCTGTTACAACGCCTGCAAAGCGAAGGTGCCAACACCCCGGCGGATGTGCTGCTGACCTCGGATGCCGGCCGCTTGGCGGCCGCTCGTCAGGCGGGCGTGCTGCAAGCGGTACAATCTGCGGCGCTGGCGAAGCACATCCCGGCCGCCTACCGCGACCCTGAGGGGTACTGGTACGGGCTGTCGGTCCGTGCCCGGCCGATCATTTACGCCAAGGACCGGGTCAAGTCGGCACAGCTCTCCACTTATGAGGATCTGGCCGTGCCGCAATGGCGAGACAAGATTTGCGTGCGTTCCTCCGACAGCATTTACAATCAATCGCTGGTGGCGGGGATGATTGCCCACCACGGTGAAGCCAAGACCGAGGCCTGGGCCAAGGGTCTGGTCGCCAACTTCGCCCGCCCGCCCAAGGGCGGCGACCGCGACCAGATCAAGGCCGTGGCCGCCGGTGAGTGCGATGTGACTTTGGCCAACACCTATTACCTGGGCGGCATGGTGAATTCCCCAGATCCGGCGGAACAGGCGGCGGCGGCCAAGGTGGCGGTGTTCTGGCCCGATGCCAAGACCACCGGGGTACATGTCAACGTCAGCGGCGCCGGCGTGACCGCTCATACCCACAATCGCGATAACGCGCTCAAGCTGCTGGAGTTTCTGGCCAGTGATTTGGCGCAGCGCTGGTATGCCGATGTCAACAACGAGTATCCGGTCAATCCGGCCATTCCGCCCAGCGCCACCCTCGAATCCTGGGGCACGTTCAAGGCCGACACCCTGAACGTGGCCAAACTGGGCGAACTAAACGCCGCCGCCGTGCGCTTGATGGACCGGGCTGGGTGGAAGTAGACCCAGCCCGAACGCTTCCTCGCCCTGACCCTCCCTCGCGAAAGGGAAGGCGATTTGGAGCACGGGCCGATCGTTGGACGCTGTGGGTGGTTGGGGCCGCTGTCTTGCTGGCGCTGCCGGTATTGACCGTGTTCGTCACCGCGCTGCAACCGGCGGGCGCGGTATGGCGGCATCTGGTCGATACCGTGCTGGCCGACTATCTCGCGAATTCCTTGTTGCTGATGCTCGGGGTCGGGATCGGTACCTTGCTGGTCGGGGTGCCGGCCGCGTGGTTGACCGGCGTGTGTGAGTTTCCGGGCCGGCGGCTGTTCGAGTGGGCGCTGCTGCTGCCGATGGCGATTCCCGCCTACATCATCGCCTACACCTATACCGGTTTGCTGGATTTCGCCGGCCCACTGCAAACCGCCTTGCGCGAAACCTTTGGTTGGACCCGGCACGATTACTGGTTTCCCGAGGTTCGCTCGCTGCCGGGCGCGGTCGCGATGCTGACGCTGGTGTTGTACCCCTATGTTTATCTGTTGGCGCGAGCGGCGTTTCTCGAACAGTCGGCGGCGGTGCTGGAGGTCAGTCGCAGTTTGGGCGCTGGTCCGTGGCGACGTTTCCTCGGCGTCGCCTTGCCCTTGGCGCGGCCGTCGCTGATCGCTGGCATGTCGCTGGTACAAATGGAAGCGCTGGCCGACTACGGCACCGTGCAGTATTTCGGCGTCGGCACTTTCACCACTGGCATTTTCCGGGTTTGGTTCGGGATGAACGATGCCACCGCCGCCGCGCAACTGGCTACGCTGTTGCTGTTGTTTGTCTTCGCCTTATTGGTGATGGAGCGGCTGTCGCGGCGGCAGGCGCGTTTCCATCATACCAGTGCCCGCCAGCACCGACCGCCGCGCGTGCCGTTGCCGGGTAAACGCGGCGGACTGGCGGTACTGGCCTGCCTGACCCCGCTGCTGTTGGGTTTTGTGATCCCAGCGAGTGTCTTGGTGGTTTGGGCGACACGAACCGCGCCGCGCGTGGTGGATGAGCGATTCCTGCACCTGACGGTAAACAGTCTGTTGCTGGCGGCGGGGGCGGCTGGATTGGTCTTGCTGCTGGCCTTGCTGTTGGGCTATGGGCAACGCTTGCGACCGCGACCACTGGTGCGGTTGGCGGTGCGCGGCGCCGGTTTGGGTTATGCGGTGCCCGGCACGGTGATCGCCATCGGGGTGATGTTGCCGTTCGCCGCCATCGATCGGAGCGTGGATGGTTGGGTCCGCGCTGGGTTCGGCGTGTCCACCGGCTTGCTGTTGAGCGGGACGCTGATCGCGCTGCTGTTCGCCTACTGCGCGCGGTTTCTGCCGGTGGCGCTGCACAGCGTGGAGGCGGGATTGACCCGCATCCGGCCGAGCATGGACGATGCCGCCCGCGCGCTGGGGGCGACGCCCCGAGCGGTGTTGTGGCGGGTGCACATGCCTATGCTGCGCGGTAGTTTGTTGACCGCGTTGTTGCTGGTGTTCGTGGATGTTTTGAAGGAATTGCCGGCGACGCTGATTCTGAGACCGTTCAATTTCAACACGCTGGCGGTGCGGACTTACGAATTGGCCTCGGACGAGCGGCTGGCGGATTCGGCCAGTTTCGCCCTGGCCATCGTGTTGGCCGGCGTCGGGCCGGTGATCCTGCTCAGTCGTGCCATCGGCCGTGGGAGGACTGGACAGTGACGACCTTTCTCGAATTGATCGATCTCGATGTCGCTTATCCGCCCCGCAAGGTCATCCGAGATCTGACGCTGCGGATGAGCCACGCCGGCATCGGTTGCCTGCTGGGACCCAGCGGTTGCGGCAAGACCACGCTGCTACGGGCCATCGCCGGTTTCGAGCCGTTGCGGCATGGCTCCATCCGGTTGGAGGGGATCGAACTCAGTCGGCCTGACTGGACCTCACCGCCGGAGCAGCGGCGGATCGGGCTGATGTTTCAGGATCTGGCGCTGTTTCCCCATCTGCGTGTCGCTGACAACATCGCCTTTGGTCTGCGCGACTGGAAAACGGGTGAGCGGCGGGCGCGGGTGGTCGAGCTATTGAAACTGATCGAGTTGGAGGAGTATGCGGGACGCTACCCGCACCAGCTTTCCGGCGGCCAGCAACAACGGGTGGCGCTGGCGCGAGCGCTGGCGCCGCGACCACGATTGCTGTTACTGGACGAGCCATTTTCCAATCTGGACGTGACCTTGCGCGAGGGCTTGGCGCGCGAGGTGCGGACCATTCTGCTGCGGGAAGGCACCAGCGGTCTGCTGGTCAGCCACGATCAGTTCGAGGCGTTCGCCTTCGCCGACGAGATTGGTGTGTTGCATCAGGGTCGGCTGTTGCAGTGGGACAGCGCCTACAACCTTTACCACCGACCGGCCAATCGCTTCGTCGCCAATTTCATCGGGCAAGGCGTGCTGTTGCCCGGCCGGCTGGGTGGCGAGGGGCGGGTGAGCACGGAATTGGGCGAAATTGGAGGGAAGTCGTTGGATCGCGGCTGCGTGGCGGGCGAACAGGTGGAGGTGCTGGTTCGGCCGGACGATGTGGTGCACGATGACGACAGCCCGCTACGGGCGGAGGTGGTGGAGCGAGCGTTTCGAGGAGCGGAGTTTTTGTACACCCTCAAACTACCCAGTGGCGCGCGGTTGCTGTGTCTGACGCCCAGTCATCACGACCATGCGCTGGGGCAGCGCATTGGTATCCGGCTGGACATCGATCATCTGGTG
>DAOTGT010000290.1:0-3598 GCA_035447285.1 Candidatus Competibacter sp.
ATCACGCTAAGCTTCATGGTATCCGCTCCGCTCTTCAGTGGCATAGTCATCCACTGAGTCTATGCAGGCCATCAAGGCCGTGCGGGGAGCGGGGCGGACCATACCATTACAAGTCGAAAAATCTTGCAAAATCAGACAGGAAAATCATCAATCATGTGATTGATTTCTTAAGCTTGCATGGCTTATCGGTAAAGCTCAGGGCCTAGTACCAGTCGGTTCCGCGTGCTGCCAGACCTGTGGGGAGTGGCGCAGTGCGCCATCTCTTATTGAGACCATGAGCCGGGGTCCCCGCAGGTTGGAGAGCCACACCGAGGTGGTCATCGGGCCACGATGGTCCGCACCGCGCTGCCACCTTGGCCGCGACATGTCATGGCTGGAGGTGATCTCGGGATCCAGTCATGGCGAGTCGATGCAAAAAAGTAATTTAAAATCAATAAATTTCCAGGATGGCACGGTTCCATTTCCTTGCTTGGCCCACGGTATGCACCACCTCCAGCGAACCCGCCGCCCGCGCCGGCTGCATCCAAATCGAGTCCGGCCGACGTATGACGGGTGAAGAAACTCTCGATTCCCGTTGCCGGAGGTCCGCCATGAACCCGATGCCCGCCGCCCGCCCCGCCAGCACGCCGTCCGCGCGACCGGAACCGGTTTTGACCACTCGGACCCTGCGTCGGCAAAACCAGGTGTTTCGCGGGACCGGTGGGGTCAGCGCCGAAAACCGGACACTGGGGTTTGTGCCGGCGTTTCTGGATACTCAAACGGGGGCGGTCTACCGCGCCTGTTTCGCCGACGGCCGGCCGGCGCCGATGCACCTGCTGGATGGGTTGCCGTCGGCGGTGGTGGCGAGCCGCGACGCAACGACGGGCCGGGTAACCGCCCTCAAGTCCTCCGTCCAAGCGGGTTTTCTGCGGGCGGAGCGGTTCTATACCCGTGAACAGGCCGCCGCCGCTCTTCGGCATTGACAGTTGCCTGGGAACAACCAAAAGGCTTTTAAGCTCCCGCGCATACGGGTCGTTCCGTGGGTGGCGCGGGCGAGCCACAACGGGCGAGGCGTTCAACCTCGTGCGAGTGTTGCCACATTCGACGGTCACGACCGCACCAGCGCCCCATTTTGGGGCATCGGCTGGTGCTAGGCGCGCTCAGTGAACGGCATCCGGGTCCAGGCTGCGAAACTGAGGCAACAGGCTAAATCGATCGGGCGCTTGTCGAGCGACGCGATCGGAGAGCAATCGCAATAAATAATGCGGATCGTGCGCGCGCAGCGCCATTTCGGGTGAGTAATAGAGCGGGAATGGGTCGCCGCGTCGCTGGTAGCGACGCATTTCGGGCGCGGGGGAGGCGGATGTCAACATGGTCGGGATCTCCACGATAGAACAAGTCCCACTAAATCAAGCATTATTCATGCCGATTTCGTGACCCGGTCGCGCCGTCGTCATGTGGGTTCTGATCGGTGCCAACCACTTCCATGTGACCCGCAAGCGAGCGTTCGATCTTGTCTCGACGGCCGTCCAGTGGTAGTGCTGTCCAATAGCGGCGTTCTTCAACGGTAGCAGCTCTCTATCATTTGGCAGCCTTCAAAAGTTTCATTCCGCCGTGTCGTTCGCCGGTTGTTTGTCACTCATCTTGATCGTACTGGTAAATCGCCGACCGTCTTACCGGCCGCTCCCGCGCCGTGTCCGACAGGCATGTTATTCCCCACAAACGATCCGACTGGCTGCGCTACAATCGTCCACAAGGCCAACGACTCCACCGCCAGCGAAGCCATCATGACCGCCAACGACGCCACTCTCAGTAATGCCTGCCAGACCCTGGACCGGGTCGGCGCCGAATTCCTGACCTGGCTGGATGACAATTCCGAACGAGTCCGTCAGGAAAAAGCCGGCCTGACCAAGGAGTTCCGTCGTCTCACTGCCCAGGCTCGCCGGCTGGAGCAGGCCGTGCGTCGGCCGATGTGCGCGGGCGTGTTCGGCCCCAGTCAGTCAGGCAAGTCCTATCTGATCTCGGCCTTGGCTCGCAAAGGCACCGCGCCACTGCTGGCCGATTTCGCCGGTCAGAAAATCGACTTCATCCGCGAAATCAACCCGGAAGGCGGGCGTGAATCCACCGGCCTGGTCACCCGCTTCAGCCTGAAGCCGGGGTCCGAGGTCGCGCCGGCCGCGCCGGTGCAGATGCGGTTGTTGAGCCAGACCGATCTGGTCAAGATTCTCGGCAACACCTATTACGCCGATTGCGACCACAGCGAGGACGAACCGCTCGGTCAGGCCCAGTTGACCGAATTGTTGGAGAGGCTGGTGTCGGCGGCGCAAGCCCAGCCGGTCGATCCACTGACCGCCGAGGACGTGTTCGACCTGCAAGCCTATTTCGAGCGCTATTTCAAAGGCTACGAACGGGTGCGGCTGCTGCGGCACGGCTACTGGGAACAGGCGGCGCAATTGGCGCCCCGGCTGCGGATTCAGGATCGCGCCCGCCTGTTCGGGGTGATCTGGGGCGGAGTGGACGCCTTCAGCCAGCTTTATAGCCGCCTCTACACCGGTTTGCAGGGGCTGAATTTCGCCGGCGAGGCCAGCGCCGGACTGGACGCGCTGCTGCCGCGCGAGCAGAGCCTGATCGACGTGCAGACCCTGAAGGGTTTGGGCGATGGCGGCGGCGGAGTTCTGACCCTGACCGGCGCCGGTGGCGCGCGAGTGACCCTGCCGCGCAGCGAAGTGGCGGCGCTGATCGCCGAATTGCGCATCGTGATCGCCGAACAGCCCTGGGATTTCTTCGAACACACTGACTTGCTCGACTTTCCCGGTGCGCGCTCCCGCGAACAGATCAAGGATCTGCCGACTTTTCTCCAGGGTGGCGACGCCTTGCAAAGCCTGTTTTTGCGCGGCAAGGTGGCCTATCTGTTCGAGCGCTACTGCGCCGAGCAGGAACTGACCAGCATGTTGCTGTGCATCGGTCCCAGCAATCAGGAAGTCAAGACCCTGCCGGAAATGGTATATGACTGGATCGCCGGTACCCACGGCGCCACGCCGGAACAGCGGGCGCAGCAGCCAACCGCGCTGTTTCTGGTGCTAACCAAATTCGACATGGAATTCGAGGAAAAGGCCGGTGAACGCTCGCCCGAAAGCCGCTGGACCACCCGGTTGGAAAGCTCGCTGCTCAACTTTTTCGGCAAGCAGTACCACTGGCCGCGACAGTGGGATACCGAAGGCGCGTTCCGCAACAGCTACTGGCTGCGCAACCCCAACTTCAAGGCCAAGCACATGTTCGATTACGACGAAGAGGGTCGCGAGACCGGCATTCGTCCCGGCGAACGCAAGCGGATCGAAATGTTCCGGGAGGCGTTTCTGCAAGACGCCGCCGCCAGCGCCCACTTCCGCGACCCGCAACAAGCCTGGGAGGCGGGGTTCGCGCTCAACGACGGCGGCATCACCTATCTGGCCGAAAACCTGCGCCCGCTGTGCAACCCCGAACTCAAGCGCCGGCAACTGACCGCTCAGGTGGCGCAACTGGGCGAGCAGATGATCGAGCATATCGACCATTACTACGTCAGCGACAACCCGGAACAGGAAATGAACAAGCGGCTGGCCGCCGCCCAGCAGGTTGCCGG
>DAOTGT010000291.1:0-3572 GCA_035447285.1 Candidatus Competibacter sp.
CGGCATTGCAGAGAATCACCCGCATCCGGTTCTGATAGGCCATGTCCTCGACCGCACGGCTCACTTCGGTGAAAAAGGGGTTGCGGATGTCCGATACGATCAGGCCAATGGTATCGGTGCGACGCGAGCGCAGGCGCTTCGCCGCCAGATCCGGCCGGTAATCCATGGCCTGTACCGCCTCCAGCACGCGTTGGCGGATCGCTTCACTGACCCCGGTATGTCCCGCCAGAACCCGCGATACCGAGGCTACTGAGACTCCCGCCTGCTTAGCGACGTCCTTGATTTGTGCCATCTGTGCTTTTCCTCATGAGTTTCCCTCGTAAAAAGTAAACGATTACAATCATTATCTCACGACAACCTAGGCTTGCCTACTTGATGATTGAATTTTTCATGAATAGTTCTTGACAATAAAAATGTAATCGATTACAAATAAACGCAAGATTTCACCGTCAAGGCTATCAATCAAATACTGAAAACGATTTCTTTTTTTACCCACCCGCGAGGATAACCTCCATGAACAAGACCGCGCTCTCGCTAGCCATTGCCGCCGCCCTGGTCACTCCGCTTGCCGCCAACGCCGACACCATTCTGTACGGTGAAGCCCGGGTGTCGGTGAATTACATCGACAACCACCTCCAAGGCGTCGATGCCTACTGGGACGTGGTCGATGACGGCTCCAAATTGGGGGTAAAAGGCACCGAGGATCTGGGGGGCGGCCTGCGCGCCCTCTACCAGTGGGAATTCAGCGTCGACATGACCGAAGGCGGGAATTTTGGCGGTCTCAACCAGAAATTCTCCGGTCTCACGGGTGGTTTTGGCACCTTAACTCTGGGCACCCAGGACACGCCGTACTGGAAGGTGCTCAACGTGATCGATATCTGGAACAGCTCCAAGGTGCTCAACGGCTCGACTTATCTGGGCGGATCGGTCACCCAGGAGACCAACGTGAGCGGCGCCCTGTCCACCCTGCCCAACAACATCGATTACCAGACGCCGATCTTCAACGGCTTCAGCGCCGAGGCGATGCTGGTGCTGGATAGCGACGAGGCGGTGAACACGGCGCTGGGCTTCCCGAACATCTCGAACAATGTCGATATCTGGAGCGTCAACCTCAAGTACAACCAGGGTCCGTACTTCGCCGGGCTGACCTATATCCAGCTCAACGGCGACAGCAACGTCGATCTCGGCAACGGGCGAACCGTCGATCTCGATCTGGACAACTGGGGTCTTGGCTTGGGCTACAAGGCCGATCAATGGCTGGTGGGCCTGATTTACGAGCAAGGCAACTTCAACGACGTCAACTTCGAGCGTCAGGTCCGCGTGGACGGCGTGCCGCTCGCCACCGGTTCCGACGCCCAGAGTTGGTACCTCACCGGCCAGTACGCCTTCGGCAACAACACCGTCCGGGCCGCCTATGGCCAGACCGACACCGGCATCGACGGCGAAAGCACAATTGACAACTACCGGCTGGGTTACCAGTACAACTTCAGTAAACGGACCTGGATTTGGGCCGAGTACAGCGGCCGGAGCGCCGATACCCCCCTCTACGGTGATCAGGACGTGGTCGCCATCGGCACCCGGATCTTGTTCTGACGCACAGCGAGTGTCGAATCATTATTAGTTGGCGGATACCGCGCCGAGCCTTGGGCGGCATCCCTGTTCTCGAAGTCGGTTGCAGGAGTAGAGCGTCATGACTTCCCATCCAACGCACTGTCCAGCATGCGCGCCAGCGCCCCATTCCCCGGCGTTCCATTTGCCCGTCGAGTCCTCCGCGATCGCCGCGACGCCGCCGTGTCCGAATGGCCGCGTTTCATCGCCGGTGTGGTCCAACCCATTGGCAACGCGCCCTTCACCGGCTCATTCCGCTCGGCTGAAGTTTTCCCGCGTCAGCCCGCGTCATCGGAACGGTGGTTCCCCAAGGCTCGATCGAAGCCCCGTCGGCGACACCCGAGTCTCGACCGTTCGCTGTCCGCACTGCCGGCGCAGCGTGACCGAGTATCGGTTTGTGGTCAGCGATGGTTTTTCCATCGTGACGCACCACTGTGCCGAGCATGGCGACGTCATTCCTCCACACAGCGCCGGCGCTCGTGACCCATCTGGTCCGCAATACGTTTAAAACTCATCCCCGTCGAGGAGAAAAAGCTGATGAAAACAGCATCCTCAATCGTCATCCGGGCTGGCCTTTTGAGCCTAGCCTTCCTTTCAACGGCGTCAGCCCAGTGCGATCCCGATTACAGCGGGATCACTCTGGACGTCGGCACCCGTACCCGTCCATTCATCGCCAACGCCATCGCCATGGCCGCCAAAGGCTGGGAGAAGCAGACCTGCGGCAAGATCAATATCCTGGAATTTCCGATCGACCAACTTTACCCGACCTATCTCAACGCCCTAGTCGCGGGCGAGGGAAAATTCGACGTCATCACCTTCGGTCCCTTCTGGACGCCGGATTTCGCCCCCTATCTCTCGGACATGCCGGCGTCGATGCGCGAAACCCCAGCCTGGAAGGATATTCTGCCAGTCTACCGCGAACGGCTGATGATGTGGAACGGCCGCTACGTGTCGCAAACCATCGATGGCGACCAGCACATTCTGTATTACCGGCTGGACCTGTTTAACGATCCACAAGAGCAACAACGCTTCCGGGAGAAGTACGGCTACCCGCTGGCGCCGCCGGCAACCTGGAAGCAGTACCACCAGATCGCCGAGTTCTTCAATCGGCCGGCAACCAATCTGTGGGGCACGGCCGAAGCGTACCGACGCGGCGGCGAGCAGTTCTGGTATTTCTTCACCCACGCCGCCGCCTACACCCACCACCCCGATTTGCCGGGCTCCATGTTCTTCGATCCCGACACCATGGACGCCCAGATCGACAATCCGGGCTGGGTGAAGGCGCTAGAGGATTACATCAACGGCCTCAATGTCGCCCCGCCGGGCGCGCTGGGCTTCACTTCCGCCGATATCCACAACATCTTCGCCGGCGGCTCGGTGGCGATGAATTTCGATTGGGGCGATACCGGTGTCAATGCCGCCGACCCCAAGACCAGCTTGATTTCCGGCAAGGTCGGCACCGCCATGTTGCCCGGCTCCAAGCGGGTCTGGAATTACAAAATTCGGCAATGGGACACGTTCCCGAATATCAACCGCGTGCCATTTCTGGCCTTCGGTGGCTGGCAGGCGGCGGTGCCCGCCAACAGTGACCACATCGAGGCTGCCTGGAATTTCATCGCCTGGCTGGCTAGTCCCGAGGTCAGTGGCGAAGCGGTGGTGACTCCGCAAGCGGGCATCAATCCCTATCGTCAGAGTCATTTCAATCCGGAGCGCTGGCTGCACCTTTTCACCCCCGAGGAAGCCCGCTTGTACCTGGACGCGCAACTGGCAAGCCTGAAGTCGCCGAACGTCGCCCTGGATCTGCGCATCCCCGGCCACTTCGCCTACACCCAGGCGTTGGAGGTGCAATTGACGCGAGCGTTGAACTTCGAGATCTCGCCCCAGGAAGCGCTGAGCAATGTCGCCAAGTCCTGGAACGCGCTGACCGACCGCTTCGGACGCGACGCGCAGCGCGCCGCCTATCG
>DAOTGT010000292.1:0-3559 GCA_035447285.1 Candidatus Competibacter sp.
CGGGGATTCCGAGTCCGGTCTTGGCGAAGCTGGCCTTGAAATTCAACGGTGGCGGCGTGGGTGTGTATCCGACCTTCGTTCATGTCGATACCGGGCCGGTGCGGATGTGGCGGGGGTAATCTACTATTCAGCACCGATGTGTCGGTTGTGAACTTTCGGCGGAATGGCGCCTTTACGCCGAAAGTAGATATCTGGCGAACCGCTCAGAGGAGGCGGCGCTCATGGCGCGTCGCAGGTGTATGACTCGCCTGACCAAGTTACCGCCGCCGCGCCGTGGTGCTCCCAGAAATCGACGCGAGCGTTGGAGTAACGTGCTCCGCTGCCGCTCTGGGTGGCGAAGACGATTTCCTGCCGGTCGCCGAAAGTCAGAACGGCGCTGGGCGGATCGGTCTGTTGGTAGAACGAAACCTGAAGAGGTTCATCCTCATGACCTTTGCAGCGGTAGCTGACCGGATGCGGTGCCTCCAGCTCGCCATTGCGGATCTGTAGCTCAATCAATCGCCGCTGGTAGCTCAATCGGACGCAATCCTTCGCGTTGGGGCCTTTCGCGCAGGCGTTGCGTTCCATGAGCCAGCGGCGCTGCGCGGCGCGCTCCCGAGTCTGATCTTCGGCCGGCCATTGTTTCATGCCGGTCGCGAAGGCCATCGCAAGCGCGCGGTCTGCGCTTGCCAGCTCGGGATCGCCGCAGACCAGCTTTTCGGCGGCCAAGGTGGCCTTGCCGCAGTCGAACGAGGGTTGTGTTCCTGATCCGAGCCCCGAATCAGAGGTGCCCCCGTCGCCGGGAAAAGGCTTGGCATCTTCAAAGGCGTCGAAATCCGGGATGAGAAGTTGCGACCCCGCCAGCTTGGCTGCCTGGATATGAGGACTGCTCACGGTGGGATTCTCGGGATAGGAGCGCCCGTCGAACAGCAACTCAACATTCTTTGATGGCCCGCCGCCGCCCGCGATGTGAACGATGAGATTGCGCCATCCGTTCGTGTTCGCCGCCGCCGCGCGAATCGGTGGCCGAGTGACGCTGATCGAGGAGACGAGCCGATGGTGGTCGCCATCGGGTGTGAACACCAGAGTCGGGCAGCCGCCCGTGCCGCAGACCATCGGACCGACGAGATACAGAATCAGCTCCGAACGGTGATCGGTATTCAGATCGATGTCAGCGCTCAGATAGCGTGTCCCCTGTACCGAGTCGCCGATCTCCTCGCGGATCGATTTGAGGACGTCGGGAGGCAAGCCCTCGACCGCTGCTTGCGCCACGGCACCGAACATCAGTAGCCCGACCGCGCTAACCAGCGCTCGGCCGCGTCTTGCAAGAGAGCAGTTTCGAGCCTCGCGATCACCGCGCTCGATTTCTCCAAACAGCGTTCGATCCATATCGGTCTCCGTCTTGGGTAGTCGCTAAATCGACGCCATGGCTCGGGGTCACGGCGCCGATGCCACTGCCGGTAGCCGCGGACCTCGAAGGCGTCGGGCGATGGAACGCCCAGGGCACCAAGCGCCCGCCGCGCCTCAATCGATCCTTGCCAAAGACCATGGCGGCGACGGGCGCCGTGATTGGCGCGGAGTCTTCTCCAGCGGCGGCGGCTTGGGTGAGGCAACATCCATGGAAAAGCGCAGCCCATGGAATCTTTTTCGTCAAGTACCTCGATAGCCAGCAGCCTGTGCGCGTTGCTCTGTCGCAAGCACAGGACAGAGTGAGGCCGGGGGAGCGATATGAGCAGACTCAGCGCGGCTCCAAACTCTTCAGAGACGACGTATCCACGTCTTTCATCACCTCGTTACCGATGGCCTGTGCGTTAGGCTGTGCTTTTTCGGCTTCCCTGTAGACATTGGCGCCACCGGCCGCCCCGACGCCGACATTCGCCGCGTTCTGCATGTGGATGCCCTCCCGTTCACCGGCGATCCAGCCAGCCCGATAGTCTGCGTCATCGGCGAACCGACGGGTATCTTTGGTGGGACGCGTCAGATAGTTGCCGGCTTCATTCATACCGCTCCGGCGACCGTCATGGAACCCCGCGATATAGGCGTCGCTTCTTCCCGACTCACGCAGGGTGGTATCACTCGTCGAGCAGGAGAGCAGGAGCGGAAGTAGGGAGGCCAGAAAAAGCTTTCTGAGTGCGGATAGGTGGTTCTTCCTCATGGATTCTCCTTTCGCGCGTTGCGGGCGGTTCCATGCGCTTATTTACAATAACAGCGCGGGTGTTAGACCGAGCCCGTCTTGACGGGGCTGGCGTGCGAACTCATTGGCGCCGAGTCACCTGCGTTCCAAACCTCCCCGTAGCCTACCGTCGATCACGCGGCCCGGCGGTAAGACAAGGCCTCTTTTTCCATCGATCAGCCTGAGTTTGCCGGCCCGCGCCGTCGCGCGCGGCGGATCGGGGTCCGGCCAACGGACGACCTCGGGCAGAATGGCCAGAATGCGTCGTCCGTTGGTTAGCGTCAGTCAGTTGTAGGGGAGAAACTTGAAGCCGACCACATTGAACTCGGCATCGACGGTACAAGCGGCCCGCATGCCCGGAGACTCCATCTCGATCTTGGCGTGGCCGTGTTTGAGCGGTGTGGTCTTGATCACTCGCACCGCGCTCATCGGCTCGTTGACCTCTTCGGCCATGCGCCCCGCGCAGGCCTGCTCTTGGCCCGCCGTGTCCGGCTTCGGGGTGCTCGCGCTGCCGCCTCCGGAGTCATGGACGTTCCAGCGTATCTCGGACACGGTGCCGTCGGCTTGGACGGTGCAGCGGGCATTGCCACCGTGGAAGGTTACGAGAATCTGAGCGGCATCGTCGCCCATCTGTTTGGTGTGCGCAACACGGATTTCGCTCATGGGGATGTCGTGCATGTCAGCGACCTGACCCGCGCAGGCTTGCTCCTGTGCGGGATTCGCCGCAACGCCGGCGCTAACAAACCCCATCAGCCCGGCCATGGACATGCCAGCGAGCATGCGCGTAGCCCAGGGAACACATCTCCGTGGAAGGTCATGGTTCATTATGATCTCCTAAGTCGTTGGTGGTTCTCGACATAATTATAGTCATGGGTAAATAAGTTCCATCATTCTTTTACGGATAGGATGCATGGCTGACGCATGACCTACGGTATTGGTTTATGCAAGAAAGTCGTGGCTTTTGTTCACGATGGCGGAAGCCAGGCGGAAGCGGCTCGTCGGTTTGAGGTCAGCCTGTGGTGTGTGCGGGACTGGCGGGCTCGAAAAGACTTGCGGCCCCGGCAGCGGGGGGTTGCCCGTCAGCGGAAGCTGGACCTGGACCGGCTACGAGCGCAGGTTCGCCAACACCCCGATGCCACCTTGCAGGAACACGCGGCGTTTTGTGGAGTGGATCGCAGCGTGGTCGGCAAGGCCTTGAAGAAGATGAAGATCACGCGCAAAAAAAGACCTTCAAGTATCGAGAGCGCGATCCAGAAAAGCGGATAGCGTACTTGCGCGCGTTGCGCCAGATCATGATCGAGCGGGGTTCGGCGGATTGGGTTTATATCGACGAGTCCGGGTTTGAGCCGGAATCCTATCGCCGCCACGGCTGGAGCCCGCGTGGCCACCCGGTGCACGGGAACCGTT
>DAOTGT010000293.1:0-3546 GCA_035447285.1 Candidatus Competibacter sp.
ATATCTTCAATCGCGAGGTGGTGGTGCCGGAGAGCTTCGAAAGCTCCTGCCTGGGTGCGGCGGTGCTGGGACTTTACGCGCTGGGTCGTGTCGATTCCCTGAATGTCATTGCCGACATGGTGGGTGCGACCCATCGTCATGCGCCGATCGCGGGCCACGTCGCGACTTACAGTCGGCTGCTGCCGATTTATCTCAGCATCCCGACCAAGCTGGAACCGGAGTATCGCGCCATCGCCGCCTTCCAGCGGGAGCTGTCCGTTACGGAACCGACCGGAGGCGTTGCATCACCCCCCATGACTCAGGAGGTCTGATCATGACCCTGCATCCCATCGTGGCCGCGGTCACCGACCGCATTCGCCAACGTAGCACGGCGACTCGATCCGCGTATCTGACGCGACTGGAACACGCCCGCGCGAACGGCCCGGTCCGCAAGCGCCTGTCCTGCACTAACCTGGCGCACACCTTTGCCGCCTCCGATGCGAACGACCAAGCCGTCCTCCGCGAAGCGCGCTGGCCGAACCTGGCCATCGTCTCCTCGTATAACGACATGCTATCCGCGCATCAACCGCTGGAGCGGTTTCCTGCCCTGATCAAGCAGGCGGCGCGCGAAGCGGGCGCGGTGGCGCAATTCGCTGGCGGCGTGCCGGCCATGTGCGATGGCGTGACCCAGGGCGAACCGGGCATGGAATTGTCGCTGTTCTCGCGGGACGTCATTGCGATGGCGACGGCGGTGGCGCTTTCGCATAATGTGTTCGACGCCGCGTTGTATCTCGGCGTATGCGATAAAATCGTGCCGGGACTGCTGATCGGCGCGCTGCATTACGGTCATCTGCCGGCGATTTTCGTCCCCGGGGGACCGATGCCCTCCGGCCTGCCGAATACGGAAAAATCCAAAATCCGCCAGCTTTACGCCGAGGGCAAGGTCGGGCGCGAGGCGCTGCTGGAAGCAGAATCCCAGGCCTATCACGCGCCGGGAACCTGCACCTTTTACGGGACCGCCAACTCGAATCAGATGCTGATGGAAGTGATGGGTTTGCATCTGCCCGGCGCGGCTTTCGTGAATCCCAATACCCCGTTGCGTGATGCCCTGACCCAGGCGGCAGCCCGGCGCGCGACCCGGATCACCGCACTCGGCGACGAGTACCTCCCGGTCGGGCAGGTAGTGGATGAACGAGCGATTATCAACGGCATCATCGGCCTGCTGGCGACCGGTGGTTCGACCAATCATACCCTGCATTTGGTGGCGATGGCGTATGCCGCCGGAATTAAAATCAATTGGGATGACTTCAGCGAATTATCGGCCGTCACGCCGTTGCTGGCCGAGATTTACCCCAATGGCCAGGCCGACGTAAACCAATTCCACGCCGCGGGCGGCATGGGTTTTCTTATTGGCGAATTGCTCGACGCCGGATTGCTGCACAGTGATGTGCTGACCGTCATGGGGGCAGGACTGGCGCGCTACCGTGAGGAACCGTTTTTGGAAAACGGAGTGCTGACCTGGCGGCCCGCGCCGAAACAAAGTGGTGATCAGGGCGTGTTGCGTTCTGCTGGACAGCCGTTCAGTCCCGAGGGTGGACTCCGGTTATTGAAGGGCAATCTGGGTCGCGCCGTGATCAAAACTTCCGCCGTCAAACCGGAACATCGGGTAGTGGAAGCGCCGGCACGTATTTTCAACAGCCAGAAAGAATTGATGGACGCGTTCGAGCGTAACGAGCTGCGGCGTGATTTCGTCGCCGTGGTGCGCTATCAGGGACCGCGCGCCAACGGGATGCCGGAATTGCATAAACTCACTCCGCCGTTGGGCGTATTGCAGGATGAAGGTTTCAAGGTCGCGCTGGTTACCGATGGACGCATGTCGGGCGCATCGGGAAAAGTGCCGGCGGCCATTCATGTTACGCCGGAATGTCTGGCGGGCGGACCGCTGGCTAAAGTGCGCGATGGGGATATCATTCGGCTTGACGGTGAGCGCGGCCTCCTCGAAGTACGGGTTGCTACCGAAGAGTGGAGTCAACGTCAGCCGGAATCGGTGGATTTAAGCCCTTCTCAACAAGGCCTCGGGCGCGAGTTGTTCCAGATATTTCGCGCTAATGCGACCGGAGCGGAGCAAGGCGCGCTTTCCTTTTCCGGAGCGGAAGCGGAGGAAGCGGCCGCGCCCCACCCGGAGCCGGTGCATAATCATTTTGTCTACACTCCGAAGGAGACCTCATGAACATGTTGGAATTGATGCGGATGGGTCCGGTGATTCCGGTGATGGTCATCGAGGATCTGGCGCAGGCGGTTCCGCTGGCCAAGGCGCTGGTCGCTGGCGGGGTGCGGGTGCTGGAAGTGACCCTGCGCTCCACGGTAGCGCTGGCGGCGATTCGCGCGATCGCTCGTGAAGTGCCCGAGGCGATCGTCGGGGTGGGTACGCTTACCCGGCCCGAGGAATTGGCCGAGGCCGTGGACGCCGGCGCTCGTTTCGGCGTGAGTCCTGGCTTGACCCCGGCGCTGGCTGAGGCGGCGCGAGACAGCCGCCTGCCGCTATTACCCGGCGTGATGACCCCCTCGGACGTGATCGCCGCCCGTCAAGCCGGATTTGAGCAGCTCAAGTTGTTCCCCGCGCAGCAGGCCGGCGGCATCGGCATGTTACGAGCGTTGGCTGGACCGTTCCCGGATGTCACCTTTTGTCCCACCGGCGGGATCACTGCGGAAACCGCTCCAGAATTTCTGGCCTTGTCCCATGTCGCCTGCGTCGGCGGGTCCTGGTTGACGCCCAAGACCGCGTTGCTCGCCGGTGACTGGAGCCGGATCACGGAACTGGCGCGAGAGGCGAGCGCCCTCGGGGCCTAGTGAACGCCGATCGCCGGGGCCTCCAGCGATGGAACTCACGGAGGTCGCTCCCGGCGTCAGCGCCGACGTTGATGGGGTAGGTCGCCGCCTCACTCCGCGTGAAGGCGGCGGCGACCTTTTCCGTATAACGCGTGCCCGCGTCAGTCCGCACACCCGACCGATGGACGCGGTGACTGACCGCCATTCAGGCCCACGCCCGCACGCGGACAAGCGCGCTCAATTCAGGGTAATGTTTTCCCCCTCCCGGCGTTGATCCCAGCGCGGGCCGATGACGGGTGCACCGACCGGCGCATCGTCTGCGCGGCCGTCCGGGCGGATGGCATCCACGCGCCTTCCCTCCCGGGGATCCGCGACGAGCTCTCTCTGGAGATAGGCCTCGTGACTCGGCACGATCGGCGCATATTCATACGTCATCAACGGCGATGAAATGATGAAATCCGCCGTCGAGCGGTTGCAAGCAATGGGAACGTTGTACAAGACCGCGATTCGGAGCAGGGCCTTGACATCCACATCGTGCGGTTGGGGTTGCATCGGATCCCAGAAGAAAATAATCAAATCGATTTTCCCCTCGGTAATCAAGGCACCCAACTGCTGATCGCCACCCAACGGGCCGGAACGGAGTTTCACCATGGTAAAATCATCAGGGATTGCCAAGTCCACTTGTTTCTCCCGGATGGCTTTTTCAACCAGTCTCCCGGTGGTTCCCGTACAGGTTAA
>DAOTGT010000294.1:0-3543 GCA_035447285.1 Candidatus Competibacter sp.
ATCGGGCGCGGGCGCGATCTATTGATTCTGGAACGACTGTTCGAAACCCACACCAGCGTCTTTCTGCGTGGCCCCGGTGGTAGCGGCAAGACCACCGCTGCGGTAACCTTGGCCGATTGGCAGGCACGATGCGGCCGCTACCGCCACATCGCCTATATCCGCGCCAGCGATGTCGACGATACTCGCATGCTGCTGGAAACCTTGGGCCAACAATTGCTGCCAGAAGGGAAGCATTGGTCGATCGTGCGCTACCCCACTCAGTGGCAAGCGCTGGACTACCTCCGGCAAACATTGCACACCGAACCGACCCTGATCGTGCTCGACCAGTTGGAGCGGTGGCCCTCGGAGCATGATGAAGCGTTCGATCAATTCTGGAAGCAGTTGCTGGACGACTGGCCCGACCTTCGTCTATTGGGGCTTGGCCGAATCGGCCCACCCTCCTTCGCCCAACCCTGGACGGAAACGATACTGAGTCCGCTGAGCGAAAGCGATGCCATCGCCATGATCGGTCAGATGCTGATCGAAGCACGAGAAATGCCGCCGAACACCGACAGCGGCAAGAGTTTCCAACAGTTGCGCGATGTCGCCGCACTAGCCGGAGGGCATCCGGGCGCCTTACGCTGCCTGACACATGAAATCGGCGTCCTAGGCGTGGGCGCGGTCTTCAAGCTGCTGCACCCGCTGCGGACCGAGTTGTTGCACATGCACGGCGACGACCCACAATGGCCGCTCTACCTGAGCCTGGAACTCGCCTTGCGCCGGCTCTCCAGCCAAGACCGGGAACAACTAGCGATTCTCGCGTTTTGCAGGGAGGGTATCAACCGCATCGCCCTAGGTCACGCCATGAGCTCCGATACGCTGGCCATCAATGCTTTCTGTGCGCGGATCATCGACCTAGGCCTAGCTGAAGATCAGGGCTACGGCCACCTGCGCTTCGATCCCGCGCTAACCCACTACCTCGCCCGCCAGTTGAGCCCGGATCAGCGCACGGTCTGGCGGGAACGCTGGCGCGACGGCATGGAACGGCTGCTGGCGGTTCTCTACCAACAGTATTTCAAGGATAACGCCCGCGCGACCCGGTTGCTGCGGCTGGAACTGCCCAACTTGCTCGCTTTACTGCGCGATCATATCCAGTACGCCGCCCACGAACGAGTCGCTCGGATGGCGGTTCAACTGGAACACATGCTGGCCGATCTCGGCTTCCCCGCCACACTGGCCGAAGTCGTGACCGCCCGTGAGCGGGCTGGTCAAGCGCTGCTCGGCTGGAGCCGGGCTCGCTTCGAAACCGAGCGCTTGAACGTCGAACGGCTGCGCAACGATGGCGCGCTGGAAGATGCCCTGCAAGCGGCGAGGCGAATGCTGCGTTTCTGCCAGGATGCCGGCGCCGATGCCTACGCTGGCGCCAGCTACGATCTGGCCCGCGCGCATTTTCAACTGGGCAAGCTGCTGAAGCTGGCCGAGGCCGCCGAACCGGCCTCGCGGGAACTGACCACCGCCCGTCAACTGTTTCAGAAGCTGGCGGATGCCGGCAACGACAACGCCAACCGCATGGCTGCGGTCGCCAATGCCGAAAACGGCGATTGCCTGACCTATTTACGACGCTTGCAGGAAGCCGTCGACGCCTATGAGACCGCGCTGGCGCACGCCGGCCCCAACACCAACAATGCGACCTTCGCAACCAACAACATGCAACTCGGCCTGGTGCGTCAGCGGCAGGGGCATTACGCCGAAGCCGCCAAGATGTACGACACCGCCCGGCGGACATTCGAAGCGCTGGGCGAACCGGAAGGCGCGGCGCAGGCTTGGCGGCAACTCGGTCTGGCTCGGAAAATGAACCACGAGATCGAAGCGGCGCTTCATGCCTGTCAGCAGGCTCTTTACCTATACGAGCAGCAGCGTAACCGGAGCGGGATCGCCGAAACGCTGGGCGAGCTGGGCCATTTGCATCAGTTGCTCAACCAACTCGAACCCGCCGCCTTGTCCTATCGCCGAATGGCGGAACTTTACCGGGAGTTGGGCGACGGTCACAGCGAGGAAGCCAGCCGCAACAAGCTGGCGAACGTACTGATTCAGCTGCGGCGGCACGACGATGCCCGTCAGGAACTCTACCGCGCCAGCGAATGCAACCTGCCTGACAGCCCCACGGCCCGCAACTGGGCGATCCGCCGCGGTTTGCGCGACCTGGGTCAGGCGGTTCAAAACCCCAACGTAGCTGATCAAGCGCGGCGGCAAGCCATCAAAAAATATCTCGCGTATCGGCACGCGGGTGGCGAAAACACCAACCCCGGCACCCGTTTGTGCGCTCAGGTGGGTCACGCCATTCAAGCCGGCGATGCCAGCGCGCTCGCCACCAAACTGGACCAGATCGCGGCCAGCCCCAATGTTCCGTCGACCGGTAGGCTGTTGATCGAAAAGCTACAGGCTATTCTGGCGGGTTCCCGCGATCTCGAGTTAGCCGCCGACCCGGAATTGCACTACCAGTATGCGGCGGAAATCCAGCTCTTGCTGGAATATCTCGCCTCCCATTGAGCCTGGCCCAACCATTCATGCAAGCTCCTCATCCTGTCCGCATCATTCTCTGTCATCCTCTCGCGTTCCTTGCCAGAGTATTGCGTCATTTTCAGGCCAACCGAGGAACCTTGCTGGCCAGTGCCGTCGCTTATCACGCGCTGCTGTCACTGATTCCGCTGCTTATCCTGTTATTGGTCGCTCTATCCAATGTGTTGGAGAAAACCTGGTTGCTCGCCACTCTGGGCCGTTTTCTGGAACAACTTGTGCCCGGCGAATCGGATCTCATCCTTGGTCAAGTCGGACAATTTCTCGATCAAAGGCGGGCTTTAGGCTGGATCATGGCCAGTACCTTGTTTTTTTTCAGCGCGGCGGCCTTTGGCATGCTGGAAAGCGCGATGGCGGCGATTTTTGCTCACCGACGCGTGCTACACATCCGGCACACCTTGATTTCGTTGTTGCTTCCCTACTTGTACGTTGTCCTATTGGGGTTTGGTCTATTGACAGCGACTTTGCTCAATGGCGCACTGCAAACCTTGGCGACCGGCGAAATCCAACTGTTGGGCTGGCACTGGTCGCTAGGCGGTTTGACCGTGACCTTGCTCTATGGAATCGGTTTTTGCAGTCAAGTCGGTGTGCTCACTTTGATCTATATGCTCATGCCGGCTGGCCGCCTGCCGTGGCGGCATGCTCTTATCGGAGGCATCGCCGCCGCTCTGTTGTGGGAAGGAGTCCGCTACGGTCTGGTGTGGTATTTCGCCAACCTTTCGACGGTCAATGTGATCTACGGCTCACTCGCAGGTGTGATTATCGTGCTCATCACCATGTATGCCATTAGCATCATTATCCTGCTGGGCGCACAGGTGATCGCCGAATACGAACAGTCGTTACCGGAATTCAGCCAAAACAACCCACAACCGCGTGCCTGAGAGGATTACACAAAAAACCCCCCGCTGAATAACAGCGAGGGGTTTTTTGTGTAAGTTGCCTGGCGATGACCGACTTTAGCGTGAGTAGATCTCACACGATCATAGG
>DAOTGT010000295.1:0-3514 GCA_035447285.1 Candidatus Competibacter sp.
GCGTCGGCATCGCCTTCGCCGGCCCACATCGCCTCGAACACTTCCTTGGCGATCTTGCCGGAAATGGTCCGGTCCTGAATCCGCCGCAGCAGCCCGGCCAGTTGCGTGGCATTGACCGGACTGTCGGCGATGTCCCGGTTGTCCTTGTTCAGAAACGCCGAGAAATCGCCCATCACCCAGTTGGCGCACAGCTTCGGCTCGCCGCCCAGCGCCGCGACCGTCGCCTCGTAGTGGTCGGCTAGTTCGCGGCTGGTGGTGAGCACGCCGGCGTCATAGGCGGACAGGCCATATTGTGCCGTGAAGCGCTGTTTCTTGACGTCCGGCAGTTCCGGCAAGGCGGCGCGGGCGGCATCGATGAACGCATCGTCCAGCACCAGCGGCAGCAGATCGGGATCGGGGAAGTAGCGGTAATCGTTGGCTTCTTCCTTGCCGCGCATGGAGCGGGTTTCGCCCTTGTCCGGGTCGTACAGCCGGGTTTCCTGGACCACCTTGCCGCCGGATTCGATCAGGTCGATCTGCCGCTCGATCTCGAACTCGATCGCCCGTTCGACGAAGCGGAAGGAGTTGAGATTCTTGATCTCGGCGCGGGTGCCGAGCTTGGACTCGCCCTTGGGTCGTACCGACACGTTGGCGTCGCAGCGGAACGAGCCTTCCTGCATGTTGCCGTCGCAGATACCGAGATACACCACCAGTTGGTGCAGCTTCTTCATATACGCCACCGCCTCCTTGGCCGAACGCATATCCGGTTCGGAGACGATTTCCAGCAGCGGCGTGCCGGCACGGTTCAGGTCGATCCCGGACCGACCGTGAAAATCCTCGTGCAGCGACTTACCGGCATCTTCCTCCAGATGGGCGCGGGTGATGCCGATCACCTTGCTGGAGCCGTCGTCCAGGTCGATGGTCAACTGGCCTTTCTGGACCACCGGCAGTTCGTACTGGCTGATCTGATAGCCCTTCGGCAAGTCGGGATAAAAGTAATTCTTGCGGGCGAACACCGAGCGGCGTGCTACTTCGGCGCCGATGGCCAGTCCGAGCATGGCCGCCATGCGCACCGCGTCCTGGTTCAGCACCGGCAACACCCCCGGCAGGCCGAGATCGATGGCGCAAGCCTGAGTATTGGGCGCGGCGCCATAGGCGGTGGAGGCTCCGGAGAAGATCTTGCTCTTGGTGGCGAGTTGGGCATGGATTTCCAGCCCGATAACCGTTTCCCATTCCATAAATCGAAACCTTGCAAATTGAACGTCAGGCGAAGGCGGCGGGCGCGCGCAGGTGCCAGTCGGTGGCTTGCTGATAGCGGTGCGCCGTGTGCAACAAGCGATCCTCGGCGAAGTAATCGCCGATGAGTTGCAGGCCCACCGGCAATCCGGCGGCGAAGCCCACCGGCAGCGACAGACCGGGCAGACCGGCCAGATTGACCGCGATGGTGTAGATATCCGACAGGTACATGGTGATCGGATCGTCCACCTTTTCGCCCAGCCTGAAGGCCACGGTCGGCGAGGTCGGTCCCGCAATCACGTCCACTTGTTGGAAAGCCCGTTGAAAATCGTCGCTGATCAAGCGGCGAATCTGCTGCGCTTTCAAATAGTAAGCATCATAGTAGCCAGCCGACAGCGCGAAAGTGCCGACCAGGATGCGTCGGGTGACCTCGGGACCGAAGCCTTCGCCACGCGAGCGGGTGTACAGGTCTAGCAAATCCTTGGGATTCTCGCAGCGGTGGCCATAGCGTACCCCGTCGAAACGCGCTAGGTTGGAGGAGCATTCCGCCGGGGCGATCACGTAATAGGCGGGAATCGCCAGCCGGCTGTTGGGCAGGCTGATTTCGACCGTCTCCGCGCCCAGCTTCCGATACTCGGCGATGGCTTCTTCCACCACTTGGGCCACCGCGCCGTCCAGTCCTTCGCCGAAATATTCTTTCGGCAGGCCGATCTTCAGGCCGTCCAGTGGCCGGTCGAGCAGGGCAGTGTAGTCGGGCACCGGCCGGTCGGCACTGGTGGAATCGCGCGGGTCGAATCCAGCCATCGCGCCCAGCAGCAGGGCGCAATCCTCGGCGCTGCGCGCCATCGGCCCGCCCTGGTCGAGGCTGGAGGCGTAGGCGATCATCCCCCAGCGCGAGACCCGGCCATAGGTCGGTTTCAAGCCAGTGATGCCGCACAGCGCGGCCGGTTGGCGGATCGAGCCGCCGGTGTCGGTGCCGGTGGCGCCGGGCGCCAACCGCGCCGCCACGGCAGCGGCGGACCCGCCGGAGGAGCCGCCGGGCACCATCGCCAGATCCCAAGGATTGTGGACCGGGCCATACAGGCTGGTTTCGTTGGACGAGCCCATGGCGAACTCGTCCATGTTGGTCTTGCCCAGCATCACCGCGCCGGCGGTATTCAGCTTCTCGACCACGGTGGCGTCATAGGGCGCGACGAAGCGGTCCAGCATGCGTGAGCCGCAGGAGGTGCGTACCCCTTCGGTGCAGAAGATATCCTTGTGGACGATGGGCACGCCGGTCAGCGGTCCCGCTTCGCCACGGTGGCGGCGCTGGTCGGCGGCGCGCGCGCGGGCCAGCGCCGCTTCGGCGGTGACGGTGATGAAGGCGTTCAGTTGGGGGTTGAACCGCTCCACGCGCTCCAGGAAAGCGCGGGTCAGCTCTTCGCTGCTGAACTCGCCGGCGGCGAGGCCGGCGCTGAGTTGGGCGATGGTTTTCTCATGCATGGCGATGGAATCGGAGATGATGATCCAAGAACTTCCCGCCCTCCTTGAGGGAGCGCGAAGCGAGAGTGTAGGGCTTGGAGCGAGCGCTGAAGTTCACTCGATCACCTTCGGCACCAGATACAGCCCGGCTTCGACTTGCGGGGCGATGGCCTGGAAATGCTCGCGCTGGTCGGGTTCGGTGACCGCATCGGGACGCAGGCGCTGTGTCATGTCCAGTGGATGTGCCATCGGAGCGACGCCGGCCGTGTCGGCGGCATTCATCTGCGCCACCAGTTCGAGGATGGCGGACAGGTTGCGGGCGTAGGCCGGCACATCCTCGTCGCGGATGGCCAAGCGCGCCAGATGGGCGATTTTGGCGACTTCGGCGGGTCCCAGAGACATCGCGAGAGTTCTCCTTGCAAGAGATCGAAGAAAACGGACGAGCAACCCTACCATAATTTGCCGGCTTGCTCCTAACCCCCCTGCTTGCTAGCATTAGCCGTTTCTGACGGATAGGACTTTCGACAACATGTTCAAATGGTTGCGCGGCAAGTTCTCCAACGATCTCTCGATCGATCTGGGGACCGCTAACACGTTGATTTATGTTCGGGGAGGCGGCATCGTCCTCAACGAACCCTCGGTGGTCGCCATCAATCAGGATCCGGTTCGGGGGATTCGCACCATCGCGGCGGTGGGCACGGACGCCAAGCGGATGCTGGGCCGCACACCCAACAATCTTTCCACCATCCGGCCGATGAAAGACGGCGTGATCGCTGATTTCACCGTCACCGAAAAGATGCTGCAACACTTTATCCGCAAAGTGCATTCCCGCAAGTTT
>DAOTGT010000296.1:0-3508 GCA_035447285.1 Candidatus Competibacter sp.
CTGCTCATTTTTTCACCCAGGGCATCAAGTGTTCTTTGTACCAGTCGATGGTGCTGGCCACCTTGACCTGTTGCAGGGCGCCGGCGGGGTCGACATGCTTGGGACAGACTTCGGAGCAGGCACCGACGAACGAACATTCCCACACGCCTTCGTCGGTGGCGATCACCTCCTGACGCTGGTCCCGGCCACCATCGCGGGAATCCTGGTTGTAGCGGTGCGCCATGGAGATCGCCGCCGGGCCGAGGAATTCCGGCACCAGGCCGTATTGCGGACACGCGGCGTAGCACAACATGCAGTTGATGCACAGCGTGTACTGCTTGAACTTCTTCAATTCCGCCGGCGTCTGCTTGAACTCGCCAGCGCTGACGGGCTGATCCGACTTGGGAATCAGGTAAGGCTTGACGCTGGCCAGCTTGGTGATGAAATCCTCGACCGTCGTGACCAGATCGCGCTCGATGGGGAAATTCGCCATCGGTTCGACCTTGATCTGATCGCCATACTCGTGGATGAAGGCCTTGCAAGCCAGTTTCGGCTCGCCGTTGACCATCATGCCGCAACTGCCGCAGACCGCCATGTGGCAGGACCAGCGATAGCTCAGCGTCGGATCGAGGTGGTCCTTGACGTAGTTCAGCGCATCCAACACCACCCATTCGTTGAGGCAGGGCACGGAATAGGTCTGATACCGGGGCGCGGTATCGGTCTCCGGGTTGTAGCGGAGCACCTCCAGTTGGATCTGGCGTTTCTGGAGTTCGCTCATTTCTTGGCTCCTGAGTAGTCCCGGACACCGGGCTGCGACTTGGTGATGACGACGTCGAGATACTCGATGCGCGGTGGTTCCGTGGGATGGTAATGGGCCAGCGAATGCTTGAGCAGGTTCTCATCGTCGCGGGCGGTGAAGTCCAGCCGCTGATGCGCGCCTCGCGATTCCTTGCGATCCCGCGCGCCCACCGTGACCGCTTCGGCACAGTCGAGCATCGATCCCAGTTCCAGCGCCTGCATCAGATCGGTGTTGTAGACGTGGCTCTTGTCGGTCAGCGCGATGTTGGCGTAGCGCCGACGCAGCTCGGCAATCTTTTCGCATGCCGCCGCCAGACCTTCGCCGGTGCGATAGATACCGACGTTCGCTTCCATGGTGTCCATCATTTCCTGACGCAATCCCGCGATGGTCTCCGTGCCGTCGCTCTTGTCGAACAAGGCTTGGATGCGATTTTGCGACTCTTTCGCCTTCGCCGCGAGCGCCGCGTCACTGCTGGGGGTCGGATTGGATTGCAGATGGGCCATGGCGCTGAGCGCCGCCCGCCGCCCGAAGACCAGCAGTTCGGTCAGCGAATTGGAGCCGAGCCGGTTGGCGCCGTTGATGCTGACGCAGGCGCATTCGCCGGCGGCGAACAGTCCCGGCAACCGAGTCGCGGCCTGTACATCGGTATGAATGCCGCCCATCATGTAATGGACGACCGGGCGAATCGGAATCGGCTCCTTGACCGGGTCCTTGCCCAGGTAGCTGATGCACAGATCGCGCACCAGCGGCAGCCGCTCGTCGATTTTCTTCTCGCCCAGATGGCGCATGTCCAGCAACACGCAGTCGCCCCACGGGGTTGCGACCGTGTTGCCCTTCTGCTGCTCGCCCCAGAATGCCTGGCTGAGCCGGTCGCGCGGACCCAGTTCCATGGTCTTGAGCACCGGCTGACCGACCGGCGTTTCCGGTCCCATGCCGTAGTCCTGCAAATAGCGCCGGCCGTCCTTGTTCAACAGAATGCCGCCTTCGCCGCGGCAACCTTCGGTGAGCAGGATGCCGTTGTTCGGCAGGCCGGTGGGATGGTACTGGACGAATTCCATATCCTTGAGCGGCGTTCCGGCGCGATAGGCCAGCGCCATGCCGTCGCCGGTCTTGATATTGCCGTTGGTGGTGAACGGGAACATCTTACCGCCGCCACCCGCCGCGATGATGACCGCGCCCGCCTGAAACTGCTTCATTTCCCCGTTGCGGATTTCCAGGGCAGTGAGTCCCTGACAGCGCCCGTCCTCGACCAGCAGGTCGGTGGCGTAGTACTCATCGAAGCGCTGGATGCTGGGGTACTTCAGCGAGGTCTGAAACAAGGTGTGCAGGATGTGGAACCCCGACTTATCGGCGGCGAACCAGGTGCGCTTGATCTTCATGCCGCCGAACGGGCGCACGGCGACGGAACCATCCGGCTCGCGGCTCCACGGACAGCCCCAATGTTCCAATTGGGTCAGTTCCTTGGGCGCCTCGTTGATGAAATACTCGACGGCGTCCTGATCGCTCAGCCAGTCGCCGCCGCCCACCGTGTCGTTGAAGTGCAGGTCGAGGCTATCATCGGACTTGACGACACCTGCGGCTCCGCCTTCGGCGGCACAGGTGTGACTGCGCATGGGATAGACTTTCGAAATCAAGGCGATGCGTAATTTCGGGTCGGCTTCAGCGAGGGCGATGGCGGCTCGCAGCCCCGCGCCTCCCGCTCCGACGATGGCAACGTCGGTTTTGATGATCTCCATTACTTCGGCTCCTCGGCGTGATGCCAGGCAGAGTGGGTGAATTGACGAGAGAGTACATGATGTCGATCCGACAGTTTAGCTTGTTTCCGTAAGGTGGCGATCAAGCACAATCCACGTCGCGGTTTGCCTTGGGGTCGGGGCATTGTGTGGACGAAAGCATGGACACCGGGGTGGTGTGACCCGCTCTGGGGACGATGGCTTGGAATGGTTGCCATCCCGTCGAACCCCGGAATTATAGGATATGTTCGGCCAGGTCAAGTCCTGGGATGCGCGCGCGAACCATTACCGCTGGGCATCCGATCACGGTGCCGCGGTTTCGACCGAGTAGAGTGAGGAGCCGACTTCAGCCCAGGGCGGCTGCTTTCAGTACCCCCGGTTCGACTTGCAGCGGTACCACATCGACGCTGTCGAGGCGGGCGCAGTAGTCCAGATCATGCCCGCAGCCCAGCGCCGCCAGACCACGACCGTGGTGAGCGTAGCGCAGCAATTGCGGTAAGCGAGTCTGCCAGCGTTCGAATAAGGCCATGGCGGCGATCGACTCATCGTCGCCAGCGCAGTCGCTGTCCCGCTCGACGCTGAGGGCGCAGGCGATGGCCCCGGCACAGATGGTGTCCTCCAGCGAAAACCCACCACGCCAGCCGGCGGCCACGATCCATACCGTGTGCGGCTGTTCCCACAGCAGATAACGCACCACCGCCGCCCGGTTGGTCAGCGATGCCGTCAGCAGAATCGGTACTTGCCGCACCCGCTCCAGGGCGCGGGTGCCGTTGGTGGTGCTCATGAACAGCCGCTTGCCGCCGACCCGCGCGGGGGTGCATTCCGACGGCGAATTGCCGAGGTCGAAGTCTTCCAGTTTTTCGCCGCCGCGCTCGCCGGCCAACAACCGCCGTTCCGCCGGCCAGCGTTCGCTGGTTCGGAACAGGACGTCGAGATCGTCGAAGACCTGAATGGCCTCCGCGCCCGATTCCAGCGCGGTCGCCATGGTGGTGGTGGC
>DAOTGT010000297.1:0-3493 GCA_035447285.1 Candidatus Competibacter sp.
GCACGGCGTCGACTTGATCGTGGTGGGTAGCCACGGACGCCACGGTTTGGCGCTGCTGCTGGGATCGACCGCCAACGCCGTGCTGCACGGTGCGCCCTGCGACGTTCTGGCGGTGCGGATTTGATGGAATTCGCCTATCCCTGCCCGCTTTTCGATGCCGGCTCCGCGTGCGGTTCCACATCCACCGACACTTCCAGCGAGTGCGAGCCGCCGCCGGTCATCACGCCGGTGAGCGGCGCGACATCGCCGTAATCCCGGCCCCAGGCCAGGGTGACGTGCCGTTCTCCCGGCATGCAGTCGTTGGTCGGGTCGAACTCCGCCCAGCCGGTGCCGGGGACATAGACCGCCAGCCAGGCGTGCGATGCATCGGCGCCGACCAGCCGCGGCTGACCCGGTGGCGGTATGGTTTCCAAATAGCCGCTGACGTAGCGCGCCGCCAGACCCAGCGCCCGCAGGCAGGCGATCCCCAGATGGGCAAAATCCTGGCAGACTCCGCGTCGCTCGCTCAGGACTTCACCCAACGGAGTCGCCGTTGTCGTGAAGTGCGGGTCATAAGTAAATTCCTGATTGATGCGCCGGTTCAGATCCGCCACGGCGTCCAGCAACGGCCGTCCCGGTGGAAAGCTGGGTTCAGCGTACGCGCGAAAGCTTGGATGCAAACCCACGAACGGCGAATCCAGCACGAACAGCCGGGCTTCGATGATTTCGGGGTCCGGATCTTCCCGCAGCATCTTGCCAGCCTGTTCCCAGGCCATGGATGGACTGGACGGATCGAATGGCCGCGCATCCAGTACCTGGACCTCGGTGACGAGGGTGACTTCAAGACGCTGATGAATGTCCTGGATCGCAAAATACAGCACCCGATTGCCGAAAAAATCCTGCCGCTCGACGGACAGCGCCGGCCGTGGTTGGATGGTGATACGGCTGGGCCGGCAACGCTGCCAGCTCGCTTCTCGCGGCAGCAACCACGCCTGGTTGTGGCACAGAGCGACACCGCTGCTGTAGTGGTAGAGCGTACGATGGGTGATGGTGTACTTCACGGCTGCATGGTGATCAGTTGTCGGGGAACTTCGGCGTGGCTGAAATGGCTGTGGGTCAGGGCGTCGGACAGGTTCGACAATGGCGTGTGCAGCGCGTCCAGCAAGCGGCTCAGTTCGGTGCTGGAGCGGGTGCTGTCGTGGGACAGCGTGGCCAAGGCTTCGATATCGGCAAGCTGTAAGGTGGTAAAGGCTTCCAGAATCAAGCGCTCCTCGGCGTTGCGGTAGGTGGAGCTGACCGACCGGTGCAGCCGACCAATGTTGCGTTGCAGCCGCCGCAACTGATAACCGACCGAACGAGGGTTGCCTTCATCAAACAGCAGGAGGTCGATGATCGCGGTCGGATGCAGCGCGGAACGGTAGCGACGGCGATAGGCGGTCAGGTTGTCGGTCAGGGTGAGCACGACCTCCCACAGCGGCAGTCCTGGATTGCGGGCGGTGATAAACGCCAGCTTGAACAGATCCAAGGTGTGCAGCACCCGTTCCAGATGGCGGCCGATGTCGAAGAACAGCCAACCTTGATGATGAGGCATGGTTTCATTGCTGAGCCCGGAAAACGCCGCCATCAGCATCAGATCCTCTTCCAACAATTCCCGCGCCTGGCGAGCACCCAATCCCTTGGGCGGCTCCTGGATGCTTTGCTGCAAACGATTCAGCAGGCGCCAGCTATCGTCGCCCAGATGGTTGCGTACCGCGCGGCCGGTTCGCAGCAAACCATCGAACAGCGCCTGCATGCTGCTGGGGTGCTCCGAATCGGCGATCAGGTCGAGCAGTTCCTGACGCAGCGTGAAGAACCGCGCGCGCGGCGATTCCGCCACCGGCGGCACCGGGATCTCCAGAGCGTCGAGCAGGTCGTCCAAACAGCGCTCGTCGGTATTGTCCTGCTCCCATTCCAGCAGCCGCCCGAATGCTTCGCGCAGCAACCGCGCGGTGCTGTCGAGCCGTTCGAGGTAGCGCCCCATCCAGTACAGGTCATCGGCAACCCGGCTGGGCAGATCGCTACCATCGCGAGTCACCACGATCGGGCCGTAGGATTGCCTCAGCAAGCTGACATGACGTTGGGGCGTCGGCGCCAGTACCCACCAATCCTTGCTGATACCGCCGTTTTGCAACGAAGCTTGCAGCGTATCCAGGCCGGACGAGACTCGGGCCAATCCGCCGGGCATGACTCGATAACCGTCGCCGTCGGCGACCACGAAGCCACGCAGGATCACCGGTCGCGGCGTCAGCCGGCCTTCTTCCAGCACCGGCGCGGTGGACAGCGGCAGCGGCTCCTGACCCACAAAGCGATAGGGGTTGGCGTGAATTCGCTCGACCAACTGCGCGCGGGCCGCCGCGTCGAGCTGGCTGCCGTCCCAGCACGGCCCGTCCGCCAGGATCGAGCGCACCACCAGGCGGTCCAGATTCGCCAATACGTAACCGCGTTCGGCCGGGTCGCCGCACCACCAGGTGGCCGAGGATGGCAGTTTGAGATCCTCGCCCAGCAGATGCCGGCACAGCATCGGCAGGAAAGCGGCCAGTCCAGGGTTTTCGATGAGGCCGCAACCCAGGGCATTGGCCAGCGCAACATGACCACCGCGCACTGCTTGCAGCAGTCCGGGGATGCCTAACAAAGAGTCGCCGCGCAGCTCCAGCGGGTCGCAGAAAACGTCCGATACCCGCCGCAGGATCACATCCACCGGCCGCAACCCGCCGAGGGTTTTCAGCCAGACCCGGCCGTCGCGCACCACCAGATCCTCGCCCTCGACCAAGCTGAGCGACAGATAGTTGGCCAAATAGGCATGTTCGAAATAGACCGGGCTGTTGGGACCGGGCGTCAGCAGTACGACATGCGGGCTGTCGGGGTTGTGGCGTGCCATGCTCGCCAGCGTGGCTCGCTCGGTTTCCAGAAAACTGGCCAGCCGGCGCAAGGGCGCGTCGCGGTACAGCATCGGCAGGGCCCGCGCCAGAATGACCCGGTTTTCCAGCGTATAGCCGGCGCCGGACGGCGATTGGGCACGGTCGCCGTGGATCCGAAACGCGCCGTCCGGCCCGCGGGCCAGGTCCACGCCGTGAAAGGTCAGCCAGCGGCAGCCATCCGGTAGCGACTGATGGCAGGACGGCAGGAAGCCGGGGTGGGCATAGATCAGCTCCGGCGGCAGCCAGCCTTGGCGGATCGCCAACCGTCGGTCGTAAAGATCAGCCAGCAGGGCGTTCAGCAGCCGCGAACGCTGCTCCAACCCGGCTGCCAACACGTTCCATTCCTCGCCGGTCATCAGCAACGGAATGGGGTCGACCAGCCAATGCCGCAACGAACCGCGCGGATCGTTGTAAGTATTGTAGGTCACCCCGTCCGATTGCAGCAGACGTTGGATTTCGGAATGCTGGCGCTCCAGTTCCACGCCACCGATTCCCTCCAAGGCCCGCGCCATATCGCCCCAATGGGGGCGCAACAGGCCGGGCGCCGCGAACATTTC
>DAOTGT010000298.1:0-3445 GCA_035447285.1 Candidatus Competibacter sp.
CGTCCTCGTCCTCGCCCGCTTCCGAAACATCAACCCCCCCATTAAGCGTTGGCTATCAAGCTCATTGATATAGTCAATTAGCTGCATGGCGAATCCCGGACTACACTTTTTTTGACCCTAATGATATCGGGGTCTTGTGCTTGCACGATCATCCAAAGAGAGGAGTTCATCCATGCAGCTCAAGGGTTCCCAGACCGAAGACAATTTGAAAGCGGCTTTCGCCGGCGAGTCGCAGGCCAACCGTCGTTATCTGTATTTCGCCAACAAGGCCGACGTCGAAGGTCAGAACGATGTCTCCGCCCTGTTCCGCTCGACGGCGGAAGGCGAAACCGGCCACGCACACGGTCACTTGGACTATCTGGCGCAGGTCGGCGATCCGGCCACGGGTCTACCGATCGGTTCTTCACGCAATAACCTGAAATCGGCGGTTGCGGGCGAGACCCACGAATACACCGACATGTATCCGGGCATGGCGAAAACCGCCCGTGAAGAAGGCTTCGAGGAAATCGCCGACTGGTTCGAAACGCTGGCCAAGGCCGAGCGCTCCCACGCCAACCGCTTCCAGAAAGCCCTGGATGCGTTAGCCGATTGAGGATGTCGGGCGGGCGCACCCGGCCCGCCCGTATCCCAAACCTCCACCCCGCAGAGAGGTCACCATGAGCGTGCGCGAAGGCAACCTGGAGCCGCCGAAGCGGCATCCCCTTGCTTGGAAAACCCCCGAATTCTACGACGAAGGCCAAGTGCTGGCGGAATTGGAGCGGGTCTTCGACATCTGCCACGGTTGCCGGCGCTGCATCAGCCTGTGCAATGCGTTCCCCAAATTGTTCGACCTGATCGACGAAGGCGATAGCGGCGAAGTGGATGCCATTCCCAAGGCGAAGTACTGGGAGGTGGTGGATCAATGCTATCTCTGCGACGTCTGCTTCATGACCAAGTGTCCCTACGTGCCGCCGCATGCCTGGAACGTCGATTTCCCGCATCTGATGCTGCGGGCCAAGGCGATCAAGTTCAAGAAAGGCGAAGTCAACTTCCGCGACAAGCTGCTCACCAGCACCGATGCCCTGGGCAAGCTGTTGGCGATTCCCGTGGTGGCGCAGACCGTCAACGCGGTCAACCGGAACAAAGTCGCGCGCGGAGCGATGGACAAGGTGCTCAAGGTTCACAAGGACCGCCGGCTTCCCGACTACGCGCCGCAACCTTTTCGCGCCGCTGCCCGGACCGACGGCCAGTTCCCCGCGCGCGACGGCGAGCGGACACCCGGCAAGGTGGCGGTTTTCTCCACCTGCTACATCAATTACAACGAACCGGGTATCGGCCACGATCTGCTCAGAATTCTCGCTCACAACGAAATTCCGACCACCTTGGTCGAAAAGGAAGCCTGCTGCGGCATGCCGAAGCTCGAACTCGGCGACCTGGAGTCGGTGAATCGGCTGAAGGAGATCAACATCCCGCAACTGGCGCGGCTGGCCCGCGACGGCTACGCCATCCTGACCGCCATCCCCTCCTGCACCCTGATGTTCAAACAGGAACTGCCGCTGATGTATCCCGAGGATGCCGAGGTGCAAGCAGTGGCCGCAGCGATGTTCGATCCCTTCGAATATCTGGTGCTGCGTCACAAGGACGGCTTGCTCAAGACCGATTTCAAACAGCCGCTCGGCAAAGTGTCCTACCACATTCCCTGCCATCTGCGCGTGCAGAACATCGGCCAGAAAACCCGCGAGTTGCTGCAAATGGTCCCCGACACCGCGATTACCACCGTGGAGCGCTGCGCCGGTCACGACGGCACCTGGGGCGTCAAGAGCGAATACTTCGATCTGTCGATGAAGATCGGCCGGCCGGTTTTCCGGCAGATGGCAGCGGCCGACCCGGATTACGTCAGTTCGGATTGCGCGATCGCCGGCCGCCATATCTGTCAGGGTATGGGCGGAACCGAGACCAAAAAGCAGCATCCGCTTTCCCTTATCCGTATCGCCTACGGGCTATGACCTTCGGGAGCCGATCATGCCGACCATCACTCGAAACAGCCTGATGTCGTTGGAGCAGTATGCCAGGGAGCGCCCGGCTTTTCGGGCGCGGGTGCTCACCCACAAAAAAGGACGTACCCTGCCGCTGGGCGATCATATGACCCTGATTTTCGAAGACGAACTGACGCTTCGTTATCAGGTGCAGGAAATGCTGCGGATCGAGAAAATCTTCGAGGACGAGGGCATCAACGGCGAACTGGAAGCCTATAACCCGCTGGTGCCGGACGGGAGCAACTTCAAGGCGACGATGCTGATCGAGTATCCCGACGTCGAACAGCGCCGGCACATGCTGTCCCGTCTGAAAGGCATCGAGGATCGGGTCTGGGTCCAGGTGGAAGGTTGCGAGCCCGTTCAGGCCATCGCCGATGAGGATTTGGAACGGGAAAACGAGGAGAAAACCAGCGCCGTGCATTTTCTGTGTTTCGAATTGGACCCGGACATGAAAAGTCGGCTCAAGCAGGGGGCGGCACTGGCGGTCGGGGTGGACCATCCCCACTATAGCGCCACCGTGCCGGCGGTGTCGGACACGCTGCGGCAGTCGCTAGTGACGGATTTGACCTGAGCACGACCTTGCGCCCAACGTCCTGACACCGGAGCAGCGAGGTTCCACCGATAGCGCATGAACTCGATTGCCTCGATCCTGCGGGATTATCCGCTGATCGTTCTCGACGGTGCCCTGGCGACCGAGCTGGAACGACAGGGTTGCGATCTGCGTGACCCGCTCTGGTCGGCCAAGGTGTTGCTGGAAGCGCCGGAACTGATCCGCCAGCTTCATCTGGATTATCTGCTTGCCGGCGCCGATGGCGTCATCACCGCCAGCTATCAGGCTAGCGTCGAAGGCTTCACCCGTCGCGGTCTTGCGCCATCCGAAGCGCTGGCGCTGATCCAGCGTTCGGTGTATTTGGCTCGCGAGGCCCGCGACGCGTTCTGGGCGGACCCCGCTCATCGCGTAGGTCGCCCGCGCCCATTCGTCGCCGCCTCGGTCGGACCCTACGGCGCCGTTCTGGCCGACGGTTCCGAATATCGCGGTGACTATGGTCTCGACGAAGCGGCGCTGATCGAATTCCACCGGCCGCGACTGGCGGCGCTGCTGGCCGCCGGACCGGATATTCTCGCTTGCGAAACCTTGCCCCGCTTGCTCGAAGCTCAAGCTCTCGTGCGGTTGCTGGCCGAATTTCCGGAGGCGAGCACCTGGATCAGTTTCAGTGCCGGCGATGGCGCCCACACCTGTCACGGCGAGCGGCTGACCGACTGCGCCGCCGCGCTCGACGCCTGCCCCCAGGTCGCCGCCATCGGCGTGAACTGCACCGCGCCACAGTATATTCCCGCTCTCATCGACGCCATCCGCGCCGCCACGAACAAACCCATCGTGGTGTATCCCAATTCCGGCGAGGTCTACGACAGCGCCCGCCGGTGCTGGC
>DAOTGT010000299.1:0-3417 GCA_035447285.1 Candidatus Competibacter sp.
TTCGCCAACGAGGACCACGTCGAGGTCGAGGCCACCTGGGCATACTGCTACGGATGATCGCTGCCTACCGCAACCCCGACGCTGCTCGCCGTCAGCTTCGGCGTGAACTCTTCGATGATGTCATGCTGGACAAGCTGATGGCCGCGACCGATGAGCGTGGTGTCGCGTTGGCGGGTGATGCCGGCTTTCTGCCGGAAATTATCAAGGCGGTCCTGGAACGTGGGATGCAGGCGGAGCTGACCGATCATCTCGGGTACGAGAAAGGTGACCCGGGCGGCAATGGGAGCGGGAATTCGCGGAATGGCACGACGCCGGAAAACGATCGGGACCGAGGTCGGCGATATCCGGTTGGATCAGCCGCGGGATCGGAATTCGACCTTCGCGTCCGCGGTGGTGCCCAAAGGCGCCCGCCGCCTGGGCGAATTGGAGGACATGATCATCAGCTTGGGGTGTTGCGCTTCTGTTGGGAGCGACGCGCTGATCTGTTGCTAGGGTCTTGAGGAAGCACCATCGAGAGCCGTCGAATCGGGACGAAACGGCGACTCATGACGTCGGGGATTCGCTGGGAACGGCGTTCTCCGGGAATCCTTCGATCGTTGGATCACCGAAAACGATAGTGACATCGTCGTCGCTAAACGCGATCCTGAGAGTCAGTCGAAGGACGTCGGTGATTTCTGCCTGGAAGTTCGCCGTCTTCCCGAACTTGACTTGCTGGCTAGCCACGATCCTGCCATCCCCAATGACTTCGACCTTTGCCGTTCCGGAAGAATTGGAGTCGTTTGTGAGAGAGATCGTTGAGGCAATGCGCTGGTAGTCTCTTGAGAGGTCGTACTCCAACTCAGCCACATTGCGAGCCCATGAGCTGCATGACACGGTCATGGCGCGGGAATAGAGTTCCCCATTCCCTTCTCTTGCGCCGGCTTCCCTTTCGCAACTGCTGCTTATCGACAGTGGTTCCCATTCGGCCAGATATGTCAACTTGGGCTCTCGCGCAACGCCAAGTTCTACGCGGGCTACATTCTCTGTACCCTCCGGCGGATTTTGTGAAACGACTGTGCCATCCGGCTTTCCTTCTGCCAGAACTTGCGTTTCGGACACGCCGAATCCTTGAGCCTCAAGCTTGGTTCTGGCCTCGCCAAAAGCCATGCCAACTAGGTTAGGCACAGGAGGGGCCGCTACAGATACCCAAAGCTGCGCGGTTGTTGGATACGGATCGCCCGCCTGCGGATCCTGTCTAATCACTGTGCCTGGGGCCTGATTGGAGATTTCAGGTGTTTCGGTTATTCTCACGTTGAAGGACTGTAATTCGCCGCTGGCCTCCTTAACTTGCCGTCCGATGTAGTTGGGCATGGCATCTGGTGGCGGAAGTGGGGCCGATGTCGATGATTCGGAAGTTGATCCGCTTTCACCAGGGACAATTGCAGCTGATTGAGTTGTTGTCCCGCTATGGCTCGAGGTCGAGGTGGAGGTTTGCCTTCCATCAGTGCTCCCGGCGCAAGCCGCCAAGATACTCATCAGGAGCAAGGCCAGCGGTAGGGCCTTTATCTTCATCATCCGAGATCCTTTCTGCCTTATCAGTATTTCAATCCGAACTCGATTTCCTCAGTACACCCAGCTCCAAGGGCTCCGACGGACTCGAAAGCGAGGGATCGCCCCGCGCTCCCTTGTTTGATCCTGATCCTTTGTGGCAACGTACTAGTCACGTAAACGTCGCGCATTCCCTCCTGTGACACCCTGACTCGCAACTGATGCGGCGACGCGTCGGAGACATAGATCTTGAGATCAAAATCCGTTGCCGGAGTAGATAGCACTTTCAGGTCGAGTTTGGAGGCCGCGCATCCAGGCGGTTCGAGTGAGTACCAGTCAGCTAGCAGAGTTTGCCCGCCTGTAATTATGGCACTCATCGTCCCGGATGGCGGCTCGAAATCCACGGTAAAGTTATTGGGGAAGCTTGTGGTTGAATTGGAGATCTGTGTATCGGGAGAGTTTGGAAGTTCCTCTTGGTGGGTTCCTGAGGACTGGTCTTTAACCCAAAGGGCAAGGAGAATTAGTGTAGCGGCGCATAGACTATAGAGGAAGAAGATCGCGAATACTTGAATGTATTTATTCTTGGTCGACCACTCCACCTGGTGGTACCCATAGAAGGCCGTCGCAGCCGCACCGACGAACGCTAGGACAGCAGCACCCATTTGCCGTCCTTCTCAGCCATGCACCACGTATACACCATGATTCCGACCGCTGCCACCCAGGACCCGCTTGCAGCAAGACTGGATTGTCAGTCTGCCTCCGATCAGCCTGCAGGCGCGTATCGTCCGGGTCAGGTGGCCCGCGCGCGGTGGCCATGACGCCAGTCAACGAGCCCCACCCCGCTGTGGCCGAGGGGCACGGCCGGGGGATGCCGCGCCCACCTGACGGTCAGGTCAGCGGCTCAGGCGTTGTGGTGGCGAGTGCGCCACGTGGTGATGGCAATTCGGAAGCGGTGTCCGGGAGTGACGGGAGGGCGGTTCTTTCGGGCAGGACGAGGGGATCGATTAGCCCTTCGGCGAGCAAAGCGGAGTCGTGCAGGATCCAAGCCACATTGGACGTGGCCGGAATGCGAGGCGAGGTGCGGCAGGTCCTCGAAACATCTGTGCCGGCCCACGCGGTACTCGACGCGGCCGACGAGGTGGGCGCGGAGCTGGTCGTGGCCGGCCTGCGGCGGCGGACTCGGTGGCCAAACTCATCCTCGGCAGGGGCGCCGGACAGTGCTGCTGGGCGCGAGCTATCCGGTGCTCGCCGTCAAGGCCGAGGCGGCGCCGCTGATCGAGACCCGATCGTCGGGTACGACGCGCGCCCCGTCCACGCAGACCGTGACCAAGGCCGCGAAAGCCGTCACCAGGACCAAGACCGCGACCAAGACGACAACGAAGACCCGGACGGCCACCAAAACCGTCGCCGCCGCAGCACCTTTCGCCGCACCGGTGGTGGCGGCAGTGTGTACTACGCCAACTGCGACGCAGCCCGCGCGGCCGGTGCCGCCCCGGTCCGGATCGGCGACCCCGGCTACCGGGCCGGCCTCGACCGGGACGGCGACGGCGTCGGTGCGAGAACTGTCCAGCGCTGCGGAACTGGTCAGCGCCGCAAGGAGGGATCGGCACGGCATACCGTCCGGCTCGTGTTCAGTCGCCGACCACACGTGAGGATCGGGCAATTCCGTCGCCCGGGACAGGAATGCATGCTGTGGACCAGCGCGCAGGCATCGTCGCCGACCGGGATCGCGCAGCGACGCGAGGGCGACGCCGTTGCCCTGTCGACGGGGGTGAGTTGCCCGCTCGATAGGACCAAACGCCCTCCCTATCGACGAGAGGGGGAGGAAACCGGGGGACAACCAACTCCCAGGTTGCGGCGTCATACTGATAGGTGCGCCCCCGGGAGGGC
>DAOTGT010000300.1:0-3393 GCA_035447285.1 Candidatus Competibacter sp.
CCAGGGTCCCGTGCGCATTGGATGCCAAGGCGAAAGCGGCATCGGCCACGGTGTATAGAAAGCCGCCGTGCGCCGAGCCCCAACTGTTGAGAAACTCCGGCCGGATGATGCCCCACACCCGCGCCTGTCCGGGCCTGGGCACCTCGCCTTGCAGGCCGAGCGTGATCATGAAGGGGTCCAACATACGATCTTACCTTTGCGCAACGTTCGAAGAAGCGGGCGTCCGACGGCTGCGTTACGCTTGCCATCGAGAGCTTGTGATTACCTGTGTCAAACTGAATCTTCCGACCCGGAACCATGTTACCGAAGAGTTCGAAGGGCGATAAGCCCGAGCACCTCGATTTCAACCCGTTGGTGAGGACTATCATCTATCATCGGGCGAGGATTCATTCAGCCTTCAAGGAACGCCCGATGCAAGGCCATGCCCCGCCATGCCTCACCCAACTCCGGGAATCCACTTTCGCTCAACACCTGGTCGTCAACGGCTCACACCCGTCGGCGGATGTGGTGTGGCGACTCCGGCCGTGCCCGGACGATAAACCACCGAATTCGTTGCGAGAGACCGCCTGCCGGGCTTTCCGAAGCGGTCGGGTTCTCCGGGAGCGCTGATGGCGGGGCTGCGCCTGGATGGTTTGTCCACCATGTTGCTGCGGGAGGTCGATCTGACTCTGGCGACGGGCGAGAGAATCTTTCTGTCCGGCGCATCGGGTTCGGGCAAGAGCCTGTTGCTGCGCGCCGTCGCCGATCTGGACCCGCATCGCGGTGAGGTCTGGCTCGATGACCTGCCCCGCTCTCGCTTGACGCCGCCGGAATGGCGCCGCCGGGTGGGTTTGTTGCCCGCGGAGAGCCATTGGTGGGCGGAAACCGTCGGTGAGCATTGGCGGGCGCCGGTCGCCGATTCTCCGATCGAAGCCCTGCTTGTCGCCCTGGGCTTCGATGTCGACGTGAGCGGTTGGGCCATTACTCGGCTGTCCACCGGCGAACGCCAGCGTCTGGCGCTGGCGCGTCTGCTGCTGAACCAGCCTCAAGCCCTATTGCTGGACGAAGCCACCGCCAACCTGGACTCGGTCAACCGGGAGCGGGTGGAGACGGTGCTGGAGGATTATCGCGCCACTCACGCCACTGCGATGCTGTGGGTGAGCCACGATCCCGAACAACGGGCCCGCCTGGGTGGACGGCGGCTGGTTATTCGCGAGAACCGGCTGGAGCCCGAGGCATGAACCTGATCGCCTTGAGCGTCTGGGACCTGATCCTGGCCGCCGGTCTGGTGTTGTTGTTGGCCGCTCTGTCCTGGCGGTTGTGTCTGGGTGTCGGGCGGCGGGTACTGGTCGCCACGCTGCGCGGCACGGTGCAATTGATGCTCGTCGGCCTGGTCTTGAAGCAACTGTTTGCCCAAGCCAACCCAGCGCTGATCGGGCTCATCGTCCTGGTCATGTGGTCGGTGGCGGGTTGGGAAGTGCAAAGTCGGCAAAAACGCCGCTACACTGGACCTTGGGGCTATGGCATCGGCACCCTCTCCCTGTTTCTGTCGTCCTTCAGCGTCACGCTGCTGGCGTTGCTGGTGATCATCCAGGTTGAGCCCTGGTATCAGCCGCGATACCTAATCCCCCTGCTGGGCATGCTGCTGGGCAACACCATGAGTGGAGTGGCCATCGCCCTGGACCAATTGACCCGTCAGGCCTGGGACGCGCGGGGTTGCATCGAAGCCCGCTTGCTGCTGGGGGCGACCTGGGAGGAAGCCATCGCCGACCTGCGCCGCGAGGCGCTGCGTTCCGGGCTCATTCCCATCGTCAACGCCATGGCCGCGGCCGGCCTGGTGAGTTTGCCCGGAATGATGACCGGTCAGATCCTGGCCGGCAGTCCCCCCCTGGAAGCGGCCAAATACCAACTTCTCATCCTGTTTTTGATCTCCGCTGGTACCGGACTGGGAGCGATGGCGGCGGTCTGGATCGGTTCGCGACGCCTGTTCGACGATCGTCAGCGCTTGCGTCTGGATCGGCTAACCACGAATCGTCGATAAGCGGGCCGGCAACAAGGTTGCCCAATGCCCGCCGCGTCGCCCTATGGATTCGTCGAAGTGCATCAGGCTGGACAAGGCGAACGGGCGCAAGGTCCGGCAAAGCGTCCATGGGTTCCCGCAACCATTCCAGGTAGTATTGCGTCCGGGTCGCCAGGTGCTTGCCAAGCAGGATTGGCCGCGCAACATCCTTGCAAACCGCCGCTCTCCCTGCCCCGGCGTCACTCGCGGCGGTTTTGAGTGCGGTCAGGCCGCTTCAACTCACCAGAACGGGTTGGGGCAATACGATGCTTTTCCAATGCGCGACCTGAGCGCGGGTTTTCCAGACAACGCCCCGGTCGGACGGATCAATGAAGGGATGACGAACAACAACAATCCCATCGGGATGTTCGATTCCGGGGTGGGTGGGCTGTCGGTGCTTCAGCACGTCCGCGCCGTTTTGCCTCGGGAATCATTATTGTACGTAGCGGATTCAGGCCATGCGCCCTATGGCGGCAAGCCGGTCGATTTCATCGTGCGTCGCTCGCTCGCCATTACCGCATTCCTGCTGGAACAGAAGGCCAAAGCGGTGGTGGTGGCCTGCAACACCGCCACGGCGGCGGCCATCGCCAGACTGCGCGCCTGTTTTTCCATTCCGATCGTCGGCATCGAACCCGCGCTCAAGCCGGCTGTGGCCGCGACCCGATCCGGCGTGGTCGGCATTCTGGCCACCGGCAACACCGTCCGCAGCGACAAGTTCGCCGCCCTACTCGACCAGCACGGCCAGCGGGCACGAGTGATCGTACAGCCCTGTCCAGGGTTGGCCGATTGCGTGGAACGGGGCGACCTGCATGGTCCGCGCTGCCAGATGCTGCTGACGCGTTACCTGCAACCGCTACTGGTCGAGGGCGTCGATACCTTGGTGCTGGGCTGCACCCATTACCCGTTCCTGATTCCGGCGATTCAGCGGCTGGTCGGCCCGGCGGTTGCCATTCTCGACCCCAGTCCGGCGGTGGCTCGGCAATTGCGCCGCCGGCTGGAAACCGGGGACCTGCTGGCCGGAGAGCCCGCGACCGGCGGTGTGCGATACTTCAGCAGCGGTCCGCCCGAACCGACCGCCGCGTTGATGGCCCGCTTGTTGGAACATCCGGTCAAGCTCGAAACGCTGCCCGAGCAGCTGCGCCACGACACCTTGGAACGCTTAAGACCTGAAATTTGAGACTTTTCGAAGGAGCCTTCCGCCATGCAGCAGGAATCCGGCCTTCCTCTGGCCGACAGCAACTCGGATCCTCGGCGCTTTCCATGCACGCAGTGCGGCGCGTCGCTCGAATATGCCCCCGGCACCGAGGTGCAACGCTGCACCTACTGCGGCCATGAAAATCGCATCGCCGTCGCCC
>DAOTGT010000301.1:0-3378 GCA_035447285.1 Candidatus Competibacter sp.
ACCTTCGTGCCGGGGCGCAATCTGATCTTCCTGACCTTTGCCGCCGCCTTCGCCTATCCACGCGGGATTCACAATCTGGTCACCGGCGTGGCCCAAACCGACTACAGCGGCTATCCCGACTGCCGGCAGACCACGCTCCAGGTGTTGGAGCAGGCCATCCGGCTGGGGATGGAATACGAGATCACCATCCACACCCCGCTGATGTTCAAATCCAAGGCGGAAACGGTGTGGATGGCCCGCGACCTCGGCGCCTTGCCGGCACTGGCCGACAGCCACACTTGTTACAATGGCCTGCAACCCCCCTGTGGGGTCTGTCCAGCCTGTCAACTGCGCGCCAAGGGGTTCACCGAGGCCGGTATTCCCGATCCCCTGCTGGAACGGTTCCGGGAACCGGCGCCATGAGCGCTCGGCTGTACTTCACGGCGGCCGCCCCCTTCGAAGCGGCCAGGCAGGTCGATATCCTGCCGGCGGGCCACCGCGCCCGCCGCCTGCACGGACACAGCTTCCTGGCGCGGGTCCGGGCTGAATTCCCCCCGGCGGTGGCGTCGTTTCCAGGGGCCGAAAGCGATGTGCTGGCCGAGCGGCTGCGAGCGGCGGTGGCGCCGCTGGATTACGCCCTCCTCAACGAGCATCTGCCGACGCCGACCGACGAAAATCTGACCCGCTGGCTGCGGGCACGCCTGGACTTGCCCGGCCTCGCCAGCGTCGGTATCCACAGCACCCGCGACCGGGGCGTCGATCTGGACGATCGCGACCACGCCCACCTTTGGCGGCGCTTTCGCTTCGAGGCCGCCCACCGGCTGCCCCACGTTCCGCCCGGCCATCCTTGCGGGCGAATGCACGGTCACGGCTTCGAGGTCATCCTGCATATCGATCAGGATCTGGGCGACCGCGATCTCGGAGTGGACTACGACCGGATCGACGCGCTGTGGGCGCCGCTGCACGCCGAACTGCACCATGCCTGTCTCAACGAACTGCCCGGCCTGGACAACCCGACCAGCGAACGGCTGGCTGGCTGGCTGTGGGAGCGCCTGCGACCACAACTCCCGCCGTTGTCCTGGGTCACAGTCTACGAAACCGCCACCGCCGGTTGCCATCACGACGGTCGGCATTACCGCATCTGGAAGGAGCGAACCTTCGATAGTGCCTTGCGCCTGCGGCGGGCGCCGGCGGACGACCCGCGCCGCCGGTTGCACGGACACAGCTATCGGATCCGCTTGCACCTGACCGCGCCGCTGGACGAGATCCGGGGTTGGACGGTCGACTATGGCGAGGTAAAAGCTCGGTTCGAGCCGATTTACCGAGCACTCGACCATCACCGGCTGGATGAATTACCGGGACTGGACGATGCCGACCCGGCCGGCCTGCTGCGCTGGATCAAAACCGCGCTGGCCGATTGCGGGCTACCCCTGGATCGCATCGACCTGGAGCAAACCCCCGGCTGCGGCGCGCTGCTGTGCTGGGGGGAGGAGGGACCGGCATTGCCGGTCTGACCGTCCGCGCATGGCCTACACGGTCAAGGAGTTGTTCTACACCTTGCAGGGCGAAGGTGCCCACAGCGGCCGGCCGGCGGTGTTCTGTCGGTTTACCGGCTGCAACTTGTGGAGTGGCCGGGAAGCGGATCGGGCGAGCGCCGTCTGCCGGTTCTGCGACACCGATTTCATCGGCACCGACGGTCCAGGCGGGGGGAAATTCGCCACGCCGGATGCGCTGGCCGCCGCCGTCGCCGCCCGTTGGCCCGCCGAGGCGCCGCGAGCCCGGCCTTACGTAGTCTGCACCGGCGGCGAGCCGCTGCTGCAATTGGACGAACCGCTGATTGCCGCCCTGCACGCCCGAGGCTTCGAAGTGGCGGTGGAGACCAACGGCACCTTGACGGCCCCGTCCGGCTTGGATTGGATCTGCGTCAGTCCCAAGACCGATGCAGCCTTGAGACTCGTTCAGGGCGATGAATTGAAATTGGTGTATCCCCAGTCCGAACCCGAAGCACAACCAGCATGTTTCGTGGATTTGGCGTTCCGGTATTTCTTCCTGCAACCGCTGGATGGTCCCGACCGGGACGTCCATACCCAAGCCGCCATCGCCTATTGCCTGGCCCATCCGCAGTGGCGGTTGAGCCTGCAAACCCATAAGGTGCTGGGGATTCCCTGAGCGGTCGAGGGGGGGCAGCGAACGCGGCGCCCCATGCCGACGGTGTTTCCCGCAAAACCCTCACCCGACCAGTCGAGCGATAGGCGGTCGTCCCACCAGCGCCACCGGCGACCCGCAAACCGCATCGATGACGTTCCCGCCACACTCGCGCGGACTGGCGCCGAACCGTGGCCGATAGTCGAATTGCGGTCGACTCCGAGCACCTTCCTCGTAATGTTGCCAGACCGCGATGCCGCCGCCGAGCAGCAGCAACCCCAACAGAATGGCGAAGGCGATCTTCCAGGGACTGTAGGGCCGCTCGCCCTGCACCTCGCCGCTGCGGCCGTTGACCACGAAGCGGTAGACCCGGTCGCGAAAACGGAAGGCCGACATCCACACCGGCAGCAGGATGTGCTTGAAGCGAATCTCGCCATAGTGGGTATCGGCGGCGTGGATGCGCTGATGGTCGCCGCCGATGTCGCGCTGGATGTCGCGCTGGATGGTGGGCGCCATGATCTCGCGCGCACGTTCGAAACCCTGGTCTAGCTCCACCTGATACATCTCGCTGCGAAACCCGCTGAGATACTCCTCCTTGTAGGGCAGCAGCTTGGCCAGATCCCAGGGTTCCAAACGTTCGGTGACTTCGCGCGGCAACGAGCGGCTGGCCAGCACCAGCACGTCGTCGAAAAACCGAGAGACCACGCCCGCCGCCGGGCTCCAGCGGACCTTGGTCACCAGGCGCGTGCGCACGACTTCCTGGCCGTTCTCCATGGCGCGGTAGCTCTCCTGAACCTGATAGTTGTCGCCGCGCTCGCCCTGGTAACGGGTGGTGGTGTCGGCATCGTAGGTCCAGTAGGGCACGTACATGCCGGTCAGGCGGGCATCGTTGCGGGCATAATCCTTGAGCTTGCCGGGCGCGAACCATAGACCTCTAAGCCATTGACGAAATGCGGCGAGGGCCTGATCACGCTCGATTTTGAATGGCAACAGCGCCTGAACCTGCAATTGGCGGTGCTGTTCGGTCTTCGCCACCACCGGCGCGCCGCAAAACGGGCATTCCCCAGCATGCACGGCGGCATCGAAACTGTAAGAGGCTCCGCAGGAATCGCAATGAATGGAAACGCTCTCTCGAACGGTCGCGGTATTGGTCAGATCGCGCAGCGTTTGCCGGAAATCCTGTTCCTCGATGGACGCGGGGGCGACGGCGATGCGATTTTCATGGCCGCAGTAGGTGCAGCGTTGCACCTCGGT
>DAOTGT010000302.1:0-3371 GCA_035447285.1 Candidatus Competibacter sp.
CGCATATCGCGGTGCTGCACCGGCATTGGTCCTCCCGGCCTGACCAAAACGCCGCTACCGTCCGTAACCAAGCCCAACTGCTCGCCCAGCTCTGCGGCTGGCTGGCGCGGCCGGACTTGATCCCGTTGGCGCGTGCGGCGGGGCAGCCGCCGATCGCCAATGAAAACGCCCCGCGTCCTCCGTGTCCGCTGAGCGAGGCTGACATGACTGAGCGGATCGCGCGGATTCGTGCGGAAGATCCAGCCGTGGCCGTGCAGATTGAGCTCGTGCGGGTGATCGGTCTGACCCATCGCCAGGCGGCCCGGCTGCAACCGGCCGCGTCCTACCGGGACGGGGTGCTCGATGTGTTCTGGGAGACGCCCAAAAATCAGGTGCTGCGCTTTGGCGTCACGGGTGAACATGCGCAAGCCGTGCTGAGCGCCGCTCTGGCGTTGCGGCCAAACCCTGATCAGGCGGTGTGTCCTGCGGAGCAAAGCCTGCCGCACTGGCTGCGCTACGTCTATCGGTTGTTGCGCGAGGTCGGCAAGATCGGCGTGCCCGGCGAACCGACTTTGACGGCGCTGAAAGACCCCGCAGCACCCACGCCGCTGGTGTTGCCGCGCGAGACCTGGCTGCTGGAACGGGCGGGATTGACGCGCCCGGGGCGGCGGTCGTGATGGCGCGTGGCGCCCCCGTTCGACCCGGTTATGCCTGCCGAAGTGTCCCCTTCAATGGGAAATGGCCTGATCCGGTCTTAATAGAAATGCTTTTTTCAGGAAGGCACCGATCCGCATTGCCGCCGATGGCGCGCCTTCAATTCAAGCGCTTTAAATAGTCTTTCAGTTGCTGTAACTCGTCCGGCCCCAGGCCGCGCAGGCGTTCTTCCGGCGAGAAATGTTGCAGAATCTCCTCGGGTCTCAAGCCCCGTAGGCGTTCTTCCGGCCCCAAGCCGCGCAGACGCTCGTCGGGGTCGAGCCGATTGAGGAACGCCTGCCGTTCCTCGGGCGTCAGACGCTGTAACAAGTCCTGGTGGGCTTCGCGAATGAACTCGTCCATCGTGTAAGCCATGCTCGGTTCCTCCAAAACGTAAACGAGATACAATTGCTGCAAGAGTTCCCGGGCGCCGGTATGCCGCCAGGGATAATGCTGCGCGCCATGCCGAATCCGATCCTGCTGGACGCTGAACAGTTCCCAGGCGGCGTTGCGCGGGTGACGGTCAATGGCGCTGAGGACGATCAAGCGCACCGGGTGTGTGCCCCAGAGGACGTCGAACACTCCGGGCCACGCGGTGGGGATCAGCGGGACCTGCGCCGCCAATCCCTGCGGAAACCGGGTGGCGACCGCGTAGAGTTGGAAGTCGGCTTCCGGTGGCAACGGCGCGCCCCGGCTCAAGAGTTTCCGGTAGTTCACGTAATGCCCGATCAATTCGTCCAGCGCCCAGGCGTCCAATGCCTCGTGCTGAGATTTATAGGTCAGCAAGTTATGGGCGCGCAAGCCCTCCAGGCCCTCGGGCAGTTCCCAGCCGGGCGGTGATAACGCCGGTTCCCCGGTGGCCTGCTCGATGATCACCACGTCCAGCAGTTGGCTTTGCAACGCCAGTTCCTTTTCCAGTTCCACCCGCCACGGGGTCGCGCGAAACACGTCGGTCAGGGTAATGCCGAACAGGCGATGCCATTGGCGAATGCGGTCGGACGTCATGGCAGGGCCTCGGTCTTGACGGTTTGCGCGGCCAGGGTCGCCCTTTCCGGGTCGGCCCTTTCGGCCGTAACCTGGTCAGCGGCCGGGAAGAAGCGGATGGGAACGTGCGCGTTGTGCATGAAAACAGGGTACCGCTTCAGGTCGTTTTGGCCAATCCCCTGGGGTCGGGACCGGTTCTGTGGGGAAGCTCGTCATCGCTTAGCGACCAGTGCTCGGCGAAGGCTAGATCGTCCCAGTGCTGTTTCACGTCACCACCGCCGTAAAGGGTTCTCGTGTGCTTGGAAACTCGAATTGGAAGTGTAGCGGGAGCGCAGCCCCGTCACCACGTACACGAAATATTAGGAAAAGCGCATATGGCGGCTCGTGACAGCTTCTCTAGTTCTGGGCCGATCGGCCCTGTTGGGTTGCAACCACGACATCATGCTCCCTCAACCCGCACTAGTCCTTGGGCGCACTGGTCGAGCCATCACAGCCGCACCCGATTCAACCGCAAGGCATTGAACACGACTGACACCGAACTAAAGCTCATGGCCGCGGCGGCGATCATGGGCGAAAGGAGAATGCCGAAGAAGGGATACAATACGCCTGCCGCCACCGGCACACCCAGCGCGTTGTAAATGAACGCGAAAAACAGATTCTGGCGGATGTTGCGCAGCGTCGCGCGACTGAGTTGCCGGGCGCGGACAATCCCGTTCAGATCGCCTTTGACCAAGGTCACGCCAGCGCTTTCCATAGCGACATCCGTGCCGGTGCCCATGGCGATGCCAACCTGCGCTTGCGCCAGGGCCGGGGCATCGTTGACACCGTCGCCCGCCATCGCCACCTTTCGACTCTCCTGCTGCAATGCCTTGACTTTATCCGCCTTCTGATCGGGCAACACCCCGGCAATGACCTGATCCAGACCCAGCTTTCGGGCAACCGCTCGGGCGGTGGTTTCGTTGTCGCCGGTCAGCATGACGATGTTCAATCCTTCAGCGTGCAGCGCCTGAATCGCGCCCGGCGTGGTGTCCTTGATCGGATCGGCGACGCCGAGCAAACCGGCAGCCTGCCCGTCCACCGCCACGAACATCACAGTCTGACCCTCCGCGCGTTGCTGCTCCGCCGCCTGATCGAGCGTCCCCGGATCGATGTTCAGTTCTTGCAGCAAGGCGCGGTTGCCCAAGGCGACCGTACGGCCATCCACCTCACCGGTTACGCCCTTGCCGGTGATCGAGGCAAACTGTTCGGCATGGCCAAGGGCGATGCCGCGTTCCTGAGCGCCTTTAACGATCGCGGCGGCCAGCGGATGCTCGCTGCCTCGCTCCAAGGTGGCGGCGTATCGCAAGAGCATGGCTTCATCCAGATCGGGGCCGGGGGTAACCGCCACCAGCTTGGGTTTGCCTTCGGTCAGGGTGCCGGTCTTGTCCACCACCAAGGTGTCGATTTGACGCAGCACTTCGATCGCTTCGGCGTTTTTGAACAACACGCCAATCGTGGCGCCCTTGCCGGTCGCGGTCATGATCGACATAGGCGTCGCCAAACCCAGCGCACACGGACAGGCGATAATGAGCACCGCCACGGCGTTGATCAGGGCGTAGGCCATGGCCGGCGGCGGCCCGAAGATTGCCCAGACGATGAAGGTAAGCACAGCAGTGGCGACGACAACCGGCACGAAGTAGCCGGCGACTTGATCGGCCAGTTTTTGAATGGGCGCG
>DAOTGT010000303.1:0-3353 GCA_035447285.1 Candidatus Competibacter sp.
GCATCCGGTCAACCGGTCCGTCCGCCTTTCGACGATGCCGAGGGTTTGGCGATCCGCAACGGTGACAACCGGACGCCCGGCGATACCGAACTGCTGGTATCGTTCGAAATCAGGCCACGCGTGGTTCGTTACAGCCCCACCGGCCAATGGCGGGGCCAGGAATCCTTACCCGCGCTCCTCAGCGATTTACGCAACTACCGTGACATCAACCAAGCGCTGGAAGCAGTGACCATCGATCCGCGCTGGGGCGTGCTGACCGGAACCGAGGCATCATTGCGCGACGATCCAGTCGACCGGATACGCCTTTTCGCCAGCGATGGCCGGTTCTGGAGTTATCCGCTCGGGTCCGCGCCCGGCAGCGCCCTGGTCGCCATGGAAGCGCTGCCCGACGGCAGCCTGCTGACGCTGGAACGCGCTTTCGTCGCTCCTCTGCGGCCTCTGATCATCAGTCTGCGCCGCACCGAGCTGCCGCCAGTGAGAGGAGAAACACCGTTACCGGTGACCGACGTGGCTGTCCTCGACAGCAGTCAAGGCTGGCTGCTGGACAATTTCGAAGGCTTGACCCGCTATCGGGACCGACGGTTCTTCATGATCAGCGACGACAACTGTAGTGCGTGGCAGACAACCCTACTGGTGCATTTCGAACTACCGCCCGCCACTCCACGATCCAGCTCGCCTTGAAACGCTGGAGACCGATGCCATGCCGCACAATCGCCAGATGCTGCAATGCAGAATCGGTTGACAAGAATTATGGCAAGCTCCAATATGTTGCGCTCAAATCAGTCGAGAGTAGGATTCCTGCCATTGTCGCTAGCCGCAAACTGCATCATTACAGTTTTGGACGTTCCTCTCGCTACTTCTTTGTTTTTTGCATCGGTATGATGCTGTTGTTGGTGCGCGGCGCAAGTCGTCTCTCGCCAACGCATGGCGATTCCCAATACAAATAGGGCTATCCGGAGGTCAACTCGATGGAAGATGTGGTCATCGTCGCCGCCGCTAGGACCGCAATCGGCAACTTCATGGGATCACTATCGACGATCCCAGCCAACATTCTGGGCGCCAAGATTATCCAGGGTCTGCTCGGGAAAACCGGGATCAAGCCAGAACAAATCGACGAAGTGATCCTTGGCCAGGTGCTGACCGCCGGCACCGGCCAAAACCCGGCCCGCACTGCGGCGCTGAACGCTGGACTACCCATCGAAGTGCCCTGTCTGAACATTAACAAGGTCTGCGGCAGTGGTTTGAAAGCCGTGCATCTGGCCTATCAGTCCATCCGCGACGGTGACAACCGAATCGTGATCGCCGGCGGTCAAGAAAGCATGAGTCTGTCCCCGCACCTTCTGCTCGGGTCGCGTCGCGGCACCACCATGGGCGATGCCAAGCTGATGGACTCGATGCTGAACGAGGGACTGCACTGCGCCATCAACCACTACCACATGGGGATCACGGCCGAGAACATCGCCGCCCAATGGGACATCTCCCGCGAGGAGCAGGACGCTTTTTCCGCCGCCTCCCAAGACAAAGCCGCCGCCGCGATTCGCGACGGCAAGTTCAAGGATGAAATCGTGCCGATCGAGATTCCGCAGCGCAAGGGCGCACCAATCGTGTTCGACACCGATGAGTTCCCACGCGCGGGAACCACCGCTGCCGGCTTGGCCAAGCTGCGGCCGGCGTTCAAACAGGACGGCAGCGTCACCGCCGGCAACGCCTCCGGCATCAACGATGGCGCGGCCGCTGTCGTGGTCATGACCGCCAGCGCCGCCCGCGACCTTGGCCTCAAGCCACTGGCGCGCATCGCCGCTTACGCCAAGGCCGGCGTCGATCCGAAAATCATGGGCACGGGTCCGATTCCGGCATCCCGCGCTTGCCTGAGCAAGGCCGGTTGGACGGTGGATCAGCTCGACTTGGTCGAATCCAACGAAGCGTTCGCCGCTCAGGCGATCTCCGTCAACCGCGAAATGGGCTGGGACACCAGCAAAGTGAATGTCAACGGCGGCGCCATCGCGCTGGGCCATCCGATCGGCGCTTCCGGCTGCCGCATTCTGGTGAGCTTGCTGCACGAAATGGTCCGCCGTGACGCTAAGAAGGGTCTCGCGACCCTGTGCATCGGTGGCGGCCAGGGTGTTGCCCTGGCTGTCGAACGCGATTGATTCCAACCAAAAATCCGAGGAGAAGTCTCTAATGTCTCGAGTCGCAGTCGTTACTGGTGGTATCGGTGGTCTGGGCACGGCCATGTGCAAGGCACTGATCGAGCAAGGTCGTCGCGCCGTCGCGGTCGACTACAACGGCCTCAGCCAGGAAGCCGTGGACAAATGGAAGGCCGATCGCAAGGCCGAAGGCCTCGACATTCCGGTCTATCTGGCCGATGTCACCGATTTCGATTCCTGTGCCGAAACCTGCAAGAAGATCGAGGCGGAAGTCGGCCCGATCGAAATTCTGGTCAACAACGCCGGCATCACCCGCGACGCCATGTTCCACAAGATGACCCCGGAACAGTGGATCGCCGTCATCAACACCAACCTGAACAGCATGTTCAACATGACCAAGCAGGTCTACGGGAAGATGGTGGAACGGGGCTGGGGCCGCATCGTCAACATCTCGTCGGTGAACGGCATCAAGGGCCAAGCCGGCCAGACCAACTATTCGGCGACCAAGGCGGCGGTCTACGGCTTCACCAAGTCGTTGGCTCAGGAATGCGCCAAGAAGGGCGTTACCGTCAACTCGATCTCGCCCGGTTACATCGGCACCGAAATGGTGCGGGCCATCCGGGAAGACGTGCTGGCGTCCATCGTCAAGACCATTCCAGTCGGTCGTCTGGGCGAGCCTTCCGAAATCGGCCGCACCGTCGCCTTCATGACAGCCGAAGACGGCGGCTTCCTGACCGGCGAAGACGTCACCGTTAACGGCGGTCTCTACTTCCGCTGAGCCCTGAACCGCGCGGCGCTTGCCTTCCGGCCGGTGCCGCGCCGCGCTGCTTTTTTTATATGCCCGCCATGAGCGAACTCCGCACCATCAAAAAATACCCGAATCGCCGGCTCTACGATACGGCCATCAGCAGCTACATCACCCTTGAGGATGTCAAGCAACTGGTGCTGGAGCGTGCCGAGTTTCATGTTATCGACGCTCGCACCAACACCGACATCACGCGCGGCATTCTGTTGCAGATCATCAGCGAGCAGGAAGAGCAAGGCAATCCGATTTTCACTGCGGAAGTACTGGCGCACATCATCCGCTTCTACGGCGACACCCTGCAAGGCATGATGGGCAATTATCTGGAGAAAAGCCTGCAGGCGTTCGTGGACCAGCAGCACCTGTTTCGGGAACAGATGCGCACGCTTATCGGCAAGAATCCG
>DAOTGT010000304.1:0-3345 GCA_035447285.1 Candidatus Competibacter sp.
TATGGCTCGTTCTGGAATCCGTTACGAAGAAGTCCAAGAAGCCGCCGAAACCCTGCTAGGTCGCGGCCTCAACCCCACCATTCAACGTGTACGCGAACTGCTTGGTACTGGCAGCAATACCACGATCAGCGAACACCTGAAACATTGGCAGCAACAACTGGCCGAGTCGCCCAAGGCGGTTCTACCGCCCGCTGTCCCGGAAACCGTGATGACGGCCCTGGAGTCGTTTTGGAAAATCGCAATACACCAAGCCGAGGCTGCCTTCGAAGAACAACGCGCGGTGGCGGCTCAAGCCGTGGCCACCGCCGAACGGGCGCGCGATGCCGCCGTCGCCGGCGAACGGCAAGCTCAGACCACCGCCGATGATTTGAGTCGCCAACTCGATGCCGCCACCTTGTCCGCACGCCAACTCGCCGATCAATTGCTGGTGGCACAGGAACGGCGCGCGGCGGCTGAAATCGCGATCGATGCCGCTGAACAGCGCACGCAGGCCGCGATCGACGCCAGCGCGCAGATCCGAGCCGAGACCGAAGCACGGGTCGCGCAGATGGAAACCATCTTGCAACAATTGCGGGTCGACATGAGCAACCAACAGACCCAGGCCCAACAACGCATCGACGACGAACGCCAGCGTGCCGAAGCCAACGAAACCCGATTGATGCATCTGCTTGAGCAGGATCGGGCCGAACAGGCGGTTGAGCGCCAAACCTTCGCGGCCGAACGCCAGGAATGGAAAAGCCGGGAAGCGGGCTGGCGCATGCAACAGGAAGCCCAACGCCGGGAAAATATCGAGATTCGCGCCGCGTTGGCCACCGCCGAGGAACGCTTGCGGGTGCGAGATACCGAATTGCGGCAGGTTCGCGCCGCGTTGACCACCGCCGAGAGCCGCTACGGTGACATGGCGCGCGCCACCGACGCCTTGCGCAACGAATTAAGAGCGGCGCTGGACGCGCAAAACCGCCTGCGGCAATCCTCCGAAATGAGCCGACCCGCTCAATCCAACCCCAAGATTCTCCCCGAATCGGAATGACCCCTCTTGCGGCGCTCCTTGTTTATCATTGGAAATAGTTCCTAAAATCATTGTATTTTCGATGGATGTTTCTCCACCCCCGTATCGAACAAAATAACGAGGTTCCTATCATCATGAATGCCGTGGTTCACGCCAAGGCCGAAAGCCGTCATCTGCTCTCGGGCAACGAAGCGGTGGCGCGCGCCGCCTGGGAGGCAGGCGTCCGTGTCGCCGCCGCCTATCCGGGCACTCCCGCCACCGAAATCCTGGAAAACATTGCGCTGTATCCGGACATCTATTCGGAATGGTCGGTGAACGAAAAAGTGGCGGTGGAAGTCGCTATCGGTGCATCGCTGGCGGGCTCGCGCGCCTTGGCGGCCATGAAACACGTCGGCATGAACGTCGCCTCGGATGCCTTCATGACCCAGTCGCTGGCCGGCGTAATCGGCGGTCTGGTGATCGTGGTGGCCGACGATGTCGGTTTGTCCTCGTCGCAGAACGAACAGGATTCCCGCTACTGGGGCCGCTTCGGCCACATGCCGGTGCTGGAGCCGGCGGATTCCCAGGAAGCCTATGAGATGGTCAAGCAGGCTTTCGCTTTGTCCGAGCAATACGAGGTGCCGGTCATCGTTCGCATGACCACCCGCGTCTGCCACGTCAAGGCCATGGTCACGGTCGCGGGCCAACGGACCGAGCACGCCGCCGCCGGCTTTCAGAAGAATCCCCAGCGCTGGGTGATGACTCCGGCCAACGCCAAACCGCGCCTACCGGTGATGCACCAGCGCGAGCGGCAATTACAGGCACTGAGCGAAACCAGCGATCTCAACCTCTCGTTCGCCGGCAGCGACCGCCGGATCGGTTTCGTGACCTCGGGGCCGGCCTTCATGCACGTCCGCGAGACCTTCCCCAACGCCCCCGTGCTCAAGCTCGGGTTCAGTTGCCCGCCACCGCTGGAAAAGATCCGCGCCTTTGCCGGCCAGGTCGATACCCTGGTGGTGGTCGAGGAAACCGAACCGTTGCTGGAAACCGAGATCCGCGCCACCGGTCTGGAGGTGTGCGGCAAGGATATCCTGCCGCGTTGGGGCGAACTGGCGCCCAGCGTGCTGCGCCCAGCGATCAAACCTCTTTTGGGCGAACCCTACCAGGTTCCGACCCGCCCGCAATCGACCGTCTTTCCACGCCCCCCGACCATGTGCGCTTCCTGCCCACATCTCGGCCCCTACTTCGCCCTCTCTCATATCCGTAATCTCAACATCGTCGGCGACATCGGTTGCTACACTCTCGGCGCCGGCCATCCCTGGAACGCGCTGGATACCTGCACCTGCATGGGCGCCTCGCTGAGCATGGCCCACGGCATGGACAAGGGGCGCGGCGCGTCCGACGAGAAGAAAAGCATCGTCGCGGTTATCGGCGATTCCACCTTCCTGCACATGGGCATGCAGGGTCTGCTGAACATGATCTACAACCGTGGCAACGTCACCGTGTTGCTGCTCGACAATCGGTCGGTCGGCATGACCGGCGGTCAGGAAAATCCCGGCACCGGCCAGAATCTGCACGGCTTGCCGACCCCGCGAGTCGATTTCGCCAAGCTGGCCGAAGCGCTCGGCGTCCGCCCGGAGCGCATTCGCATGGTCGATCCCTACGAGTTGCCCACCATGGTCAAGCTGGTACGGGAAGAAACCAAGATGAACGAACCCTCGATCATCATCACCAATCGCCCCTGCTCGCTGACCGACCGCTTCGAGCGCTTCCGGCCCTACGAAGTCATCGACGACCAATGCACCGGTTGCGGCAATTGCATCGACCTCGGTTGCCCGGCCATCTCGGTCTCTCGCCGCGAAACCGTGACCGCCAAGAGCGGTAAGAGCAAGGAACTGGTCTTCGCCCGCATCGATGCCAATACCTGTACCGGTTGCCACATGTGTGTCGAAACCTGTGCCCCCGAAGCGATTGTCCAGCAACCGCAAGCCAATACCATCCGGATTCATCCCCATGCTTGACGGTATCACCAACATCCTGGTGGTCGGCATCGGTGGTCAGGGCGTGATGACCGCCGCCGAAATGCTGGCCCGCACCGCCCTGAACCAAGGGTACGACGTCAAAAAGACCGAAGTGGCCGGCATGGCTCAGCGCGGCGGGGTGGTCTCCTCTCACGTTCGCTTCGGTCCTAAAATCTACTCGCCGCAGATCGATCCCGGCGAGGCGGATCTGCTGATCGGTTTCGAAGCCGCCGAGGCGTTGCGCTGGCTGCCCTACCTACGCCCCACCGGCGGCGCCATGGTCAACACCCTGCGCCTCGCGCCGCCGGTGGTGTCGGTCGGTTTGTATGACTACCC
>DAOTGT010000305.1:0-1842 GCA_035447285.1 Candidatus Competibacter sp.
GGCGGCGAACACCGGTTTGGCGGCTTCGATCATCGGCGGCGGGCCGCTCATGTAGACGTCATGACCGCTCAGGTCGGGATAATCCGCCACGACCGCCTCATGCACCCAGCCGGTACGTCCTTGCCAATCATCCTCTGAACGTGGCTCCGACAACACCGGTGTATAGCGGAAATTCGCATGTTCCGCCGCCCACTGACGCGGCAACGCGTCCAGATACAGATCGACTTTCGCCCGCGCGCCCCAATACAAATGCAACGGCTGCTCCAACCCAATGTAAAAGGCGTGCTCCAGCATGCCTTTCAGCGGCGCGAAGCCGGTGCCGCCGCCCATCAGAATAATCGGTCGAGGAGAATCCTCGCGCAGGAAGAATGTCCCCAATGGTCCCTGAAACCGCAGCAGTGCCTTGTCCTTCATCCGCTCGAAGACGTGATCGGTGAAAAACCCGCCCGACACATGGCGCACATGCAGTTCCAGCAGATCGTCGGCATGGGGCGGGTTGGCCAGCGAAAAACCGCGCCGCCGCCCATCGGCCAGCAGGATATCCACATACTGACCGGCCAGAAATTGCAAACGCTCGATGCTCGGCGGCCGTAGATAAAGCCTCATGACGTCCGGCGCCAACAATTCCCGCCGCTCCACCCGGCAGGGCAAAGTCCGAACCACGATATCGGCCACACTCTTGACCTCACGCGCTTCGATCACCAGATCCGAACGCGGCCGGGCCTGACACAGTAGCGCCTTACCGACATTCTGCTCGGTCTCGCTCAAGGCCGGCGGGCGGCCATCGGGATAGCCGACTTCGCCGGACAGAATCGTCGCCATGCAAGACCCACAAGTTCCATTGCGGCAACCGTAGGGCAACACATTACCCTTCTCGCGCAGGGCGGCGTCCAATACCGACTCGTTTTCCGCGACCTGAAATTCATGGCTGCTCGGCTGGAGGGTGACGTGATAAGACATCATCGATTTCGTCTCTCTTTTTTTTATTGGATGCGGGCTGTTTAGAAGCGTATTCACCCGCTCGGTTCGCCGGCCCTACAATCCCAACTCATCCCACAACGCATCTATCCGCTGTTTCACCGCCGGACTCATCGCAATCGGCCGACCCCATTCCCGGCTGGTTTCGCCGGGCCATTTGTTGGTGGCATCGAAGCCGATCTTCGAACCCAAGCCAGATACCGGTGAGGCGAAATCCAGATAGTCGATCGGGGTATTTTCGATCATGACCGTATCCCGCGCCGGGTCCATGCGGGTGGTCATGGCCCAGATCACGTCTTTCCAATCGCGGGCGTTCACGTCCTCGTCCACCACGATCACGAACTTGGTGTACATGAACTGGCGCAGGAACGACCAGACCCCCAGCATCACCCGCTTGGCATGCCCGGGATACTGCTTACGCATCGCCACCACCGCCAGCCGGTAGGAACAACCCTCCGGCGGCAGGTAGAAATCGACGATTTCGGGAAACTGCTTTTGCAGGATCGGCACGAACACTTCGTTCAAGGCCACGCCGAGAATCGCCGGTTCGTCCGGCGGGCGACCGGTGTAGGTGCTGTGATAAATCGGCTGCTCGCGGTGGGTGATGCGCTCGATGGTGAATACCGGAAAGCGATCCACCTCGTTGTAGTAGCCGGTATGGTCGCCGAACGGCCCCTCCAGCGCGGTTTCGTCGGGGGCAATATATCCCTCTAGTACTAACTCGGCGCGGGCCGGCACCTGCAATTCGCTGCCCAGACATTGTGCCAGTTCGGTGCGCGAGCCGCGCAGCAGACCGGCGAAGGCATATTCCGACAAGGTATCCGGCACCGGCGTCACCGCCGCCAGAATGGTCGCCGGATCGGC
>DAOTGT010000305.1:1942-3340 GCA_035447285.1 Candidatus Competibacter sp.
TTCGGCGCCATGTCCAGCACCTTCCTGAAGATCGGCAATTTCTCCCAGGCATCGCGCATCCCCTTGGGCGGGTCCGGCTCCTTGAGAAAAGCCAGCAGCTTGCCAACCTCGCGCAACGCTTCCACGTCGTCCGCGCCCATGCCTAGCGCCACCCGTCGCGGCGTGCCGAACAAATTACCCAGCACCGGAATCGTATGTCCCTTGGGATTTTCGAACAGCAGCGCCGGCCCACCGGCCCGCAGCACCCGGTCGCAAATTTCGGTCATCTCCAGATACGGATCGACGGCGACCCGGATACGCTTCAGTTCGCCAAGCCGCTCCAGTTGGGCGATAAAATCGCGTAGATCCTGGTAATGCATCGCTGTCTCCCGCCGTATCGGCCCGCACGGGCCAAAAATGAATGGTGCCGATCCCAATACCATCAGCCGACATATTTTACCGTCGAACACCCGAAGCGTGCTCTCAAAGTAGCCACGAAGAATCACAACGAATTGATTTATTAGCCATACCGTGGCATCTCCAAGCTCAACGGCTACACTTTTCATTTCGATCCCGGACGGATCGGAAACCGCGCCACCGGCCGGCGCCACTGTCCGCTACCCCGCGCCCGACCACGAGGAGAGCGCATGAAATTCCTGCTTCGCATCGCGGCATCCATCGACGCCCTGAACACGGCGATCGGCCATTGGACAGCTTGGCTGATCCTGTTCTGCACGCTGACCAGCGCCACTGCCGCCACTCTGCGCTATACCTTCGATTGGGGGTCGAACGCCTTGCTGGAAGCACAATGGTTCATGTTCGGCCTGGTGTTCCTGTTCTGTTCGGCCTGGACCCTGCGGGAGGGCGGCCATGTCCGCATCGATATCCTCTCCTCCCGGCTGCCGCCGGTGGCTCGGGTATGGATCGATATCCTGGGAACGCTGCTGTTTCTATTGCCGGTCTGCCTGCTAATCGTGGCCGATTCCTGGAGTTTTTTCCTGATCTCCTTCCACACCCGCGAAGCCTCGCCCGATCCCGGTGGGCTGGCTTGGTGGCCGCTCAAGTTCGCTATCCCCACGGCGTTCGCCCTGCTCAGCCTGCAAGGGCTGTCCGAGATCATCAAGAACGTGGCGGTGCTGACCGGCAACCGGCCGATGCCCGAGTTCCGAGGAGAGCACTGACATGGCCGAATTGCTGATCGCCTACATGGCGCCGATCATGTTCACGGCGCTGATGGTTTTCCTGCTGATCGGCTATCCGGTGGCCTTCTCGCTGGCGGCGGTCGGCATGGCCTTCGGCCTGATCGGCATCGAACTCGGCCTACTCACCCCCAACCTGTTGCAAGCCCTGCCGGATCGCGTGTTCGGCATCATGAAGAACGAGATTCTGCTGGCCATCCCGTTTTTCACCTTCATGGGT
>DAOTGT010000306.1:0-3336 GCA_035447285.1 Candidatus Competibacter sp.
TGGCGGTGTGGGTGTGTATCCGACCTTCGTCCATGTCGATACCGGGCCGGTGCGGATGTGGCGGGGATAAACCCACCTGTTTTCACCCTGATAACCGATTGTTCCGCCACCGCCGCGTTTGCTAGTAACACTTCGGCTTCGGAACCCCGCCCACTCCATCGATGAAGGAACTCGACCTCGCCCGATTGAAAACCGGACTGGCGGAACAACTTGGAATGCCGGTGACAGTCAATTGCGACGGGGACGACCGGGGCCGCTTGGTGGTCGAGTTCACCAACCTGGAAATCCTGGAGGGGGTGCTGGAGCGGATAGGGGTTCGGCCCTGATCAGTCGAATAAATCACGCACCACCCACCGGCTGTATCCAACATGTTGCCGCAGGGATGGCGTCATTCCACTCGATAAAACCGAGGCTATCGCTAGGATGATTGTAGCGCGCTTGTAGCGTTCAACTACCAAGTCGTGGAAGGTCTTGTCTTAAGCAGCCACAGGGATTATAGAGCACAATCGTCAGTGAAAAAATCGGCAGGCTCTCCAAACACTTTAGCGATCAAAATCGGTGAGTTCAGATTGACGGAGTGGATTGATGTCAAAACGAGTATCGGACGTCCGATACTCGTTTTACATTTGCTAGGAGGCGCCGTGTTCCTCCGGGGGACGCAAACGGGAAAGATGCTCTCGGAGTGCCTCGCTGAGTTCGACGAGAGCCTGGTAATGCTCGTCGTCGATCACCTCAATGCGCTGTATCTTCCGTAAAAATGCCCGACCGGACCCCACAGCTTTTTCCTGGACAGGCGCACTCGGGTTCGCGGTCGTCTTCGCCCGGCGGGTCTCGCGAACCGTCCATTGGCCACGCTTCATAGATTCCCAGAATATTCGTTGTTGGTCGGCATCCTTAATACGAGTAAGTTCGATGAGAGCGGATTTGGACACCACACGACTATCGGACGTCCGATAGTCTTCCTTGATAAGAAGAGGCAGGCTATTGAGTTGCAAGGTCTCGCTCACGGTGTTCTGCGCTTTCCCAATCACCTTCCCCAATTCCTCTTGGGTGTAGTGGTAGCGCGCCATCATTCGTTCAAGGGCTTCGGCTTCCTCCAGTGGGTTCAGGTCTTCGCGCTGGATGTTTTCGATGAGGGAAATTTCATCGGGGTTGCCCTGGGTAATGATGGCGGGGATGGTAGTCTTTTCTAGAAGTTGATGCGCCCGAAACCGCCGCTCTCCGGCAACAAGGAGGTATCCCCCTTCGCTCGCGTCGCGCTTCTTCAAGGTGATCGGCTGGATCAAGCCTTGGCGTTCGATAGAATGAGCGAGTTCACGCAATTTCTCCTCGTCGAACGTTTTCCGAGGCTGGTCCGGATTGGGGTGAATCTCGCTCAAATTCACTTCCACGATTTTCGGCAAATCGGGCGAGGTACCAAAGAAGAAATCTTTTTTCGATTTGGGCGGATTCATGGAAGTGTGTTTTATGACTAATAAAGTTTGGAAGGACTATAGCTCTCCTCAATGAGTTGTGGTCGACTCAGGAGCGGAAATCCCCCCTGACCCCCCTTTTTCAAAGAGGGGCACCGCGCCAGCGGCAAGGGGGATTTAGCTCGGCGATCCACGCTTCCACGACTCAAGGAGGGTTGCTATAAAAGGTTTCGATTAAGGCATCAGCGACGGTGTAATACACCTGCACGCCGGGGGTTGTAGGCGCGATTTCGAGGGTGGGTTTACCTTCCATGCTCGCCTTGTCGTAGGCGGTACTTCGGTTAATTGGTTCGAATATGCGAACCCGGCGTGATTTGAGTCCCGCCCGGACCCGTTCCAAGGTTTCGTTGTCGTGCAAGTTACGCGGGTTGTACTGTGTCGGCAGTACGCCGAAAATCTGCAAGGTCGGGTTCAGGCGCTGCTGGAGCTTCTCGATGGTCTGGAACAGCCGTTCCACGCCCCGAAACGAGAGGTGGTCAGTCTTAACCGGCACCAAAACCGCATCGGCCGCCGTCATGGCATTAACGGTCAACAGTCCCAAGGATGGCGTGCAGTCAATGAGCACAAAATCGTAGCAGTCTCGGATTTCCCGTAATTTGTCCCGTAATACCGTCGGGGCAGATAGAAGCACGTTGGTGATGAGTTCTGGCTCGGCGTCAGCCAGCGCGATGCTGGATGGTACGAGAGCTGGGTTTTTACCCAACACTAGCGCTTCGAGTGGCGTCTCGCCCAAAAGAGAGAAATACAGAGTTTTCTCCTGTTCTTCCAGGACGTTCGGGTCATAATCGAAGTACATGGTGAGACTGGCTTGCGGGTCGGCGTCCACCGCCAGCACACGCTTCCCCCGGTTCGCCAGCGCGTAGGCCAAATTGATGGTGGAAGTAGTTTTGCCCACGCCCCCTTTCTGGTTAGCAATCGCAATTACGGTGCTCATAGGTGTTTTGCTATTGGATCAGATAGTCCACTGCTCCGGGCTCCTTACCACAAAAAAGATAGTTCCCGGCTGCATATAGGTACGGTTTTCCTTCACGGTCAGGTGACCGGGTAGGATACCTGGGTCTCCTCGACCACTTGGTTTATTGGGTGGTCAAAGCTTGTCCCCTCCTTTTGCTTTTGGAGTCGGTAGTTCCGGTATACCCGGAACATCTCGCGGAACAGCTCACTCTTAGTACGCTGCTCTTCTTCAGCCATGCGCTCGAACTCATCGGCCATCGTCGGTGGGATGGAAAAACCTACCATCCGTGTCATGCGTGTCACGGATATACCTCGTTTGAGTTTAAAATGTTTCAAGAAAGATAATCTTTATTATTGTAAGAGGTGGATAAGCTTTTTGACATCCTCCTCGGCCTGAATGGCGGAGATTCTTACGGCGCTCAGGCGTGCCTCAATGCCGCGCCTGAGTCGCTTCGGTGGGTTCCTACTGCTAGCGGCATTACCGCATCGCTCACTTTACAGGTTAACCGGGCGTGTCTTACCCTTAACACAGCTAAGGTGTTGTGAAACGCTTGGAATTTTACCAGAAGCGAGTATGACTGGGTTCGCGTTTGACCACTTTAATCGGACAGGAGGTACAACGGCCTGGATAGACTGTCTACAAGCCATGCGGTTTACAACCACTTTTGGAAGTAGCTGCAACGAGTTTCTGGAAATGGCTGCGTGTTTCACACCCGTCGTAACCAGATCTGTGGAAAGTTGCAACGGCTGTTGGAGGTAACCACATAAATTTCACGCCTCCCCCGAAGACCGTGTCACATGACACGGTCTTCGGGTCATGTGAATCATTTCTCGTCCAGTGGTGCGTACTAGCGGTTCTTCTTAAACACCACTTGCAACATGGGCCAGGCGCAGATTGTGGCCTGTGGGG
>DAOTGT010000307.1:0-3325 GCA_035447285.1 Candidatus Competibacter sp.
GCTGGAACAATACCACCCTCACCGAACTTAAGAAATGGGAGGAGCAGAACGACGCCCTCGAGGAGTTTTTCGTCAAGAACATCGAGACGATCCAGGGCGACGAGCGGGATGTGATGATGATTTCAACGCTCTATGGCCCGGAGGCGCCCGGAGCCAAGGTGCTCCAGCGTTTCGGCCCCATCAACTCAGCCCATGGCCATCGCCGGCTGAACGTCCTTTTCACCCGCGCGAAGCGGAAGATCGTGACCTTCACCTCGATGAAGCCGACCGACATCCTCGTCGATGGCAACAAGGCTCTTGGAGTGCGGATGTTCCGGGCCTGGCTCGAATACTCGAAGACGGGTCACATCCAAGATGTGGCCGGCCAGCAGGGCGGCACCGAGAGCCCGTTCGAGGACTATGTCGCGGCGCAGATCGAGCGCCTCGGCTGCGAGGTAGTGCCGCAGGTAGGTGTCGCCGGCTTCCGCATCGATCTCGGCCTCCGGCACCCGGACTGGCCCTACGGCTACATCCTGGGCGTCGAATGCGACGGTGCCGCCTACCACAGCTCGAAGTCGAGCCGCGACCGTGACCGGCTGCGTCAAGAGGTGCTCGAGGGTCTCGGCTGGCGGCTGCACCGCATCTGGTCGACCGACTGGTTCCGCAATCCGCGCGCCGAGATCGAGGCTCTGAAAAGAGCAATCGAGGATGCGCTCGCTGACGCCAAGGCCCGCGGTGTGAAGCATTCCGAGCGTCTCGACGCGATGACGCTTTTGACCCGTCTCGCCGAGGACACCAGGTCCAACGTCGAAGAGCCGCCTGCGCAAGCTAGGGCCGAAACCAGGCCTGGGGCCGCCGCTTCTGCGGCGTCAGGGCGGCCGGAACAGGCGAGCCTTTCGTTCGAGCCGCCAGCGGGCAGCGATCTCTTCACTGCAGCGAGCCGAGTTGCCACGGAACCGACCATCGCACTGGGCTCCAAGGTCAAGGTCGAGAGCATGACCGACGGAAAGAAGCTCGCCTTCACCCTCGTCGAGGGCCAGAACGCGCCAGACGACGGCAAGATCGGCCTTCACACCCCGCTCGGCCAAGCCCTGCTCGATGCGCAGGTGGGCGACGAGGTTGAATACCAGGTTGGCTCTCACATCAAGGAAGTGCGGGTGCTCGAGATCCGATGAGCATCGAGGGCGATCACGCCAGGTCGATGGGATGGCGCGGCTTCGGGACGCGGCGGTGCGTGTCTTCCGGCACACTGCGCACGCGCAGCGAATGGCCGCTTTGCTGAAGCTGCACTACGACGTAATGCAGAGTGGCGAATTGCGGGTCTGGGCCGTTTCGCCCGACCGTACTTTTCCCACTCCTCTTCCATTTCCCCTGCCCCCCTGTACACTCTCCCCATGTGCGGACGATACGTCTCCGGAAGCATGACCTGGCAGCAGTATCACGACTGGCTGACCGGAAAGGCTGCGCCCCCGCCACCGGACGAGCCCCGACGGCGGCGCTGGAACATTCCGCCCACCAGCCTGGCGCCCCTTGTTCTGAACGCCGGGGCGGATCGGTCGCTGGAGCTGGCGCGCTGGGGGTTTGTGCCGCATTGGTGGCGCAAAACGCTGGCCGAGGCCCCGCTGGTGTTCAATGCGCGCTCCGAAGAAGCCGCCAGCAAACCCTTCTTTCGCGAGGCCTATCGGTACGGGCATTGCCTGATCCCGGCGCAGGGGTACTATGAATGGCAGGGGCCGAAGGGAGCCAAACGGCCCTTTTTCATCACCACCGAACGCAACGAACCGGGCCTCTGCTTTGCCGGGCTCTGGTCGCGCGTGTCGCTGCAGGATTTCTCAGGCATCACCTTCGCGATCATGACCCGGGCCGCGATGGAACCGATTGCCCATCTTCACGACCGCATGCCGGTCATCCTGGCCTCGACCTTCTATGACGACTGGCTGTCAGGCGCGCCGCTGGTCGAGGCCATGCAGATCGACGCCGCGCAGCTGAGGTCGCATGAGGTTGGCCCGGCGGTGGGGCGGGTCGATGCGGAAGGCCCGGAGCTGATCGAGGCTTTTGAAGGGTAGCTCGCGCGCGGATCGGGGGGTGCGGCCTTTGCCGACGTAGACGGGGAAGCGGACACAGCCCAAAACTGCCCATAACAGCCCCCGACTGTCGGCGATTGCTCGCGGACGCGGTCGAATGCGGTTTTTCGGTCGTGGTGTTGATGTGGCGTTGATGTAACCGCACAAAAGGCCCGTGGTATCCATATACCATCGTCTAAGCGTTTGATATCTTTCAGGATTTTGGTTGCGGGGGCAGGATTTGAACCTGCGGCCTTCAGGTTATGAGCCTGACGAGCTACCGGGCTGCTCCACCCCGCGCCATTTGTTGTCAGTTCGGGTATTGTATTGATCGTCGATAGGGAGAGATTGTCCGTTACTCTTCAAGTTTGGCGGTGACCTACTCTCCCACGTCTTGAGACGCAGTACCATCGGCGTGACGGCCCTTAACGGCCGAGTTCGGGAAGGGATCGGGTGTTTAGCCGTCGCTATGACCACCAAACCAGAGGAGGAACGGACCCATCGGCGGCTTTCGCCACTGTCTTTGTTTCGTGAAGCGTCTACCAGGACAGTCATGCTGTTACTGGATCAGATCAAGCCAATCGGGCCATTAGTACCGGTCAACTGAACGCATTGCTGCGCTTACATCTCCGGCCTATCGACGTGGTGGTCTACCACGGCCCTCAAGGGAGACCTTGTTTTGAAGGGGGCTTCCCGCTTAGATGCCTTCAGCGGTTATCCTGTCCGCTCATAGCTACCCTGCACTGCGGCTGGCGCCACAACAGGTCCACCAGTGGAGCGTTCACCCCGGTCCTCTCGTACTAGGGGCAACTCTTCTCAAGTCTCCTACACCCACGGCAGATAGGGACCGAACTGTCTCACGACGTTCTAAACCCAGCTCACGTACCTCTTTAAATGGCGAACAGCCATACCCTTGGGACCTGCTCCAGCCCCAGGATGAGATGAGCCGACATCGAGGTGCCAAACGATGCCGTCGATATGGACTCTTGGGCATCATCAGCCTGTTATCCCCAGCGTACCTTTTATCCGTTGAGCGATGGCCCTTCCACTCGGGACCACCGGATCACTATGGCCGTCTTTCGACTCTGCTCGACTTGTCAGTCTTGCAGTCAGGCTGGCTTCTGCCATTGCACTCAACGAGCGATTTCCGACCGCTCTGAGCCAACCTTCGCGCGCCTCCGTTACTGTTTGGGAGGCGACCGCCCCAGTCAAACTCCCCACCATGCATGGTCCCGGACCCGGATAACGGGCCGCGGTTAGACATCAAGAGTGCGAAGGGTGGT
>DAOTGT010000308.1:0-3307 GCA_035447285.1 Candidatus Competibacter sp.
GCTGTCACCCGCCGCTTCATGCTGCAACGCCGCTGGAACACGCTAAACGCTGACCATTATGGCCAACCCCCGCAAACCCGCCGTGGCGCGGCTGTCCAGCCGCCGTTACGAGACCCCGCGCCCCGCCGACCGGCCAGAATATCCGCCGGACCTGTCCGACGAAGCGCGGCCGATCTTCGCCGAACTGGTCGAATCGATGCCGAAGGGCGCGGCGGCGCGCAGCGATTCCACCTTCATCGGCATGGCCGCGACGCTGCTGGCCGAATACCGCCGCGCGCCCGGCGCCTTTCCCACCCCGCGCATCAACGCCCTGCGGTTGATGCTTTCCGAACTGGGCATGACGCCAAAGGCACGGCGGCAACTCGAACTAGCGCCTGACCGGAAAGACAATCCGTTCGCTGAAATCGACCGGCTGCGTGGGGCGTAGCGGAACGCCAGACCGAAGCTCACACCGCCCAGCCATCCCCGGGTGTCGCTGCTGCTGATTCTGCTGGTGGCCGTGCTGGCGTTTGCTGGGCGGCGGTGGCGTTCATAAAACCTCCCATGACGGAACGTTATTTTTTTCTGCGAAATCACTCGGACCGGGGCGTACAGACTCCCCAGACTCCCACGACTCCCCTTTTTGGGCTGACATTCCATGCGGAGCCGGGGAGTCAGGGGAGTTAGGGGAGTCTGTTTCCCCCGGTCCGAGTGATTTCGCAAAACGATTTGCATGACCTGCTGGCGGCCAGCTGCGGGAGCAGGCGCTCATAGCCGAGCGGGATAGACTACTGACCATGCTCGAAGGCGAGCAGGCCGCCCGCCGATTCAAGATTTGCCTTGTTATCATGAATGTTTTTTGTGCAGCTTGACGCGGTGTTTATACTGCTTGATACTTACTAACATCATTAATGTTTGAGAGTGCCAAGCATGGACATCATGACGCCCGAAGAGGTCGCCAAGGTGCTGAAGGTGACACCGGAAACGATCCGCAAGTGGCTACGCAAGGGCGAGTTGACCGGCGCCGATACCCCGGCCGGGTGGCGAGTGACGCCGGCCGATATTGAAGCGTGGATGGCCAAGTACCGCCGGAAAGAGAAGGAACCCACCCCATGACCGCCGACACTGAAAACCTGGTGCTGGAACACCTGCGGGCGATCCGCGCCACATTGGGCGAACACGGCGAACGGTTAAGCCATATCGAGGTGCAGCTTTCGGCGCTGGGCCAACAAGTCGCCGGACTGGCGACGGCCGTCTATGCCGGACGTTCGGCGATGGACAGCCTCAAGCGCCGCGAACGTAGCGGCAAAGCGCCCGGCAAGGCGTCTTGACCACGCCAAGCCGGACTTCCCAAGGCACACCCTTTGAAGGAGGGCACGCCATGAGCAACACCCATTCTATCCCGTCCGCCGCGTCTTTCGACGCCAACCCGCGCTGCATCCTGCCCGACGCAATCATCGATCCAATATCCGACGAACTCCAAGCCATCGAGAAATTGGCGGAACGGTTGCGCGGCCATGCCGAGGGCCACGTTCATGCGAACGACCCCCGCACACTGGGCCAACTCGACTTGCTGGCCTGCTCAATCGGGATTATTCGCATCGCGGAAGGCCTGGTGAGTCACATGGATACGTTCCGGGAACCGTACAGCCGGCGCAACGAAATCACCCTGGAACTGACTCAAGCCGAGGCCAATAGTCTGAAGCACATCGCCGCCGAATGGGGCGTGGACGAAGGAATCGCGGCCGGGCGCATCATCATGGAGGAATTACAGCGCCGCTTTGGAATGCCGGGAGGGCCGAAAAAGGCCGCTTGATTCATTCGCGGCCCGTGAAACAAAAAACCCCGTCAGGTTTTAAGGCTTGACGGGGTTTTTTTGCCCATGGATTGCAGACCGCTCCAACTATGCGCGTGAGCAAAAAACCACCCTAGATTTTTGACATCGTATGCGCGTAGAAGGAAATCGCCGTGAGCAATTCTTTTTTAAAAACCTATAGGTGCAGATATGGACACACAACAAAGATTAACGCCGCTTTGCTCTTTAGCCGTGGAGTTGCGCCCATTCGGAGTCAATCTAAGCTATTCGCAGTTATCGCGTCGGGCGATGAGCGCCATTTTTCCAGTGATTCGCGAAAACAACCGGGTTTACGCCGTCGGCGATCCGGCCGAAATTGCCCGGATGATCCTGAACGAAGAATCGAAGCTATCCAGCAAAGCCGCCTAAGCCTTCCCGGCCGCGCGGCGATGGACCCGCACCCCAACTATTCCCAAGCCGCCACCGGCCCGCATTGCGCTGGCTGGTGGCTTCGTCGTGCCTGCAAGAATTGCGGGCAAGAAAAAACCCGCTTCGCGTCTCGCAAACGCTGGGCGGGCAATTCATAAATGGTGAATTGAATGATAACCGAAAACACCCAGATTGACACCCCTGTCGCCGCCTTTCGAGACGCCATGTTCGCTGTCGGCATCGAATACCACGGCAAAATCATCGCCGACGGCACGCTGCACCGCATCAAAGCCAACGGCGATAAGACCACGAATTCCTGGTACATATTGCACGTCGATGGCTTGCCCGCTGGCGAGTTTGGCTGCTGGAAACGCGGAATCCGCGAGACCTGGTGCGCCAAGTCCGATGACGTGCTGACCGATGAGGAACGCGCCGAACGGGACCGCCGCTGGCAGCAACAGCAGGAAATCCGCGAGGCCGAACGCCGTCGGCAACATGACGCGGCCAGCACCGAAGCCCAAAAGATTCTCGATGCCGCCAAGCCGGCAAGCGGCGATCACCCCTATCTACAGCGTAAGCACGTCAATGCTCACCCTGGCGTCCTGGTGGGTGCCTGGCCGCAACGGCGGGCGAACAACTGCTTGCTGATCCAACTGAGAACCGCCGCCGGCAAGCTGGCCAGCGTCCAGGCCATTTTCAGTGAGAAGCGCGGCGACCGTGACAAGGACTTCCTGAAAGGCGGCGCGAAGACCGGCGCGTTCTTCGTGCTTGGCGATCCCGCACATGCCGACGTGATCTACATCGCCGAGGGCCTCGCCACCGCCGCCAGCGTGCTGGACGCCGCCGACGGCGAGGAATCCTGGTGCGCAATCATGGCGTGCGACGCCGGCAACATGCGGCCCGTGGCGGAGGCCGTCCACGCGCTGTATCCCGGCAAGCGTATTGTCATCGCCGCCGACAACGACCGCGCCACTCCGGGTAATCCTGGACTCACCAAAGCGACCGCCGCCGCCAAGGCGATCAAGGCGGACCTGGCGGTTCCTGAGTTCGCGGAGGGCGAGGCCGGATCTGACTTCAACGACCTGGCGGCCTTGCGCGGGATCG
>DAOTGT010000309.1:0-3287 GCA_035447285.1 Candidatus Competibacter sp.
CCATCGAAACGCCACAAGACCGGCCCGCGCCAGTAGCGCTGGTTCGGTGGCGGCGTGGCACTGGCGAACCGTGCCCGAAACGCCACCGTATCGGATCGAACCAGCTCGCTGACCGTGCCGGGCATCATCTCGTCGGACAGACCGGTGCGACCCTTATAGGCATCCTTGGGCAGACCCCATAGCGGGCCGGGGATGCGGGGAAACAAGATGAACAGAATCAGCATGACCGGAATGGCTTGCAGCACCATCATGCCAGCCAGTCGCAACGGGGCCACTCCCCGTAAACCGGCGTGTGGGCGGTGAATCAGGGTCTGCGCCGCCAGCATGACGAGCACCGCCGCGAACAGATAGGCCACCATCGGGATTTCCTGGCTGTAGAGCAGATTGCTCATCACCAGCAGGTAACCCAGGAACACCAGTACCACTCCGTCCCGCAACACACGTGTTTCCAAGAGCTTGCAGGCAGTCATCGCGACCATCAACGCTACCCCGGCATCCCGGCCGAACAGGGTCCGGTAGTCGATCAATACTCCAGCACCGGCCAGCAGCGCCAGCAGCAACAACAACCAGCGCGGCGGCAGCGATTTGCCGCGCAGCGCGATGAATCCGCGCCAGCCGACCACCGTGGCGAACAGGACGCTCAGCCAAATCGGCAGTTCGGAAGCATGTGGCGCCGCCGCCAGCACCAATGCCGCCAACAGCCAAATCAGCGCCGACCGAGTCAGCGGCTCTTCCGGCGGTTTGGCCGCTTTCGCTCGTTCCCGCCGGTTTTTCCGCCAGCTCCAGGGCATGATCGACCTCTCTCTACCCATCGCCACCGACAAACAGCGCCAGGGCTTCCAAACAGCGGCGGCGTTGGATCTCGCCGGACGCAGGCGAAATTTCCCGGCCCGGCAGGCGCAAGCCGTACTCGCACCCTTCCCCTTCCGCCTTCAACACCCACTGACACAGTTGCTCCAGACGCGGCTCGATCGGCTCCGCCCCCAGCAGCCGCCAATCCAGCCACAATTCCGGTCGCGCCTGATCGGTGAACTGCTTGACCAGCAAGCGATCGGTGCGGGCCGCGGCCCGCCAGGCGATCCGGCGCGGCGAGTCGCCTGGCGCGTAAGGCCGGAAACCGGCGTAATCCTCGCTGCCCGCCCCCTGCTCGCCCACACCGCTACCGGTGCCACCCGCCATCGCCACCGGCAGCGGCCGCCCGCCGCGAGGCTGGGGGTAAACCAGGCAGTCCTGTTCGAACTCCACCCAACTCCATGCTTGCAACAAGCCGAGGGGAAACCGGGTCAGCACGCGCAACCGGCCCGGCCGCAGCCGACCACGATGCTCGGCGGGAACAGCCAGAACCACGGTCGCCGAACCCTGTGCCGGCACATCCGTATAACGGGGCGATCGATCCCGCCATTGCAATGCGACGCCATGGCGCGGCCCGGTATCGGGATTGTCCAGTCGGTAGCTGAACTGGGCGTCCTGCCCCGTGAACACCGGCTCGGCGCCACCCGGCTGAATCACCAGATCCAGCAGATTATTGTGCGCCCGCCACATGCTGTTCAGCGCCACCGCCGACAACAGAAAGGTGAAGGCGAAACCCATGCTGTTGCTGTAGTTGATGGACCACAGAAACAGCAGCAACAACAGCAGGGCGAATGCATAGCCCTGGCGGGTCGGCAAGATGTAGATGCGGCGGCGATCCAGTCGAACCGGCTGACGAGCCGGCCGCTGACCGCGCGTTACCCAAGCCTCGAAGCGTTGCCGCAGTCCCCTGAACATGGCGGCCGAGCCTCAGGCCGGCACCGCCACGGCATCCAGCAACTGCCCGACCAGAGCGGCAGACGACTGCTCCAGATGATCGTCGCTGGGGTGCAGGCGATGACCCACCACCGCCGGCAGCACCGCTTGCACGTCTTCCGGCAGCACGTACTCGCGACGGTGCAGCAATGCCCAGGCCCGCGCCGCCCGCAGCAACCCCAATCCGGCGCGCGGCGACAGCCCGCCGCGGAAACGACTGCTCTGGCGGGAAAACGCCAGCAACGCCTGCACGTAATCCAACAGCGGCGCCGCGATATGCACGCCGGCCAACCGTCCCTGCAACTCGTGCAATTGTGCCGGCGTCATGCAAACCGGCAGCCGGACCAGAATCTCGCGGCGGTCCTCGCCTTCCAGCAACGCCCGTTCCGCCTGCACATCGGGATAACCCAACGCGATCCGCATCAGGAACCGGTCGAGCTGGGATTCCGGCAAAGGGAAGGTACCGATCTGGTAGGCGGGATTCTGGGTGGCGATCACGAAAAACGGTTCCGGCAACTGGCGGGTCTCGCCCTCGATGGTGACCTGCCCCTCCTCCATCGCCTCTAACAGGGCGCTTTGTGTCTTGGGGGTGGCGCGGTTGATCTCGTCGGCCAGGATCAGTTGCGCGAAAATCGGCCCTGGATGGAACACGAAGGTTTCGCGCTGGCGTTCGTACACCGCCGCGCCGAGGATGTCCGCCGGCAACAGGTCGCTGGTGAACTGGATGCGCTGGTATTGCAAACCCAGACAGCGCGCCAGCGCATGAGCCAGGGTGGTCTTACCCATACCGGGCAAATCTTCGATCAGCAAGTGACCACGCGCCAGCAGGCAACTCAGCGCCAAGCGGATGGCGCGCTCCTTGCCGAGAATGGTGGAACCAACTTGCTGGATCACCAGATCCAAGCGATCTTCCAGAACGGCACTCACCTTAGGTCCCGCCGCCGCAGGTCGCGCTGAAAGCGTTTGAAATTTTCCACGTAGCGGGCGGCGGACAGGCGCATGCCTTCGATCTCCCGGTCCGTCAACGTGCGCACGACCTTGCCCGGCGCACCCTTCACCAGCGAGCCGTCCGGGATGGTCTGGCCCTCGGTGATCAGGCTGTTGGCGCCGATCAGGCAATTCTTGCCGATGACCGCCCGATTCATGATCAGGCTCTTGATGCCGATCAAGCTGTTGTCGCCGACCACGCAACCGTGCAGCATCGCCAGATGGCCGACGGTGACGTCGCGGCCGATGGTCAGCAAAATACCGGGGTCGGTGTGGAGGATCGAGCCGTCCTGGATATTGGAGTTTTCGCCGATGGTGATGACATCGTTGTCGCCGCGCGCCACGACGTTGAACCAGATGCTGGCGTTCTGCTTGAGCACCACCGAACCGATGACGGTCGCATTATCGGCGATGAACCAGTCCTCGCCGTGAAATTCGACCCTGCGGTCGCCGAGAGAATAGATCACCGGGTTCTCCTTTGTGGATCGTGGAAAAACCGGGTCAGTATAAACGAG
>DAOTGT010000310.1:0-3281 GCA_035447285.1 Candidatus Competibacter sp.
GCACCGCGCCCGCGCCGAACAACAGGATCACGGTCGAGCCCATGTTGAAGCGCCCCATTTCCGTGCCCTGGTCGAGTCGCACCGCGCCCGCGCCGTTCGGCGGGTAGCTCCAGTGGCGAATCGCGGTGCCCAATGGCGGCGTGATCGCTCCAGCCCAGACTGTTTCGATCGAAGCCACGTTGATCGCGCCCACCAACACCAGCGCCATCGGTCCCACCTCGGTATCGAACAGCGCCACCACCCGTTCGTTGCGAGCGAACAGCTCGGGCACCATCCGCGCGGTCAGCGGCGATACGCTGAACAGCGCGCCCGGCACATGCACCATTTCCCGCAACTGGCCGGTCAGCGGCATGTGGATGCGGTGGTAGTCGCGCGGCGACAGATACAGGGTAGTAAAGGCGCCTCCCTGAAATGGTCGCGCCCGCTCCATGTCGCCGCCCAGCAGCGCCGCCAGCGAAAAGGTCCGCCCCTTGGCCTGAAGCAGGCGGTCGGCCTGGGCGATGCCGATCTGGCTGACGGCGCCGTCCACCGGACAGCACACTGTTCGATCGCCCGGCGCCAACGGTCTGGCTTCCGGTTTTAGCGCTCGGGTGAAAAAGGCGTTGAAATCGGGATAGGCACGCGGATCCGGGTCCAGCGCTTCGTCCAGATTCACGCCGAACCCGCGGGCGAAACCGCGGATCAGCGCATTCTTGAACCAGGGCGCGCGGACCCGGGTGACCCGATAGGTCAGGCGGGTCAGCCAGCGCTGTGGCAACAGGTACTGCGGCCAGTGGCGAAGATGGTCGCCCAAGGTTGCGGGCGCGGCGGTGTCTGGATCGGACATGGCGATGATTTCAGGGAAAAGGGTGGGGCCTGACAGTATCGGCGCGGTCTCTCAGGGCGCGGCGGCGCGGATCGCGAGGAAATCCGTCGCCATCCGCACGGGGTCTTGCGGCGGCGTGAAAATGGCGCGGAGCCGACCTTGCGGGTCGATCAGGCTGATGGTCGAAGTATGATCCATGGTGTAGCGCTCGGGGGCGTCCGGGTTGTCCACCCGCTGGTAGAACGCGTGCAGCGCCTTGATCAACGGATTCAGCGCCTCGTCCGAACCGGTTGCTCCCTGAAACTTCGGGTTGAAATAGGTGACGTATTCCCGCAATCGTTCCGGTGTGTCCCGTTGCGGGTCCACCGACACGAACAGATAAGCCGTATCGCCGTCGGCGCCAGCCGTTGCCAGTCGCCGCTGCAAACGATTCAGATCGGTCAGCGCGAGTGGACAGACATCCGGGCAGTAGCTGTAACCGAAATACAGAAACGTCCAATGGCCCAGCAGATCATTATTGGTGAACGGTCGGCCACTCTGATGGACCAACTGAAATGGAGGAAGCGCTTGGGCGTCCGGCAGATAAATCCCGGCGATGTCCGGCGGCGAGCCGAGGTGGCGGAACAGCCGTTCGCCCAGCACCCAGCCCAGCGCCAGCGCCAGACCGCCCACCAGCGCCATGCCGAGCAGCTTTCCACGACGGGTCATGATTTTTCACCTCGATGGTCGATTGTAACGATAGAATTCTATCAATCCCGCCCCACTTAAATTGAGGAATATTCCAATGACGGCTCCGATCGATCCCCAAGACCCTATTCTGCAACCCATCGGCATCCCCGCTCAGCCCTTGGCCGGTAAGAAAGCGCTGGTGATCGGCGTTGCCAACAAGGATTCCATCGCCTATGGTTGCGCTCGCGCGTTCCGGGCCTTCGGCGCCGAGGTGGCGATGACCTATCTGAACGAAAAGACCCGTGCCTACACTCAAGTGCTGGCCGACGCCTTGCAGGTTCCAGCGGAGCTTTACCTGCCTTGCGACGTGCGCGAACCTGGCCAGTTGGAGGGGGTGTTCGAGCACATTGAACGGCACTGGGGCAAGCTGAACATTCTGCTGCACTCCATCGCCTTCAGCCCGCGCGAAGACCTGCACGGCCGGGTGACTGACTGCTCGCTGCCGGGGTTTCTGTCCACCCTGGAAGTTTCGGCTTGGTCGTTCATCCGCATGATGCATCTGGCCGAGCCGCTGATGGCCAAGGAAGGCGGGGCCGCGTTCACCCTCAGCTATTTTGGCGGCGAGAAAGTCGTGCCGCACTACGGCATCATGGGCACGGCCAAGGCGGCGCTGGAAACCGCCGCTCGCTACATGGCCGCCGAACTGGGTCCGAAGGGTATCCGGGTCAATATCATCTCGCCGGGTCCGGTGATGACCCGCGCCGCTTCTGGCATCGACCGTTTCGACGAACTACTGGCCCGCACCAAGGAACGCGCCCCGACCCAGAAACTGGTCACCCCCGAACAGGTGGGTGTGGCCACCGCCGCGCTGGCCTGCGACTTCGCCCAGATCGTCACCGGCGAGGTGCTGTACATGGACGGCGGTTACAACATCATGGGTGGCTGAATACTTTCACCCCTCTCTCCCGTCGGGGGAGAGGATCTTCCAACTCCAAACTCGATTGCCGATGAGCGACCACGACGACCTTCCATCCCACCTGCACACGATCCGCGACCTGATCCGCTGGGGTGCCAGCCGCATGAACGAGGCTGGCCTGCACTTCGGCCATGGCACCGACAATGCCATCGACGAAGCGGCGGCATTGGTGCTGCACGCCCTGCATCTGCCACCGGATTTGCACGCCGAATATTTTCAGTCACACCTGACGCCGGCCGAAAAACAGGCGGTGCTCCATCTGCTGAAACGGCGTGTCGCCGAGCGCAAACCCGCCGCTTATCTGACCCAGCGTGCCTGGTTCATGGGCCTGCCGTTCTACGTGGATGAGCGGGCGCTGGTGCCGCGCTCGCCGCTGGCGGAGCTGATCGAGCGGCATTTCGCGCCGTGGCTGCCGGATAGCCGCGCGGTCGGCGGTATCCTGGATCTCGGCACGGGCAGTGGCTGCATCGGTCTCGCCTGTGCCTATGCTTTCCCGGACGCGCGGGTGGATTTGGCCGACATCTCGGCCGAGGCGCTGGAAGTGGCACGGCGCAATGTGACCGAGCACGGACTGGAAGATCAGGTCGAGGTGATCCAGTCCGATCTGTTTTCGGCGCTGAAGGGCCGCCGCTACGACCTGATCATCAGCAACCCGCCCTATGTCGGCCTGGAAGAACTGGACAGTCTGCCGGCTGAATACCAGCACGAACCGCGATTGGGTCTGGCGGCCGGCGCGGAGGGCTTGGACGTGGTGATGGAGATTCTGCATCAAGCCGCCGATTATCTGAGCCGGGACGGTTTGCTGATCGTCGAGGTCGGCAACGCGCAATA
>DAOTGT010000311.1:0-3239 GCA_035447285.1 Candidatus Competibacter sp.
GCGCGAGTATGCCAGGCAATTTCGTCGGCGGAATGACGCAGGAAATAGTCGTCGCCGAAGCCTTCCCACACCCGGTCGATGCGCTTTCCATCGATTTTGGTGGCGCGCAGCCGTTGCCGCGCCTGCACCTGCGCCTCGCGGATGCGTTCCTCCTTGTCGATGGGATGGTCCAGCCCGCGCCGCAGTGCCTGGCGGGTGGCTTTGTACAAGGTCCATAGCAACGATGCCCGCCAAGTGTTCCACAAGTTGGGATTGGTGCCGCGAATATCGGCGACCGTCAGTAGATAAAGGTAATCCAGATGCATCTGATCGCCCATTTGCAGGGCGAATTGATGGATGACGTCCGGGTCGTGGATATCTTTCTTCTGCGCGGTCAGCGACAGCGTCAGATGGTGACGCACCAGCCAGGCCACCAGCCGAGTGTCGAAACTGCTGAGCCCGTGCTGGCGGCAGAACCGTTCGGCGTCCTGAGCACCCAGGATGGAATGGTCGCCGCCGCGTCCCTTGGCGATGTCGTGGTACAGACCGGCGATGTAAAGCAATTCCGGCTTGGGCAGTTGCTCCATGATTGCGCTGTATTCCGGGTCCCGCTGGGCGAATTGAGGAAGGAAAAACCGCCGCAGGTTGCGCACCACGAACAGGATATGCTGATCGACGGTGTAGGCGTGGAACAGGTCGTACTGCATCCTTCCGACGATATGGCCGAATTCCGGCAGGTAGGCCGGTAGCACACCGTAGGCGTTCATCAGCCGCAATTGCATCGTTACGCCATGCGGTTGGCGGAGGATCTCCATGAACAGGCTGCGTGGGCGTACGTCATTGCGGAACTTGTCGTCGATCAGCGGCCGGTGGTCACGGATCAGGCGGATGGTGGAGGCTCGCAATCCCTTGATTTCCGGGTGTTGCTGCAAGACCAGAAAAATTTCCAGCAACGCGAACGGGTAGCGCAGAAACACGTTAGGCTGGGTCACTTCCAGGTAGCCGCGGCGGACCTGGAAACGGCGGTTGATGGGTTGCGGTTCGCCCGGTTCGTCGGCCAGCAGGATCGCCTCCTCGAACAGTTGCAGCAGCATCTCGTTCAATCGGCTGAGCGCGTTGACGGTGCGGTAGTAGCGCTGCATGAACTGCTCGACCGCCAAGTTTTGCGCCTGATCCCGGTAGCCGAACTGCTGGGCGATCCGGCGCTGGTGATCGAACAGCAACATGTCTTCGCGGCGGCCGGTCAGCGTATGCAGGGCGAAGCGCACTTGCCAGAGAAAGTTGCGGCAGTCGATCAACTCGTCGTATTCGCTCGGACTCAGGAAACCGTGACTCACCAGTTCTTGCAGGGTGCTGACGCCGAAATGCCGTTTAGCCACCCAGCCGATCATTTGCATGTCGCGCAGCCCGCCGGGACCGTCCTTGATATTGGGTTCCAGGTTGAAGGCGGTTTCGTTGTATTTGTGGCAGCGTTGGCAGCGTTCCCGCTGTTTGGATTCGAAGAAGGCTGTATCCGGCCAGATGCGGTCGGGGCCGGTGGCGGCACGCATCTGCTCGAACAGGACCGATGTGCCAATCAACAACCGCGCTTCCATCAGGCTGGTGGCGACCGTGATATCGGCGGCGCCTTCATGGACGCAATCCTCAAGCGTGCGCACGCTGTGCCCGACCTCCAGTCCGATATCCCACAGGAAGGCCATGAAGGCTTCCAGCTCGGAACGGCGGGTTTCCAGCATCCGCTCATCCAGCAGGATCATGATGTCCACGTCCGAGCCGGGGTGCAGCTCGCCGCGGCCGTAGCCTCCGACCGCCGTCAACGCCAGATCCGGGGTATCGGCCTCGAAAAACCGCAGCCAGACGAATCGCAGCAGATCATCCATCAGGCCGGCGCGAGCGGGCACCAATTCGTAAGCGGGTACGCCTTGCTGGAACAGTTCCTTGAACCGGGCATCGGTCTGTTTGAGCAGAGCTCGGAACATGGCCAGCGGGTTGGCGGCGGCCGCCAGATCGCGGGCGAAAGCCTCCGCGTCGAATGGAGCGATCTCGACCGGTCGCAAGTGGTCCGGCGGCGGTTCGACGTGGACGGAGAATGTGTTGGGCGCGGCGACGGATGGGAAAGCGATATCGGTGACGGCCATGGGATCTTCCGGGGTATGGTGGGCGCTTACAGCGGATCGCCCGGGTACGACGTGAGGACTTCGTGGCCGGTTTCGGTCACCAGCACGGTATGCTCCCATTGGGCGGAAACGCTGTGGTCCTTGGTGATCACGGTCCAACCGTCGGGGAGCAGCTTGACGTGCCGTTTGCCGGCGTTGATCATCGGTTCGATGGTGAAGATCATGCCGGGAACCAGCTCGACGCCGGTACCGGGGTCGCCGTAATGCAGCACCTGTGGTTCTTCGTGGAATTCCCGGCCGATGCCGTGACCGCAGTACTCGCGCACCACCGAGCAGTGCTGAGCTTCGGCGTGCCGCTGGATGGCGTGGCCAATGTCGCCGAGGCGGATGCCGGGCCGCACCATCTCGATGCCGATGCACAGGCACTCGTAGGCCACCCGGCTGACGCGTTGCGCGGCGACCGGCGGGGTACCGACCTGAAACATCCGACTGGTGTCGCCGTGATAGCCGTCCTTGATCACCGTGATATCGATGTTGAGTACGTCGCCTTTCTTCAACTTCTTCGGCCCGGGAATGCCGTGGCAGACCACATGGTTGAGCGACGTGCAGATGGATTTGGGGAAACCGCGATAATTGAGCGGAGCGGGGATCGCCTGCTGGACATCGACGATGTAGTCGTGGCAGATCCGGTCCAGTTCCTCGGTGGCGATTCCCTCCCGCACATGAGTTTGGATCATGTGCAGGACCTCGGCGGCCAGCCGGCCGGCGACGCGCATCTTTTCGATTTCTTCCGGCGTCTTGAGAGTGATGCTCATCGATTTCCTGGGGGGTTTCTGGAACATGGCGTCGATCCACGGGCATATGGGCGGTGGGCGAGGGACGGCGCCCGGAGCGGCTCGCGGTGTTTGGGACCGTGTCCGCGGGCGGTGGTTCATTTGGTTTTCCCAAGCAATCCATGGTATAAAGCGCGCGCCTTTTAGGCAAACCTTCTCGCGTTGCATACACTTCGCACATTCGCCGGCACGGGCGGCCGGGTGCCCCCATGAGGGGTCGCCGCTTGGGGCGAATGGAGGCTTAACCCCCAATCCTTAAGGAGAATTCGGCAATGGCGACCATTTCCATGCGCCAGATGCTGGAGGCCGG
>DAOTGT010000312.1:0-3229 GCA_035447285.1 Candidatus Competibacter sp.
CCCAGTGACAGGATATTGGCGTTGATACCTTGCCAGCGCATGATGGCGAAGGCGGCCAAGATCCCGATCGGCAGGCTGATCAGAATCACCAGCGAGGAACGCAGGTGAAACAGGAACACGGCGCAGACGATCACCACCACCACGAATTCCTCGACCAGCTTTTCACCCAGATTCCGCACCGCCCGCAGAATCAAATCGGATCGGTCATAGGTGGGCACGATGTCCACGCCCTCCGGCAGACCGCGCCGCAACTGTTCCAACTTGGCCTTGACGCCTTCGATGGTGGTCAGCGCATTCTCGCCGGCACGCATCATGATGATGCCGCCCACCACCTCCCCTTCTCCATCCAATTCCGCCGCGCCGCGCCGTAATTCCGGCCCGAGCCGGATGTCGGCCACGTCGTCGAGCAGGATCGGCGTGCCGGTGTTGCTTACCCCCAGCGGCACCCGCCGCAAATCTTCAATCCGTTGCAGATAGCCCCGCGAGCGCACCATGTACTCGGCTTCGGCCAGTTCGATCACCGAACCGCCCACTTCCTGATTGGCATTCTGGATGGCCATCCGCACGCGCGCCAGCGGCAGGTTGTAAGCGCGCAAGCGATTGGGATCGAGCACCACTTGGTATTGCTTGACCATGCCACCGACCGTGGCGACCTCGGCCACGCCATCCACCGATTGCAGTTCGTATTTCAGGAACCAGTCCTGCAAGGAACGCAATTGCGCCAGATCGTGACGGCCGGTGCGATCCACCAGGGCGTATTCGTAGACCCAGCCCACGCCAGTGGCGTCCGGTCCCAGCGCGGGTTGGGCTTGCGGCGGCAAGCGGGGCGCAATCTGGCTGAGATATTCCAACACCCGCGAGCGCGCCCAGTACAAATCGGTGCCATCGGCGAAAATCACGTAAACGAAGGAATCGCCGAAACCGGAGTAGCCGCGCACCGTCACCGCGCCCGGCACCGCCAGCAACGCCGTCGCCAATGGATAAGTCACTTGGCTTTCCACTACCTGCGGCGCTTGACCGGGATAGTTGGTCTTGACGATCACCTGCACGTCGGACAGGTCCGGCAGAGCGTCCAGCGGGATATGGCGGGCCGACCAAGCACCCCAGCCCGCCAGCAACAAGGCCATCAGGGTGACCAGCAAGCGATTATGGATGGACCAGCGGATGATGGCGGTGATCATGGCTGTGCCCCCGCTGGTTCGATGGCATCAATCTGATAACGCCCATCCTCGCCTTCGCTGATCCGAAAGCGCAGCTTGCGGTCCGGCCGCAACTGCTCCAGATCGATGCCCTGAGCGGTGGGAAAATCCATGGTCATGGTCGGCCAGTTCAATTCTGGAATAGGCTCGTGGGTGATGTTAACCGTATGGGAATCCACCTCGACGGTGTTGATGACGCCTTCGGCCCAAATACCGGGTTTCGGCGGCGCGGTCAGCCGCTGGATGCTGGCGCGAATGCTGCTCTCGGAGTCCAGCAGGAACTGCGCGGAGGTCACGACCTGCTCGCCTTTCTTCAGTCCCGAAAGGATTTCCACCCGGTCGCCGGCCTCGATCCCGGTTTTCACCGGTCGAGCCTCGAACCGGCCTTCGCCCAGCGCCACGATGACTCGTTGCTCGACCCCGGTGGAAATCAGCGCCTCGCGAGGAATATGCAGGGCGTTGGCGCGAGGCGCGGCATGGATCGCGACATCGGCAAACATGTTGAACTTGAGCCGTTCGCCGCGATTCGGGAAACGCAACCGGGCGCGCACGGTGCGGGTCTTCGGGTCCACGTCGGGATAAATGTACTCTACCAAACCTTCCCAAACTTCGTTCGGCACATGCGGCAATCGCACTTCGGCCTTTTGACCGACCGCCAACCAGTCCGCCTGTTGCTCGAACACTTCGACCTTGATCCAAATCGTGGAAGGGTCCGCCAACGTCATCAGCTCGGTTTGTGGCATGACGTACATGCCTTCGCGAATGTTCAGCGCCGAAACGATGCCATCCTGTCGGGCATATACGGCGGTCAACTGGCGAACGCGCCCTTCCTTTTCCAACTGCTGAATCTGATTCTCAGATACGCCCAGCGCCAGCAACCGGTCGCGGGCGGAGACTTTCAGCAACGAGATACCGCCGCGCAGCGATTGCAGATACTCCTCTTGCGCATTGCTCAGATCGGGCGCATAGACCTGCATCAGCAGATCGCCCTGGCGCACCCGTTCGCCCAGGGTGCGCACTTTCAGACTCTCCACCCAACCGTTGGCGCGTAAATGGACATGACTCAAGGAACGCTCGTCGTAGTCGACATAACCCACGGTCTCGATCCGCCGCGCCAGATCGCCGCGCTCGACCGGGGCGACGCGCACCCCCAGGTTGTTGACCACCTCCGGGGCGATGCTGAAACCAGGACCGGCGTTATCGCTCCCATCGCCATCGGCATAGACCGGGATGTAATCCATGCCCATGTCATCCTTGGCGGGCGTGTCGGAAAAGATGGTCGGGTTCATCGGATGGCGGTATTTGACCGGCTTGCGCTCGGCAACATCGCCTTTTTTCTCCGGCGAGGGGACGGTTGGGTTGGTGGACGCGAACACTGCCTCGTTGAGATCGGCCAACCAGGGTTGTAGACGGGGCGCCAGCGTCACGCCGGCGCCGAACAACAGAATGGCGAACACGGTCGCCAGAAAGGTTTTCATACGAAGGACTCCCTGAAAAAAATCGCACAGAGCGGCGTTGGGCCGCGTTGTTAGCGGGATGCGCGACGACAGGGAGCGCTAGAGACGCAGAACTCGGGAACGCTGCAACGGCGGGGGGCCGACAGCGGTGACGAAGGGCGGCGGCAAATAACGCCGGTTTAACCAATCTGGCGGCAGCCACCCACTCGTAATATTTGGCGCCAGCCAGTCCAATCCGTTGGCAAGCAAGTGATGCAAGTCAAACTCACCCTGACCGCCGAACGCTTGCAAGCAGGCGCCGTCGTGACAAGGCAAGGGCGTGGGAGCCGTGAAAACATCTGATATCACGGCCGCATCGTGGTGACAACCGTGGGTGTTTGAAGGTGCGGGATCGACATCGAACAGCATCGGACAAGCGTGCGCGCGGAACGCCAGCAATAGAACCAGCAGCATCGTCACGATACCGCCGGATTGCCGGACAAAATTACGCCAACTTGCTGAGTTCAATGCAGAGACTCTTGGAGTAAGCCTTGGCTTGGATTGTATTCGATTCAACGGCTTCAGTGACAATCA
>DAOTGT010000313.1:0-3228 GCA_035447285.1 Candidatus Competibacter sp.
CCATCGACGATTACTACGAGCCGTGGGACTACGACTACGCGCATTTGCAGAATGCGCCGGAGTCGAAAGCCATGCCCACCGCCCGGCCGCGTTCGGCGATCAGCGGCGAGCGGATGCAGAAAATCCACTGGGGGCCGAATTGGGAGGAAATCCTCGGCACCGAATTCGCCAAGCGCTCCAAGGACACCAACTTCGAGAGCGTGCAGAAGGAGATTTACGGCGAGTTCGAAAACACCTTCATGATGTATCTGCCGCGCCTGTGCGAGCACTGCCTGAATCCGGCTTGCGTCGCCTCCTGCCCCAGCGGCGCGATCTACAAGCGCGAGGAAGACGGCATCGTCCTGATCGATCAGGACAAATGTCGGGGTTGGCGGATGTGCGTGTCCGGCTGTCCGTACAAGAAGATTTACTACAACTGGAACACCGGCAAATCCGAGAAGTGCATCCTCTGCTATCCCCGTATCGAGTCCGGGCAACCGACAGTGTGTTCGGAAACCTGCGTCGGGCGCATCCGCTATCTGGGCGTGCTGCTCTACGATGCTGACAAGATCGAGCAGGCGGCCAGCGTCGCCGACGAGCAGAGTTTGTATCAGGCCCAACTCGACATGTTCCTCGATCCGTTTAGCTCGACGGTGCAAGCCGAGGCACGTAAAGCGGGTATTCCCGAGCCGTGGCTGGAAGCGGCTCAGGAATCGCCGATTTATAAGATGGCCATCGACTGGAAGATCGCTTTCCCGCTGCATCCCGAGTATCGCACCCTGCCGATGGTCTGGTACGTGCCGGCGTTGTCGCCGATTCAGGCTCGCGCCGAGTCCGGCCAGATCGGCATGAACGGCATCATTCCCGATGTCGGTTCATTGCGGATTCCGCTGAAATATCTGGCCAACCTGCTGACCGCCGGCGACGAAAAGCCGGTCAAGCTGGCGCTGGAACGGATGCTGGCGATGCGCGCCTACATGCGCGCCAAGGTTGTGGATGGCGAGGTGAAGGACGACTTGTTGAAGGCGGTCAATCTCCGCATCGATCAGGTCGAGTCGATGTATCGCTATCTCGCCATCGCCAACTACGAAGATCGCTTCGTCATCCCGACTTCCCATCGCGAATATGCCAGCGCCACCTACGACGCCTTCGGCGAACGCGGCGGTTGCGGCTTCAGCTTCGGCAACGGCTGCTCGCCGGGCACCGACAAGACCAACTTGTTCGGCGGCAAGAAAGTCACCACGCGCCGGGCGATTCCGATCAAGGTGGAACCGCCAACCAAAGCCTGAACCGCACGTAGGGTACGCATTGCGTACTCTACTCACGCAATGAGGTGGAACGATGAAAACCCTGAAAGTCCTGTCGGCTCTGCTGTGCTATCCGCAAGCGGACATGCAGGCCGCGCTGGATGAAATGATCGAGGTTCTCGACCAGGAAAATGTGCTGCCGCAACGCGAGCATCGCGCGTTGCTGACGCTGATCGACCAGATACGGCGGACCGATCTGATCGAGTTACAGGAGCGGTATGTCCGGCTGTTCGACCGGGGTCGGGCGCTGTCGCTGCATCTGTTCGAACACATCCACGGCGAATCGCGGGATCGCGGTCAGGCGATGGTCAACCTGCTGGACGTATATCGCCAGCACGGTTTCGAGCTGGATGCCCGCGAATTGCCCGACTACATCCCGCTGTTTCTGGAGTATCTGGCGCAACGGCCGATGGGCGAGGCGCTGGACATGCTGGCCGATGCCATGCACGTCATGGCCTTGCTCGGCGCTCGACTGGCTGAACAGGGCAGCGATTATCGCGTCGTGTTCGACGCGCTGGTCGCCTTGGTCGGTGAGCCGGCGGACATCGAGGCGATTCGCCAACAAGCCGCGACCGAGGGTCCCGACGAGACGATCCTTAACATGGACAAGATTTGGGAGGAAGAGGCCGTGACCTTCCTGGCGAATCAGGACGGTTGTGGAAAAAGCCAAGGTGGTCGCGCCACGGCCCAACCCGTGCGCTGGGTGTCTCCACCCGGTTCAACGCCACAGGCCGCTCGTTCCCTATAAAAAATGAGGGTGGTTTTTACCCATTCGAGGCGATGATCATGAGTTACTTAAATACCCTGTTATTCGGCGTTTATCCGTATCTGGCTGGCGCGGTATTCCTGCTCGGCAGTCTGGCGCGCTTCGACCGCGACCCGTTCACCTGGAAAGCCCATTCCAGTCAGATGCTCAGCAACAAAAACATGCGCTGGGCCAGTAATCTGTTTCACGTCGGTATCCTACTGCTGTTCCTTGGGCATTTCGTCGGCCTACTGACGCCGCCGGAAGTATTTCACGCCTTGGGCGTTTCCGCGGGCGCCAAGCAGATACTGGCCATCGTCGCCGGTAGTGTCGCCGGGTTGATGTGCTTCGCCGGGCTAACGATGCTGGTGCGGCGGCGGCTGAACGATCCTCGGGTGCGGGCCACCAGCACGCGGATGGATATTTTCATTCTGCTGCTTTTGTATGCGCAGCTCATTCTCGGCTTGTTGACCATCCCGCTGTCGCTGATGCATCTGGACGGTCACAACATGCTGAACCTGATGGGCTGGGCACGGAATATCGTGACGTTCGATCCGGCGGAAGCGGTAGCGGCCATCACGCCCATCGGCTTGCTGTTCAAGCTGCACATTTTCCTCGGCTTGACCGTGTTCCTGGTCTTCCCATTCAGCCGGCTGGTGCATATCTGGAGCGCGCCGGTGACTTATCCGACTCGTCCTTATCAGGTGGTGCGGCAGCGCTGATCCGGTCGGATGACGATGAAAGTGCTTGGCATCAGCGGTTGGAGCGGTTGCGGCAAAACCACGCTCATCGTTGCTCTGCTGCCCCGGCTGCGGGCATGCGGGCTGACCGTATCCACGCTCAAACACGCCCATCACGATGTCGATCTGGAGACGCCCGGCAAGGATACTTGGCGTCACCGTCAGGCCGGCGCCCATGAAGTGATTTTGGCGACCGGTCGCCGTTGGGCCTTATTGCACGAACTGCGTGAGGAGCCGGAGCCCACGCTGGCCGAGTTGCTCGCCCATCTGCAACCGGTGGATCTGGTGCTGGCCGAAGGTTGGAAGACCGGCGTATATCCCAAGCTGGAAGTTTGGCGGCCACTCGCCGAGGATAAGCCGCCCCGTTTCCCGGGCGACCCGAGCATTGTCGCAGTCGCCTGTGAGCCGTTGTTGGAACCGGTGGTGTACGGCCGTCCCGGCTTGCCGGTATTCCCGC
>DAOTGT010000314.1:0-3217 GCA_035447285.1 Candidatus Competibacter sp.
CCGGCTCCGCCCTGTCCGATGCGCCTCACAGGCGGTTACAACGCGCTGGGACCGATTTCGCCGGTGCGAATCCGGATTGCGCGCTCCAGATCGATGATGAAGATCTTGCCGTCGCCGATCTTGCCGGTGTTGGCGGTGGAGCAGATCGCCTCCACCACCTTGTCGACCAAACTGTCGTCCACGGCGATTTCCAGCTTGACCTTCGGCAGGAAGTCCACCACGTATTCGGCGCCGCGATACAGTTCGGTATGCCCCTTCTGGCGACCGAAACCCTTGACCTCGGTTACGGTGATGCCCTGCACCCCGATAGCCGAAAGGGCTTCCCGCACATCGTCCAATTTGAACGGTTTGATGATTGCTGTGACTAGCTTCATGGATACCCTCTAGCGTTCGCCTGACCCAAAACACAATGCCCGTACGGGAATATAACCGAAATCCATGGTTGCGCGCGATGTCGGGCGGACACCAGAGTCCCGCAGTGCCGGTGTCCGCCGCCCAACATTACAGGTTATAACCACGCTCGTCGTGCAGCGCGATGTCCAGACCTTCGGTTTCCTGCTCCTCCGTGACCCGCAAGCCGATCACGACATCGATAATCTTCAGGATCACAAAGCTCAGAACGCTGGAATAAACGATGGTGAACAGCACGCCCTTGGTCTGCACCCACAACTGAGTACCGATGGTCATGCCTTCGGCCAAACCCGCGCCGCCCAGGCTGGCGTCGGCGCACAAACCGGTCAGGATCGCACCGAGGATACCGCCCACCGCGTGCACGCCGAAAACATCTAGCGAATCGTCGTAACCCAGCGCCCGCTTCAGCTTGGTGGAAGTCAGGAAACAGACTAGACCAGAAGCAAAACCGATCAGTAGCGCCCCCATCGGACCAGCGGTACCGGAAGCCGGCGTGATCGCCACCAAACCCGCCACCGCGCCGGAAGCGATGCCCAGTACGCTGGGCTTACCGTGGGACAGCCATTCCGCGAACATCCAGGTCAGCGCCGCCATGGCGGTCGCGATCTGGGTGACCAGCATGGCCATGCCCGCCGATTCATTGGCCGCCACCGCGCTGCCGGCGTTGAAACCGAACCAACCGACCCACAGCATCCCGGCGCCCATGATGGTGAAATTCAGATTATGCGGCGGCATCGCCGTATGCGGATAGCCCTTGCGTTTGCCAAGCACCAGACAGGCCACGAAACCGGCGATACCGGCGTTGATGTGCACCACCGTACCGCCAGCGAAATCCAGTACGCCCCAATCCCACATCAGCGCGCCGTCGCCACCCCACACCATGTGGGCAACCGGGGCATAGACGATGGTGAACCAGACGGCCATGAACACCAACAACGCGGAAAATTTCATCCGTTCGGCGAAGGCACCGACGATCAGCGCCGGGGTAATGATCGCGAAGGTCATCTGGAAGGTGACGAACACGCTTTCCGGAATGGTTGCGGTCAGGCTATCCCGACCGACCCCACCCAAGAACGCCTTGCCGAAACCACCGATAAAAGTGTACAGATTGATGGCTTCCTTGGTCATGCCGGTGGCATCGAACGCCAAGCTGTAGCCATACAGCGCCCACAGCACAGTAATCAGCGCGGTGATGGCAAAGCACTGCATCATCACTGACAGCACGTTCTTGGCGCGCACCATGCCGGCGTAGAATAGCGACAGCCCAGGAATGGTCATAAACAGCACCAAGGCGGTGGAAGTCAACATCCAGGCCGTGTCGCCCGCGCTCAAGGTCGGCGGGGCCGCCGTTTCCTGGGCCACCGCCAGCGCCGGCGCCAGCACCGCCGTCAGTAGCAGCAACAGGCCGCCGTTTTTCGCCGCTTGTATCATTCTCGTCATTAGTAAGGTTCTCCTAGGGTTAAAACTCAAAGGGTCATGCATGGAATTCAGGTTGGGCGGGGACCGGCCAGTCGGCCGCCACGCCGCAAGATTCGAGATACGATCAAGAGGTGAGTACGGTCTTCACAGCGCCTCGGGCCCAGATTCGCCGGTACGGATGCGCACGGCATTGTCCAATTCGACGATGAAAATCTTGCCGTCACCGACCTTGCCGGTGTTGGCGGCCCCGGAAATCACCTCGACCACCCGGTCGGCCAGATCGTCGGTCACGCCGACCTCGATCTTGATCTTGGGCAGGAAATCCACCACGTATTCCGCGCCCCGATACAGCTCGGTATGGCCCTTTTGCCGACCGAATCCCTTGACTTCGGTCACCGTAATGCCTTGCGCGCCCACTTCCGAAAGTGCTTCCCGGACATCGTCCAGTTTGAACGGCTTGATAACCGCGGTAATGAGTTTCATGAATCAAAATCTCCCATGGCTTGGAACACCCCCCGACGGGGCGCGGCTTGTTATTTCCGCATCTAGACAGCTTCCGTCCGTCATGCATTGACGGGGCGGCTAGTAGTCAGCAAAAAGCATATCGTGTGCCATCAATATAATATCTATTAAAAACAATATATTATTATTAATTCATGGGATTTTTTCCCGGTAATTAATCCGTAGCTGGGCACATACCCCCAACTTTGCACCATTTTCGTGCGTAACAGTCGGCACGCACAAACCGCAAAATCCCGTTAAACTAAAGTGACGGCAATTTTCATGTGGAGAAACGACGTGATCGACCCCAAAACTTTTGATGATCTGGCCAAACGTTTTACCGAAGCGCTGCCACCCAGCTTTCGCCAGTTTCAAACGGAGATGGAAAAGAACTTCCATGCGGCGCTGCAAGCGGCCTTCGCCAAGCTGGACCTGGTGACGCGAGAGGAATTCGACGTGCAGCAGGCCGTGCTGGCCCGTACCCGCGCCAAACTGGAGACGCTGGAAAAGCAAGTGACCGAACTGGAAGGCAAGGCACCCAGCGGCAAACGGCGAAAAACCACGGAAAAACCCGCGGAATCCGAAGAAGGCGATGGTTAATCACTAGCGATCGCCTCTTCCGTTATGACTGGATGGCATGTCCGCTCCACCACCGATTGCTATCGCAATCCTGTATTGCGCCAAAATGGTGCAAAACTGCCTTGCCAGCCGGCGCCGCCATCCAACAACCTGCTTGGCAGTAATCCGTAGCAGCTCGCAGGATTCCCATGTCTCTCGCCATCGTCCACACCCGCGCCCAAGTCGGTATCGACGCACCGCCGGTCAGCGTGGAAGTGCATCTGTCCGCCGGCCTGCCGGGGCTGTTCATCGTCGGTCTGCCGGAAGC
>DAOTGT010000315.1:0-3213 GCA_035447285.1 Candidatus Competibacter sp.
AGTGGCGGGGCAAGCTGACGCTGAATTTCCAGGACCCTGGCGCGATCAATCCGGCACAAGATCCGATGAGCTTGTTGGGTGCGCTGGAAAAGGGACTGGCCGACATCACGGCATCCAAGCCGCTGGTGGAAACCGTGCTGATCGATCAGGCGAAAAAGGACTTGCAGACGCAGCTCAAGGAACAGGGTCAGGAAGCTGGCGAACAGGCTGTGCAAACCATGGCCGAGCAGCAGGTTGCACAGCAGCTTCAGGGATTGATGGCCGCCGGCTTCGTCCGACTGGAAGGCGATCGCTACCAAACCACCGCGCGGTTCGAGGGTGGCAAGTTGTTCGTGAACGATCAAGAAATTCCGCTGGCACCGTCAATGGACCAGGAGAGTTCCAATGACGTGGAAACGATGCCGCTGATGCCGGATGACGGCGTCAAGGAAGAGGAAATGCCGTCGGCGCCGGGTAGTGACGCTGAAAAGCCGTCCCAGGAAAAACCGACCCCGCAATGAGCCGCGGCGGCCATGACCAGCATTGACGTGGAGTTGCGGCGCCTACCGCCTGGGCTGCGACCCAAAGTTGGCCAGTACTGGGAGGCATTCGCCGCCGCCGCCCGCGCGGCAGGTCTGGAGCCGCCCGCCGACGGGCTGCTGCCGAGGCAATTGGTCACGGTCTGGGCCGGCAGCGAGTTCGTCGCCCGCGCCTGCATCCGCGAGCCGGCGCTGCCGGCGGAATTGTGGGCCGGCGGCGAGCTGGCGCGGGTCCAGGCGCCGGGCGAGTGCCGGGCACGATTGGAACGACAGTTGGTGGAGGTGGTCGACGAGATCCAACTCGGGGTTTTGTTGCGCCGGTTCCGCCGCCGGGAAATGATCCGCATCGCCTGGCGCGATCTGGCCGGACTGGCGAGTTTGGCGGAAACGCTGGGCGATCTGACCGATTTGGCGGAGGCGACGGTCGATGCCGCGCTGGAGCGCTTGCACGCTTGGCAGAGCCGGCGTTTCGGCCAACCACGCGACGCCAACGGCCAAGCGCAGCGCTTGGTGGTGCTGGGCATGGGCAAGTTGGGCGGGCGCGAGCTCAACTTCTCCTCGGACATCGACCTGATCTTTACGTTTCCGCAACAAGGTCAGACCGATGGCGCGCGGGCCGTCGCCAACGAAGAATTTTTCCGCCGGCTCGGGCAGCGGTTGATCAAGGTGCTGGCCGAGCCGACCGCCGACGGCTTCGTGTTCCGGGTCGACATGCGTCTGCGGCCGTTCGGCGATTCAGGACCGCTGGCGATTTCCTTCGCCGCTTTTGAGGACTATTACCAGAATCACGGTCGCGACTGGGAACGTTACGCCATGATCAAGGCCCGGGTGATCGCCGGTGACCGGGAAGCCGGCGAGCGCTTACTGGCCGAGCTGCGGCCGTTCGTCTACCGCCGCTATCTCGACTACGGCGCGTTCGAAGCGCTGCGCGGCATGAAGGCGCTGATCGCCCAGGAAGTCGAGCGCAAGGGCCTGCAACGCAACATCAAGCTGGGACCGGGCGGCATCCGCGAAATCGAATTCATCGGCCAGGCTTTTCAACTGATCTACGGTGGCCGCGATCCGATGCTGCGGGAACGCGGCATTCTGGCGGTATTGGACCATCTGGCCGCCAGCGGCCGATTGCCGGCAGCGGCGGTGGCCGACCTCAAGCAGGCCTATGTTTTCCTGCGCCGGGTCGAGAACCGGCTGCAAGCTTGGGCCGACCGGCAGACCCACGATCTGCCGGACAACGAACTGGCCCAACTGCGACTGGCCCACGCAATGGGCCAGCCCGACTGGGAGGTGTTCGCCGGCGAGTTGGCGCGGCACGTTCGGGCGGTGAGCCAGCAGTTTGCTCAGGTCTTCGGCGACGCGGCGGCGGATGCCGGGACCCGCCAGGATGGGTTGGCGGTTCTGTGGGGGGACGAACCCGGCGAGGAAGGCGCGCTGCGGATATTGGCCGAGCACGGTTTCGAAGACCCGGCATTGGCCTGGAATCGACTGCGGGTGCTGAAAACCGGGTTCAGCTACCGGGCGATGAGCCCGCGCGGGCGCGAACGCTTGGACGTGCTGGTGCCGCGGGTGCTGGAAGCCGCCGCCACCGGGCCGCGACCGGCGGGGACGCTGGAGCGCGTGTTCAATCTGCTGGAAGCGGTGGCCCGCCGCTCGGTGTACTTGGCGCTGCTGGTCGAGCATCCGCAGGCGCTGGCGCAACTGATCAAGCTGTGCGCCGCCAGCAGTTGGATCGCCACCCATCTGACCCGCTATCCACTGTTGCTCGACGATCTGCTCAACCCCGCCACGCTCTACGCGCCGCTGGATCGCCGGCAGTTGGTGTCGGAACTGGACCAGCAACTGGCGCGCGCGCCGGCGGGTGACGCCGAAGAGCTGCTGAACGCCTTGCGCTATTTCAAGCAGGGCAACGTGTTGCGGGTCGCCGCCGCCGACGTCAGCGGCGCGATGCCCTTGATGATCGTCAGCGACCATCTGACCAAAATCGCCGAAGTCCTGCTATGCAAGGTGCTGGAACTGGCCTGGGCCGATCTGTTGCTCCGGTTCGGTCCACCCGAATGCGTGGTGGACGAGGTGAAGCGGGAGGCGCGCTTCGCCATCCTCGCCTACGGCAAGCTGGGCGGCATCGAATTGAACTACGGTTCCGACCTGGATCTGGTGTTCCTGCACGACAGCGTCGGTGGCCAACAAGTGACCGCCGGTCCGCGTCAGATCGACAACACCGCTTTTTTCGCCAAACTGGTACAGCGGATCATCCATCTGCTCACCACCCGTACCGGCGCTGGCGATCTGTACGAGGTGGACACCCGGCTGCGGCCTAGCGGTCGCGCCGGTCTGCTGGTCAGCTCCTTCGAGGCTTTCGCCGAATACCAGCAACGCCAAGCCTGGACCTGGGAACATCAGGCGCTGGCGCGGACGCGAGCGGTGGCGGGACCAGCGGCGCTGACCGAGCGGTTTCAAACCATCCGCCGGGAGGTTTTGGGGCGCGAGCGCGATCCCGTGGCGCTGCGCCAGGAGGTTCGCGACATGCGCGAGCGGATGCGCGCCGAATTGGACATCAGCACCGCCGAGATCTTCGACCTCAAGCAGGGCCGAGGTGGTATCGCCGACATTGAATTTATGGTGCAATATAAAATCTTGGCGCATGCCCACCGTTACCCGGATCTGCTGACCTACACCGACAATATCCGGCAGACCGACG
>DAOTGT010000316.1:0-3193 GCA_035447285.1 Candidatus Competibacter sp.
CCCGTGGATTGGTATCCCTGGGGCGAGGAAGCGCTCGACCGTGCCCGCCGCGAAGGCAAGCCGATTCTGCTATCCATCGGCTATTCGGCCTGCCACTGGTGCCACGTCATGGCCCACGAATCCTTCGAGGATGAGGCCACCGCCCAAGTGATGAACGAATTGTTCGTTAACATCAAGGTGGACCGAGAAGAGCGGCCTGACCTCGACAAAATTTACCAAACCGCCTTTCAGATGCTGCACCGGCGGGCCGGCGGCTGGCCGCTGACGATGTTTCTGACCCACGACGATCACGTACCCTTCGTCGGTGGCACCTATTTCCCCAAGACGCCCCGCTACGGGATGCCGACCTTTACCGACATCTTGCGCCGGGTCAGCGCCCATTACCGCCAGCATCAACCGGAACTCCGCCAACAGAACCAGGCCCTGCTGGATGCCCTGCGCGCCGAAATCGCCGCGCCCGCCGCGACTGGGGGGGCGGCGACCTTGACCGACGCGCCGTCGCGAGCGGCGCGGGACGCGCTGATCCACAGCTTCGATCCGGTGCACGGCGGTTTTGGTGGCGCCCCCAAGTTCCCGCATCCCACCAGCCTGGAGCAACTGCTGCGGTGCTGGGCCGCCAGTGTCCAGGGCGGCGAACTGGATCGGCCGGCGGAAACCGCCGTGCTGTCCACCCTGCGAAAAATGGCGCTGGGCGGTATTTACGATCACCTGGGCGGCGGTTTCTACCGCTATTCGGTCGATGCCGAATGGCAAATTCCCCATTTCGAGAAGATGCTGTACGACAATGGTCCATTGTTAGCGCTGTACGCCCAAGCCTGGCAGGCGACCCAGGACCCACTGTTCCGCACGGCCGCCGAGGAAACCGGCGCTTGGCTGCTGCGGGAAATGCAGGACCCGACCGGTGGCTACTACGCCACGCTCGATGCCGACTCCGAGGGCGAGGAGGGCAAATTTTACCTATGGACTCCCGACCAGGTCCGCGAGCTGCTGAGCACCGAGGAATATGTTGCCTTCGCCGTCTGTTATGGCTTGGAGCAGCCACCCAATTTCGAGAATCACGCCTGGCATCTACAGCGGATCGCCGAGCCGTCCGAACTGGCCAGCCGCTTGGCGGTCGCGCCGGAGCAGGTCGGCGAATGGCTGACCGCCGCCCGGCGCAAGCTGCTCGAAGCCCGCTCGCAACGCATCTGGCCGGGCCGCGACGAGAAAATCCTCACCGCCTGGAACGGCCTGACGATTCGCGGCATGGCCATCGCCGGCCGCCATCTCGGGCGGGCGGAGTTCGTGGCCTCGGCGGAGCATGCCCTGGATTTCATCCGCGCCCGACTATGGCGGGACGGTCGGCTGTTGGCGGTCCATAAGGATGGTCAGGCACGCCTGAACGCCTATCTGGACGACTACGCCTTTCTGATCGACGGCATTCTGGAGTTGCTGCAATGCCGCTGGCGGGATGGCGATCTGGATTTCGCGTTGGCTCTGGCCGAGGTGCTGCTCGACCAGTTCGAGGACCGGGAAGCGGGCGGATTCTTTTTCACCGCCGCCGGGCACGAAACCTTGATTCAGCGGCCCAAGCCAGCCCACGACGACGCCTTGCCGGCCGGCAACGGTATCGCCGCGCAGGTGCTGTTGAAACTGGGCCATCTCACCGGTCGGGCGAATTATCTGGAAGCCGCTGAGCGAACCCTGCGTTGGGCCTGGCCCGTGCTCGAACAGATTCCCAACGCCTGCAACGCCCTGCTGGCGGCGCTGGAGGATTTTCTCGAACCGGCGCAAACGATCGTGCTGCGCGGCCAACCGGAGGCGTTGGCGGAGTGGTGGGAACGATGCGCCCGGCCTTACGCCCCGCGTCGGCTGACGCTGGCCATCCCCGCCACGGCCACCGTCCCCACCGGTTTGCTGGCCGAGCGACGAGCAGGCGCGGCGCCGGTGACTGCCTACGTCTGCGCCGGATTGGAATGCCGATCGCCGCTCACGACCCTTGACGCCCTGGAGCGGGAATTGGCCCAATGAGCGGTCTCCTCGCGCCGAACACCGCTGTTGGAGAGAAAAGACACCCGCGCGATGGCCGCTCGCGCCTATAATTGAGGGCATGATCTTCGGATCGAAGCCAAAACCTAACATGCTTCCTGGCAAATCCGCCGGTTTCCAAGGATGCACGCATCAAAACCATGACTTTTTGAAGAGGGCACGCGACCATGACCGCTTATATGTACTTCTCGCTGATTCCCGAGGCGCTGATCGTATCCATGCTGCCACCGGAACAGTTCGGGCAATACTACGCGACCGGCCACAAATACAAATCCAAGGGGCAAGCGATCTTTTTCGAGGTCGACCCGGCTTTCCGCAACGAGTTTTTTGAGATCGACGATGGGCTCAAACGCTGTGTGCCGCATCCGGATGGGGCACCGAAGAATTCGGTTTACATTTCGATCTACCGAGTACTGGAACACATTCCCATCAACGCGCTGGGCAAGCTGTATCTAAGCACCGCCTACGGCCATACCCTGGGTTTGGAACGGGGCGAGATCGCGCCGCGCGAAGCGCCGACCCTGCACATGTTCCAGGATCTGGCACCGGTCAACAGTCTGGTGGTCAGCGCGCAGGACCCGGTGAGCTACTACCAGGGCGTCACCAGCAAGCCGGCCAAGTTCATTCGCTTCCCCGCATTGTGCTTCGTCGAACTCGGTCTGGGCGCGCTGGCGAGCGACCCCGCAAACGGGCCGGTCGGCGACCTACCCTACTCGTTCATGCATCACCTGCGCGAGGCGTTGATGGAGCTGGAACCCAACAGCAAGCAAAGCAAGTTGGTGCATCGGGTGCATTCCCTGGAATTTCCGTACCGCATGATCAAGAGCGGTTTCTACATCGGCAACGGCGACGATCTGGCTTTCTACCCGATGCCGTCGCACGAAGCGTTGCGCCGCGAACACAACAGCTGGTGGCGTTCGGCCAACCTGTAAAGAACGGCCGCCGTCGGGATTGCCGGCGGCGGCCCATCCAGCTTGCCCGATGGCTGGTTAATACTGCAGGTCCAAGCCGATTCGCGGGCAGTACGCCACCAGTTCCGCCAGCGGACGCGGTTTACCCACCCCATAGCCTTGGGCGTAGTTCACGCCGATGGCGCGCAGTTTGGCCAGAATCTGGTCGTTTTCCACGAACTCGGCGATGGTTTCCATGCCCATCACATGACCGA
>DAOTGT010000317.1:0-3187 GCA_035447285.1 Candidatus Competibacter sp.
TCGTGGATTTCCTTCCAATTGGCGATCCAGCCCGGCATCCGGCCCATGGCGAACATCACGGTGAACATGCTCAGCGGGATACCCATGGCGCGCAGGATGATGCCGCTGTAGAAATCCACATTCGGGTACAGCTTGCGCTCCACGAAGTACGGGTCGTGCAACGCCACGTCTTCCAGTTCGCTGGCGATCTCCAGCAAGGGATCCTGGACATGGAGTTTAGCCAGCACCTTGTCGGCCGCCGCCTTGAGAATCTTGGAGCGGGGATCGAAGTTCTTGTAGACCCGATGACCAAAGCCCATCAACCGCAACTTAGAGTCTTTCGCCTTGACCTTGGCGACATAATCGGACACTTTCATGCCGGACTGGTTGATGAATTCCAGCATTTCCACCACCGCCACATTGGCGCCGCCATGCAGCGGTCCCCACAGCGCGCACACGCCGGCCGCGCAACTGGCGAACATGTTGGCGCCGCTGGAGGCCACCATCCGCACCGTGCTGGTCGAACAGTTTTGCTCATGATCGGCGTGCAGGATCAAAAACAGCGAAAGGGCGCGGGTGATCTCCCGGTCCGGTACATAATCCCGATAAGGGAGGGAAAACATCATGTGCAGGAAATTGTTGCAATAACTGAATTCGGGATGCGGGTACATCAAGGGTTGACCGATGGACATCTTGTAGCTGGCCGCCGCCACCGTGCGCACCTTGGAAATGATGCGCGCCGCCGCCCGCTCCAGAGTGGTCTCATCCTCGATCTCCATCATTTCCGGCTCGTAGCAACTCATGGCGTTGATCATCGCCGAAAGGATGGCCATCGGGTGCGCATTGGGCGGGAATCCCTCGAAATGATTGCGCAGGCTTTCATGTAGCATTTCGTTCGCGGTAAGCCGGTTCCGGAAACGCTGGAGTTCCTCCGCCGTGGGGAGACGACCCCAGATTACCAGCCAGGCGGTTTCCACGAAGGAACCCTTTTCCGCCAGTTGCTCGATCGGAATGCCACGATAACGCAGGATACCCTTATCGCCGTCAATATAGGTGATATCCGAAGTGCAGGAACCAGTGTTGCCGTAACCCTCGTCAAGCGTAATGAAGCCCGTGCGGTCGCGCAGCGTGGTGATGTCGACCGCCAGCTCGTGTTCGGTTCCCTCAACAGTGGGGAAGTCGTAGGACTTGCCGTCCAATTCGATGCGGCACGTATGACTCATGGCTTGGGCTCCGTTGGTATTAAGGATGAAGCGGGTTGTCTACGCGGACTATATGCTTAAAAGGAAATAATTATAACTTTTTGATTTATAAAGGCGACAACTAGGCGGAATATTCTGTCGTTCGCCAAGCGCGTCATAAGGCCGAATTATACAGCGGCCGGCCGAATTGCGAACCGTCGAGCTCATTCGGCCCGGACCTCGGCCTCGGCACGGCGATGGCGCCAGTACTCGAACACGCCCGGCATGATCGACAAAATGATGATGGCCAGGATCACCAAGGTGAAATTCTGCCTGACGAATGGCAGGTTACCGAAGAAATAACCGCCATACAGGAAGGAAGCGGTCCAGGCGACGGCGCCGATCACGTTGTAAAGCAGGAAGTGACGGTAACTCATGCTGCCGGCGCCAGCCACGAAGGGGGCGAAAGTACGCACGATCGGCACGAAGCGGGCGATAATGATTGTTTTGCCGCCGTGCCGTTCGAAGAACTGGTGGGTACGGTCCAGATACGCCTGCTTGAGGACGCGGGCGTCGGGGCTGAATACCTTCTCCCCCAGGTAGTGGCCGACCGCGTAGTTGACCGTGTCGCCGAGAATTGCCGCCAGCGCCAGCGCCAGAAACAGCACATGCACATTCATCGCACCGATGGCGGCCAGCGAACCAGCCGCGAACAGCAGCGAGTCGCCGGGCAGGAACGGCGTGACCACCAACCCGGTTTCGCAGAACACGATCAGGAACAGGAGGGCGTACAGCCAGCCACCGTATTGACCAGCCAACTCCCTGAGATGTTGGTCGATGTGGAGAAAGAACGAGAGCAGGTCAGTCAGGAAATCCATGCGGGAAACCCGGTTGCCGGAAAAGTGATGAAGTTTTGAAAGCGCTTGAGAATAATTGGGAAAATCGTTGCCAAACAATGAGGAGTTTCGATGCGGGTTTACCATGCGGTTCAATCGACGCAGTTGCACCACAACTCCAAGTCCGGCGACCGATCAAACAGATAACCGCCCCGCCGTAAAGCCGGTTCGGCCTCGGGTGGCCAGTACCGCAATTCCACCTCCCAGGGGTTGACGGGAATACCAGCGGCATCCACCAGTACCGCTCCGTTTCCCGTCGACATCAAGGTCAGGCGTTGGAGGGTGCCGCCATCGCTGGCCAGAATGAGCTCCGAATCGGCACGAGGATTATCGGTCATGGCGTGCTTCCAAGCGATTGTCTAAGCTCACCACTATACAGGAAATCCGCCGACGGACAGACTATGACGGTCAGACCGGGCCGGCGGCCGACAGGCAAAAAAGAGCCCACTGAAAATCCCATGCCGTCAAGAGGACTCTCTAAATCCATGTTGATCCACAACCCAACGACAAACCGACGCAAGGCTGCGAAACTGCTGCTGGGATTGACGCTGCTAGCCAGTCAGGCCGAAGCGGACTGGACGGTGGCCATGCAACGCGACCCCCTCACCCGCCAGATCCGCTGCCTGCTCAGCAGCACACCGCAAATCACCTCGGACGGCTACGACGCCACGCCAGTGACCCTGGTATTCAACGGCAATTCCCTGCTGGTGATCACCGAATCGAAAATTGACCCATCTTTTGGCGACTTGCAGCTGACGGTGGATAAGAATCCGCCGATCCGCACCGACAAACTTGACCATGACATGACTTTGGTGTTTGACCAGGAAGTTTCCGAACTTATCCAACAGTTCCGTAAGGGCAGTGAGGCCACCGCGTATTTACGGTTCTGGCCAACCTGGCCGGTTACCCAACTGTTTCCAGTCAAGTTCAGCCTCATCGGCTTCAGCAAAGCCCACGACAGCATGAACAACAACTGCCAGCCGCCGGCTAGCGCCACGCCTGCCCGGACAGGTTGAAAGCGGCACCACCACACCCTCGTCATCCGTCATTCGTATCTAATGGAGTCTGTCACATGGGTCTACGTACGAAGTTCAATCTGGTCTTGCTGCTGGCGTTCGCCATCGGACTGGC
>DAOTGT010000318.1:0-3153 GCA_035447285.1 Candidatus Competibacter sp.
CAGGTGTACTGACCTCGATTATTTGGACACTCAAATCGAGATATTTAAAAACGTCCGGGCAGTGTCATCACTGGTGGCGGTGGCGGGCGTGCATGGCCAACCGGCGCTGCTGATGCGTCGCGCCGGGTTGCACGACATTCCCGGCAAATTGCTGCTGTCGGCCAGTCTGCCGCAAGCGCTGGCGCGAGTGAGGCATTATTTGGGCGAAACCGCGACCGGTCGGCCCTTGCTGACCGAGCAGATTTCCTGAAGGCTGGGGCAGGACTTTCGCCGCTTCGCCACTGGACGGCATGACAGACCGGGCGAAAGTCCTGGATGAGGATGCTCCGTTTCGGATCGGACCGCTTTACCGGTGAAGCAGATGTTCCTGCGCATCGACCGCGGCAATGGCGGTCATGTTGATGATCCGCCGGGCGGTCGCCGAGCGAGTCAGAATATGCGCTGGCTTGGCCAGGCCGAGCATGATCGGTCCCACCGAGACGCTGTTGGTTACTTCCTTGAGCAGATTATGGGAGATATTGGCGGCATCGGCATTGGGCATGATCAACAGGTTGGCCGCGCCCTTCAGTTGCGAATGCAGGAATACCCGACTGCGCAATTCCTCGGACAAGGCGGCATCGCCGCGCATTTCGCCGTCCACCTCCAGATCGGGTGCGCGCTGGCGGATGATTCGCAATGCCTCCGCCATTTTGCGCGCCTGCCGCGACTTGTGCGAACCGAAGCTGGAGTGGGATAGCAGGGCGATTTTCGGCGGCAGGAAACGGCCGACTTCCTCGGCCGCCAGCAAGGTGATGTCGGCGATTTCCTCGGCCGTTGGGTTGGTGTTGATGTCGGTGTCGCAGAAGAACAACGGTCCTCGCGAAGTAATCAACATGTTCATGGCCGCCGGGGTCTTGACGCCTTCGCGCAGACCCACGATGTCCAGCACATATTCCACATGATCGGGAAAACCGCCGATCAATCCGCACAGCAGAGCGTCGCCGTAACCGAGGCGCAGCATGAGCGACCCGATCACCGTGGCGCGGGTGTTGACCCGGACCCGGGCTTTGTTGGGATCGACCCCGTAATGTCCGCGTAACTTGTGGTATTCCTGCCAGCATTCCTCGTAGTAGGGGTTGTTCTGGGGGTCGATGATCTCAAAATCCTGATCGGGACGGATGCGCAGACCCAATTCGGCGATGCGTTGTTCGATACGCCCGCGCCGCCCGATCAGGATGGGTTTGGCGAGACCGTCGTCGATGACGCCTTGCACCGCCCACAGCATCCGTTCTTCCTCGGCTTGGGCATAAATCACCCGCTTGAGATCGGTCTTGGCACGATCGAACACCGGACGCATGATCAAACCGGAACGGTAGACGCGCTGGCTGAGCTGGGTGCGGTAGGCGGTAAAATCCTCGATCGGGCGGGTGGCGACGCCGCTGGCCATCGCCGCCTTGGCGACCGCCAGCGGCAAGGTGAGCAGCAGGCGCGGCTCGAACGGCTTGGGAATCAGGTATTCCGGCCCGAAGGTGATTTGCTGATCGCCGTAAGCGGCGGTTTCCTCCTGGGAATGCGGCTCGCGCGCCAGTTCCGCCAGAGCACGGACGCAGGCCAGTTGCATCTCCTGATTGATCGTGGTGGCGCCCACGTCCAGCGCGCCCCGGAAGATGTAGGGAAAGCAGAGGACGTTGTTGACCTGGTTGGGATAGTCGGAGCGGCCGGTGGCGATGATGGCGTCGGGCCGCGCGGCCAGGGCCTCCTCCGGCATGATTTCGGGCACGGGATTGGCCAGCGCCAGAATCAGCGGCTGATCGGCCATGGTTTTCACCATATCTCCGGTGAGCACCCCGGCCTTGGACAGCCCCAGGAAAATATCCGCGCCGACGATCGCCTCGCCCAGGGTGCGCGCCGGAGTGTCGGCGGCATAGGCGGCTTTCTCCGCATCGAGATTGCCGCGTCCCTGATAGATGACGCCCCGGCTGTCGCAGACGATGACGTTTTCCCGCCGCAGGCCCAAACCGAGCAGCAAATCGAGGCAGGCGATGCCGGCCGCGCCGGCGCCGGAGGTGACCACCCTGACCTCGGCGATCTTCTTGTTGACCAGCGACAGGGCATTGAGCACGGCGGCGGCGGTGATGATGGCGGTGCCGTGTTGGTCGTCGTGGAACACCGGGATTTTCATCCGGTCGCGCAGCCGGCGCTCGATCTGGAAGCATTCCGGCGCCTTGATGTCTTCCAGATTGATGCCGCCGAAACTCGGTTCCAGGCTGGCGATGATCTCGACCAGTTTGTCGGGGTCGCGCTCGCTGATTTCGATATCGAACACATCGACGCCGGCGAACTTCTTGAACAGCACGCCCTTGCCTTCCATCACCGGTTTGGCCGCCAGCGGGCCGATATCACCCAGGCCCAGCACGGCGGTGCCGTTGGTGATGACCGCCACTAGATTGCCGCGAGCGGTGACGGTGGATACCTCGCGGGGATCTTCGACAATCACCTCGCAGGCGGCGGCGACGCCGGGGGAGTAGGCCAGCGCCAGATCGATCTGGTTGGCAAGCGGCTTGGTTGGGGTGACTTCGATCTTGCCGTAGGGAGCCATGCGATGGTAGCGCAGGGCGCGTTCGTCGAAATTGTCAGCCATGGGGGTTCGAGCGATTCCTGGTGAGGTGATGGTGAGGTCCCGGATTCTCTAAAAAGGCAGAGAATGGAATATTCAAGCAATTTACGTGCCGCGTTTTGCGTTTGAATGGATTGGCCCAAAGTTTCTGGCTGGCGGCTTGGTGGTTGTCGGCCCACCGTCGGCCAATCCAACGCAAGCGCTGGCACGGTGCGGTATGATTTGAGTGAAGCCTGATCGACTGGTTCTTACTGGCCGGGTAGATCGTCTGAAAATCGCTTGAAGAGGAGATCCGTCGATGCTGGTGTTGCCCGACGATTTCGAACCCGGTCTGGTTCGCTCGCCGGTTGCCAGGGAAGCCGGTTGGTGGTTTGTGTTCGGAGGCAGCGAGCTGCTGGTACGATCCGACGGAGCCGAGGCCGAGTTGCCGGTGGCGGTGGACTGGCCGTTTGCCGGTTGGCCGGTGGTGCGCCGCCTGTATCTGGGAACGCTGCGCGGCCGACCCTGCCATGCCGTCGAGGTGGCGGAAGTACCACCGCCGCCGGGGATGGCGTTCG
>DAOTGT010000319.1:0-3146 GCA_035447285.1 Candidatus Competibacter sp.
CCGGTCGAGGGTAACGGATCGATGCCGCGCCGCCGCTTCCGAAAACCGACCCTGGCAACCGCCAAGGTATTCAAACCCAACCATGAACGGAAGTGAGGCGTCCATCTCATTGGAACCCCTCGATATGCCACCTTGGCAAAGGTTCATTCATGGTCCCATGGGGCCGGTTTGATATTGACTGGCCCGATCATGCACAACGCACGGGCCGCGCGTTCGACAATCAGCGCTGTATCCACCCCGCGTTGGGATCGGCGGGAGGGGGATGATCCGGGTGCTGGAGGGCGTAGGTGATGGCGCCCACGACGATGGCCAGCAGCACCGCGATCGCCAGGTATTTCATCGGCCATTCTCCAACCGTGAAACCGGCGAATGGGTCGGGCCGCTCGTCTCGCGCCAATCGCCGGTTGGGTACCTCAACCCGTGTTCCGCATCCCGGCCGCCAAGGCGTTGATGGAGCGCAGCAAAGGTCGCAACCAGGTTTCCGCCTCGGAGGAATCGGTGCCCTGTTCGCGTATCACCTGGCGATAGCGCGGCAGCAGGGTGATCTGAATGTGGTTGAGGGGGTCGAGGTAGGGACTGCGCCGCTCCAGTGACTTGGCCAGGGTCGGATTGTCCTCCAGCAGGGTAGCGATTTGCGCCACGGCCAGAATCTCGCGGCAGGTGCGTTCATACTCGGCTCGAAACCGTTCGTAAATGCAGGTTTCGATGTCGGAATTCTCGCACAAACGGGCATATTCGCGGGCGATGTCGATATCCACCTTGCTCAATGACATCTGGCTGTTGTCGAGCAGGGCGCGGAAGAACGGCCAATCGCGATACAGTTTTTGCAGCACCGCCAGCCGATCGGGATCGTCGCCGCGCCAAGCCGCCAGCGCGGTGCCGATGCCGTACCAGCCGGGCAGGGTGTGCCGCGACAGGCCCCAGCCGAACATCCAGGGAATGGCGCGCACCGAATATTTGGAGCGGTCGCCCTTGGCCCGATGCGAGGGCCGCGAGCCGAGATTGAGCAGCCCGATTTCGCCGAGCGGGGTGGCCTCGTAAAAGTAATCGATGAAACCGGGCGTTCGCTCGGTCAGATCCCGGTACGCGTCTTCACCGTGACGGACCAGATTGGCCATGACTGCCGCCGTTTCCGGCAGTTCTGCGGAGACCGCTTGCACCAGGTGGCGGCTGGCTTTCATCAACCCCGTGATGCCGAGGGTCAGTTCGTAAATGGCGGTTTCCAGATTTTGATACTTGAACGACAGCACTTCGCCCTGTTCGGTGATCTTGATCTGGCCGCGCACCGTGCCGGTGGGCTGGGCCAAGATGGCATCGTGGGTGGGGCCACCGCCTCGCCCCACCGTGCCGCCGCGCCCGTGGAACAGCCGACAGCCGAAACCGCGCGCCGCAGCCAGGGCCACCGCCCGTTGCTGGGCCTGGTACAAGCCCCAGTTGGAGGCCAGGATGCCGCCGTCCTTGCAGGAGTCCGAATAGCCGACCATCACGTCTTGCACTCCACCCGTCGCTGTCAGCAATTCCCGATAGGTGGCTTGGTCCAGCAGTCGGGAAAGCAGCACTTCCACCCGGTTCAAGTCGGCGATGGTCTCGAACAGCGGCGCGACGCGGAGTTCGCAATGCCAGCCGCCGTCCGCGCGCCGACCCGCTAACCCGGCGAAACTCCCCAGGAACAGGACTTCCAGGACATGGCTGGCTTCGTGGGTCATGGAAATCACGTAGTTGTCGAAGGCGCGCGGGCTGATTTCCTGACGCATCCGCGCCATGATCTGAAACACCTCCAGCGTTTCTCGGGTCTCGGAACTCAAGTTTTGGCAATACAGCAGCGGCGTGCCCGGCTTGGCCAACAGATCGCCGAGCACGGCCAGCCGCTCTTCTTCCGACAAAGTCGCGTAGTCCGGCAGATTGGGCGCCACCGCGAAAATTTCCGTCACCGCCGCCGTATGCCGGCCTGACTCCTGGCGCACATCGAGCGCCGCCAGATAGAAGCCGAAGGTCTCCGCCAGCCGGATGAGATCGGTCAATTCCCCCCCGGCGACCACCCCCTCGCCGTGCGCGATCAGGGAATCGCGAATCAGGTATAAATCGTCGAGAAATGCCTGCTCGGAAGCATAGCCCCAGAAGGGAATCGGCAACGCTTCGAGATGACCTTCGGCCCGCGCGCGCACTTGCTCGTAGTTGTGCCGTAGGCGGTGGTACATCAGAAACAGCTTGCGCCGATACGGTTCTTGGGCGTACTGGTGGGGCGCATCGGCGAATAAGGCGCTCATTTGGCGGTTGTCCGCCTCCAAACAGGCGCTGAACATTGGCGACGGTGTGACCAGCGAACTGGAATAGGTCAGATGGTGGTTCAGTTCCTCGACCCGACGCAGGTATTCACGCAGGATGTCCTGGGCCTGCAGACGGATGGCCAGCGCGGTGGTTTCCGGCCTGACGAAGGGATTGCCGTCGCGATCGCCACCGATCCATGAACCGAAGCGCAGCAGGCAGGGGATACGGACCGCCGCCTTGCCGCCCTCGTCGCCGTACACGGCGTTCAGCCCCCGTTCCAGGTTGCGGTACAGCATTGGTACCGCTTGGAAAATGGATTCGTGGAAATAGTACAAGCCGTTCTTGATTTCGTCGCGCACCTGGGGTTTGAAACTGCGTACCTCGTCCGTTTTCCAGAGAGTCTGAATTTGGCTACGTAGCGTTTCGATCACCGCTGCGCGCTGGTACTTGTTCAACGCCGGGTTATCGAGTTGGCCATGGGTCAGGAAAATACGCCGCTGCGCGCCGAGCAGCACCCGGCGCTTGGCCTCGGTCGGATGGGCGGTGAACACCGGCGTGAAGCACAGTTGGTCGAGTAGGGTCTGCAGCTGAGCAGCATCGATGCCGTCGGCGCGCAGTGCGCGCAAGGTCTCGTCGAAGGAACCCCGCCATAGCGATTTGCCGCGCCGGACCTGCTCGCGGCGCAAGCGGTGTTGAAAATTCTCTTCGGCGATGTTGGCCAGATTGAAGTAGGCGTTGAATGCCCGGATGACGTGATTGAGCATTTCTGGATTGAGCGCGGCGATGAAGCATAGCAGCCGCTCACGCAGATCCGGGGCGGGTTCAGATCGACCGCGCAGTTCGATGAAGCCCTTGCGCAGGGTTTCCACGGCATCGAG
>DAOTGT010000320.1:0-3122 GCA_035447285.1 Candidatus Competibacter sp.
CTTTAACGTGGAACGCGGTAGGTGTTTGACTCGTGTTCTGATGCAATCACGGGGGATACCCTATGAAAGCGAGGCGGTTAACCAGCATTGTTATTGTCTCGATTGCGCTGGTCCTGGAAATTGGTGTCGCGCGGCCGATCCAGGCCGAAGAGATCGCCATCGGAACCGCCAGCCGCGCTGGCGTGTACTTTCAGGTCGGGCAGGCCATCTGTCGACTGTTGAATGCTGAAACCGCCCAGCATGGCGTTGTCTGCAAGGCGCTGCCCACGGATGGTTCCATTGATAACTTGCGGCAAATTCGGGCCGCTAAGCAGCAACTCGGCATCGTACAGTCCGACTGGCAATATCATGCCATCAACGGTACTGGGACATTCGAAGCGGTGGGACCGGATACCGACCTACGGGCGTTGTTTTCCGTCCATGGGGAGTCCTTTACGGTGGTGGCCCGCCGCGATGCCGGCATCGAATCCTTCGATGACCTTAAGGGCAAACGAGTCAACATCGGCAACCCCGGCTCCGGCCAGCGTGCCACCCTGGAGGTGCTCATGGCGGCCAAGGGTTGGGATAAGAACGTCTTTTCCCTGGCCAACGAGCTGTCGGCCTCCGAGCAATCCCTGGCGCTTTGCCATGATCGCGTACAGGCCATGGTCTACGTCGTGGGACACCCGAATGCATCCGTGGCTCAGGCCGTCAACCTGTGCGATGCCCTCATCGTGCCCGTAACGGGACCGGTGGTCGACCGCCTGCTGGCCGATAACCCGTATTATGCCCGCACCCAGGTGCCCGGCGGCGCTTATAAGGGCAACCCGAAACCGGTCGGCACCTTCGGCGTCAAGGCCACGGTCGTTGCCTCCACCAGGCTGAGCCCCGACACTGCCTACCTTTTGGTCAAGACGGTGTTCGAAAATCTGGACGATTTCAAGAAGCAACATCCAGCGTTCGCCAATCTGGAAGCAGCGGGCATGATCAAGGACGGGCTTTCGGCACCATTGCACGACGGGGCACTGCGCTACTATCGGGAAAAAGGCTGGCTGTAAGCCACCAGACTCGCGAAAGCCGCATCGTCTTTTCCCGGACGATGATCCGTATTCGTTTTCCAAGCCATTGATCCACCACCGACCCGCGCGCGTTGCCGGGTAAAGGGGACCTTGATGAGTGAGCAAGTTGATAAAAAATCGGCGATGTCGGAGGAGGAACTGCAGGACCTGGTGGCCGAAGCGGATACCGGTGCCCGATCGCCGGGAGGCATACCACGGAAGATTCTGCTCGGCGTGGCCGCCGCTTGGTCTTTGTTCCAATTGTGGATCGCGTCACCTTTACCCTTCATGGTCGGCTTTGGCGTATTCAACGACACCGAAACCCGTTCCATCCATCTGGCGTTCGCGGTGTTCCTGGCCTTTCTGGGGTATCCCGCGCTGAAGCGCTCGCCGCGGCATTACATTCCCCTGCAAGACTGGATCATGGCGGCGGTGGGCGCCTTTTGCGCCAGCTACTTGTTCCTGTTCTATAACGAGCTGTCGCAGCGGCCCGGCGCGCCCAACACCCAGGATGTGATCGTGGCTTGCGTCGGCATGGTCCTGTTGTTGGAGGCGACGCGACGGGCGTTGGGTCCACCGCTGATGGTGATGGCCATGCTGTTTCTGGGCTACACCTTTGCCGGTCCTTACATGCCGGGGATCATCGCCCACAAGGGCGCCAGCCTGAACGCGGTGGTCAATCACCAATGGATCACCACCGAAGGCGTGTTCGGCATCGCCCTCGGCGTCTCCACCAGTTTCGTGTTCCTGTTCGTGCTGTTCGGGGCGATGCTGGACAAGGCGGGCGCGGGCAACTATTTCATCAAAGTGGCTTTTTCCATGCTGGGGCATATGCGCGGCGGTCCGGCCAAGGCGGCCGTCGTGGCGTCGGGCTTGACCGGGTTGATCTCGGGTTCCTCCATCGCCAATGTGGTGACCACCGGCACCTTCACCATTCCCATGATGAAACGGGTCGGTTTTTCGGCGGAGAAGGCCGGCGCGGTCGAAGTGGCTTCCTCGGTCAACGGCCAGATCATGCCGCCGGTGATGGGCGCGGCTGCCTTCCTGATGGTGGAATATGTCGGCATCTCCTATCTCGAAGTCATCAAACATGCCTTCGTTCCAGCCATCATTTCCTATATCGCCCTGGTTTATATCGTTCATCTGGAGGCCTTGAAGGCCAACATGCAGGGTTTGCCGAGACCCGGCGTGATCAAGCCCTGGCTGCAGCGCATCATTGGCACCTTGTTCGGATTTATCGCCACCGCCATTCTGGCCATGGCGGTCTATTACGGCATCGGTTGGTTGAAGCCGGCCTTGGGCGATGCCGCCACCTGGGTGATTTCGCTGCTGCTGGCGGTGGTCTACGTGGCGCTGGTCTGGGTCGGCTCGCGGTATCCCGTGTTGGAGTTGGACGATCCCAACGCGCCGGTGGTCCATCTGCCCGAGACCAAGCCGACGGTCATGTCTGGCTTGCACTTTATCCTGCCGGTCATCGTGCTGGTCTGGTGTTTGATGGTTGAGCGCTTGTCGCCAGGCCTGTCCGCCTTCTGGGCCACCATGCTGATGGTGTTCATCCTGCTCACCCAAAGGCCATTGTTCGCGTTGTTTCGCGGCGAAGGCCATTTCGGCGCGGCCATTCGCCACGGCTACGACGATCTGGTCGAAGGACTGATCGCCGGTGCTCGCAACATGATCGGCATCGGCATCGCCACGGCGACGGCCGGCATCATCGTCGGCGCCGTTTCCCAGACCGGCGTCGGTCTGGTGCTGGCCGATCTGGTGGAAATTCTGTCGCTCGGCAATATCCTGCTGATGTTGATCCTGACGGCGGTGCTCAGCCTGATTCTGGGCATGGGGTTGCCCACCACCGCCAACTACATCGTGGTGTCGTCGCTGCTGGCGCCGGTCATCGTCACCCTGGGCGAGCAGTCGGGCTTGATCGTCCCGCTGATCGCCGTCCATTTGTTCGTCTTTTTCTTCGGCATCATGGCCGATGTGACGCCGCCGGTGGGCTTGGCGTCCTTTGCCGCCGCCGCGATTTCCGGTGGCGATCCGATCAGAACCGGCGTTGTGGCTTTCGTCTACAGCCTGCGCACCGCGATC
>DAOTGT010000321.1:0-3112 GCA_035447285.1 Candidatus Competibacter sp.
CACCCCGGACGCCCATTTCATGACCGAGGTGCGCTATCGGGGAACCAAGATCGTGGTGGTCTGCCCGGATTATTCCGAAGCCTCCAAGTTCGCCGATGTCTGGCTGCATCCCAAGCAGGGGACTGATGCGGCGGTGGCGATGGCGATGGGCCATGTCATCCTGCGCGAGTTCTACCTCGATGGAAAATCCGAGTATTTCACCGAGTACGTGCGCACCAAGACCGATTTCCCCTATCTGGTCATGCTCGATCCGCGCGAGGATGGAACCTATGTCAATAGCCGCTTCCTGCGCGCTTCCGATCTCGCGGATTGCGCTGGTCAAGCGAACAACCCGGAATGGAAAACTCTGGCCTTCGACGAACTCAGCGGCCATCTGATCGTCCCTAACGGCTCCATCGGTTTCCGCTGGGGCGAGAAAGAAGGGATGGTTGGCAAGTGGAATCTGGAGCCGAAAGAAGCGCTCTCCGGCGCGGAAACCCAGTTGCGCCTGTCGGTCAACGCGATCAAGGATGCAGTTGCGCCGGTCGCTTTCCCCTATTTCGGTTCCACCCAACACCCGCATTTTGCCTGCACCGAACATAACGCCGTGCAAGTCCGCCATGTGCCGGTGAAGATGGTGAAACGGGCCGACGGTTCCGAGGCGCTGGTCGCCACGGTCTATGATCTGACCTTGGCCCAGTACGGCCTGGATCGCGGGCTGGGCGGCGATAACGTCGCCAAAACCTATGATGACGATGTGCCCTATACCCCGGCCTGGCAGGAGAAAATCACCGGGACGCCCCGCGAGCAGATCATCACCGTCGCCCGCCAGTTCGCCGAGAACGCCGACAAGACCCACGGCAAGTCGATGGTCATTATCGGCGCGGCGATGAATCATTGGTATCACATGGACATGAATTACCGGGGCATTATCAATATGCTGATGATGTGCGGCTGCGTCGGCCAGAGCGGCGGCGGCTGGTCGCACTATGTCGGTCAGGAGAAGCTGCGCCCGCAAACCGGCTGGACCGCGCTGGCTTTCGCGCTGGACTGGCACCGTCCGCCCCGGCACATGAACTCCACGTCATTCTTCTATATCCACAGCAGTCAGTGGCGCTACGAGAAGCTGGCCATGACCGAAATTCTGTCGCCGCTGGCCGATCCAAAACAGTGGCAAGGGACGCAAATCGACTACAACGTGCGTTCGGCGCGCATGGGCTGGCTGCCGACCGCGCCGCATTTCGACGCGAATCCTCTGCAAATCGTTAAGGATGCCACCGCTGCCGGCCAAGCACCGAGTGACTACCTGGTCGAGAAGCTGAAAGCCGGGAAGATCAATTTCGCCTTTGAAGACCCGGATAACCCAGTCAATTTCCCGCGCAACCTGTTCGTATGGCGCTCCAATCTGCTCGGCTCCTCGGGTAAGGGCCATGAGTACTTCCTGAAATATCTGCTCGGCGCGGTGCATGGCGTCCAGGGTAAGGACTTGGGCGCGGAAGGCGGGGAGAAACCGCAGGAAGTGAAATGGCGCAAAGGCGCGCAAGGCAAGCTCGACTTGCTGGTGACCCTGGATTTCCGCATGTCCACCACCTGCCTGTATTCGGACATCGTATTGCCGACCGCGACCTGGTACGAGAAGAACGATCTCAACACCAGCGACATGCACCCGTTCATTCACCCGCTGAGCGCGGCGGTGGACCCGGCCTGGGAATCGCGGACGGATTGGGACATTTTCAAGGGCATCGCCAAGGCGTTTTCGGCAACCTGTCCGGGTCATCTCAGCGTAGAAAAGGACATCATCGCATTGCCGACTCTGCACGACACGCCTAGCGAACTCGCGCAACCGTTGACCGTCAAGGACTGGAAGAAAGGCGAATGCGAGCTGATCCCCGGCAAGACCGCGCCCAGCCTAGTCGTCGTCGAACGCGACTACCCAAGCACTTACCAGAAGTTCACGGCGCTGGGCCCGCTCATGACCAAGGTGGGCAACGGCGGCAAAGGCATTGCCTGGAACACCGAACATGAGGTCGAGGCGCTGGCCACGCTGAACTACACCGTGCAAGAGGAAGGCGTGGCCAAGGGTTTGCCGCGTATCGAGACCGACATCGACGCTGCTGAAGTGATCATGATGCTGGCCCCCGAAACCAACGGCCATGTGGCGGTGAAAGCCTGGGCGGCGCTGTCCAAAATCACCGGACGCGACCATACCCACCTGGCGATTCCCAAGGAACACGAGAAGATCCGCTTCCGCGATATTCAGGCCCAGCCGCGCAAGATCATTTCCTCGCCCACCTGGTCCGGTCTGGAAGATGAAAGAGTCAGCTACAACGCGGGCTACACCAACGTCCATGAACTGATCCCATGGCGCACCCTGACCGGTCGCCAGCAGTTTTATCAGGATCATGCCTGGATGCTCGGCTTTGGCGAAGCGCTGTGCGCCTACCGCCCGCCGGTGGATATGAAGACGGTGGAGCCGATCATTGGCAAGCGACCCAATGGCAACAAGGAAATTGTGCTGAACTTCATCACCCCGCATCAGAAATGGGGCATCCATAGCACCTACACCGATAACCTGTTGATGCTCACCCTGTCGCGCGGCGGTCCGATCATCTGGATGTCCGAGATCGACGCGAAGAAGGCCGGCATTGAGGATAACGACTGGATCGAAGCCTACAACCTGAACGGGGCCATCGCCGCTCGCGCAGTGGTCAGTCAACGGGTGCCGGAGGGCATGTCGATGATGTACCACGCCCAAGAGAAGATTGTGAACACGCCCGGTTCCGAAATCACCGGCACGCGGGGCGGCATTCACAACTCGGTCACCCGCACCGTGCTGAAACCGACCCACATGATCGGCGGCTACGCCCAGCAAAGCTACGGCTTTAACTATTACGGCACGGTCGGCGCCAACCGCGATGAGTTCATCATCGTGCGCAAGATGGCCAAGGTGGACTGGCTGGATGACGAACCCGAGGTTGTCGCTGAGGCGGCGGAACACTGATCGTTGTTGTTAACCACGAAAGACACGAACGACACGAAAAATACGAAAATTTTTTGGAATGGGTCGTCGGGTCTTTGGTGGTGAACCGAGAGGATAGAGAGAAATGAAAGTACGCGCGCAAATCGCCATGGT
>DAOTGT010000322.1:0-3111 GCA_035447285.1 Candidatus Competibacter sp.
TGGCTAGAAAATCGACCAAGGCTCGCACCTTGCCCGACAAGTGCTTGCGAGTGGGATAGACGGCATAGATGCCGAGTTCTTCACCCTCCAGTTCGGGCAGAATTCGCAGCAGGCGACCGGCGGCGAGATCGGAACTGATCAAAAAATCGGGTTGTAGCACGATGCCTTGATGGTCCAGGGCGGCGGCCCGCGATGTCTCGCCGTTATTGCTATGGAACTTGGGCTGGGTCCGTACGCTGCAGGGTCCGTCCGGCGCAACCATCGTCAGAGTATCGCCTTGGGGCGCATAGCTGTAACCGATCACCCAATGCCGAGCCAGATCGGCCAGCGTGGTCGGCATGCCGTGGAGCGCCAAGTATTCCGGCGAGGCACAGAGGACCAATCGGGTGCTGGCGAGACGGCGGGACACCAAGGTCGAATCCGCCAGTTGAGCGATGCGTATGGCGATGTCGCAGCCTTCATCCAAGAGATCCACGACGCGGTCATTGAGCGTCACGTCTAGCTCGACATCGGGGTGGAAGGCCAGGAAAGCGCCCCAAAGAGGGGCCAGGTGCAAGATACCGAAGGAGACGGGGGCATTGACTCGCAGCAGTCCCGCCACCCGCCGCGTGGCGGACGAGACCATCCCATCCGCTTCCTCCAAATCCACCAGGATCTGTTTCGCCCGCGGCAAGTAATTACGCCCCGCCTCCGTCAGGGATAGGCGCCGGGTGGTCCGATGCAGTAAGCGGGCTCCCAGCCGGGTTTCCAGATCCTGAACCAGCCGCGACACCGCCGTTTTCGAACTGCGCAGCACTTCCCCGGCTTGGACAAAGCTCCCGGAGTCGACCACGGCCACGAAGGCTTCCAGCTCACGAAATCGATCCATGGTGATTGTTTAGATATTCAGGATAGTGAATTTCAAATTATCATCTTTATCCTGGAATACGCCACCAATAAACTGGCCCTGTCATCGATCACTCGACTTGGTCACCGAATCCATGAAATTGCCCAGTTTATTTGTTTCCCACGGTGCGCCCACCTTTGCCTTGCAGCCTGGACGGGCCGGACAGGCCCTGCGTACTTTGGGAATGGTCTTGCCGCGTCCACGCGCCGTTCTGGTGATTTCACCCCACTGGCGGACGGCCGGGCTGGAAGTGATGACGCATCCCCAGCCACCCACCTTGCACGACTTCGCCGGTTTCCCGGAAGTCCTGTACGAGTTGCGCTATCCCGCTCCGGGTCAATGTCGAGTGGCTCAGCAGGTTTTGGCTTGTTTGACCCAGGCCGGTTTTCCTGCTCGGAACAATCCCAAGCGAGGATTCGATCACGGTTGCTGGACGCCGCTCATGCATCTGTTTCCGGACGCCGATGTTCCCGTGGTGCAGCTTTCCCTGCCCCTGACCGATTCATTCCAGGTGCTTGGGGAAGTCGGACAGGCGTTAAGTCCGCTGCGCGAAACCGAGGTGCTCATCCTCGCGTCCGGCGGCATCACGCACAATCTCTACGATCTGAATTCCGGGCCGCACGATGCCTCGGGTTACGCCACCGCCTTCATGGAATGGGTCGCCCATACCCTCGCCAATGGAGATTTGGCGGCCCTGTACGACTACCGCCGTCTGGCCCCCGGTGCCGTGCGTGCCCATCCGAGCGATGAACATCTCCTGCCTTTGTTCGTAGCCATCGGCGCCGCCGGTGAAGACTGGATCCATTCCGTCCGCCTGCCGGGCGATTTGACCTATGGCGTTCTCGGGATGGATGCCTACGCCTTCGGCATAGCCGAGGCGCTGCTTCCGAGCTTCGCAACGGTCCGCATGACCGCTACCGACCAACTTCAATCCACTTTCGTGAGTACACAACCCTCGGAGTCATTGCTATGAAAATGAAGACCTTCACCCGTTTGTCCGTCGCCTGTGTGGCCTTGGGCGTATTCGGCACGGCCTGGGCCGCGCCGGAGACTTACATCCTGGACAACAATCACACCTTTCCTCGTTTTTCCTACAGCCACTTCGGTTATTCGACGCAATTGAGTCGCTTCGACAAGACCTCCGGGTCGATTGTCATCGACCGTGCGGCCAAGACCGGCTCCGTGGATGTGACCATCGATACCACCTCGGTGAGCACCGGTTCAGCCTTGTTCAACGAGCACATCCAAGCGCCGGATTTCCTGGATACCACTCAATATCCGACCGCCACCTTCAAATCCACCGCGATGAAGTTCCAGGGCGAAACTCCCGTGTCCGTGACCGGCGATCTGACCCTCAAGGGCATCACCAAGCCGGTCACTCTGAAAATCACTTCCTTCAAGTGCATGCCGAATCCCATCATGCAGAAAGACGCGTGTGGGGTTGATGCCACGACCATGATCAAGCGCAGCGATTTCAACATGGGCAAGTACGCGCCCAATGTCGGCGATGAGGTCACGCTGTCCATCGCGGTGGAAGCGCTGAAATCCTGAGCGAAAGCAGTTCGCCACCCACATATCATCCCCTCATCCCTCGACCAAGGAACTCACATGTCTACGACTTACCCCATTGCCGTACTCATCGGTAGCCTGCGCCGAGATTCGCTCAGCCGGAAGATGGCTCATGCGGTGAGTGCCCTGGCGCCTGCCTCGTTGGATTTGGAAATCGTCGAGATCGGCGCGATGCCTCATTACAACGCGGATCTCGACGAAGGCACGCCACCTTCGGAGTGGCTGGCCTTCCGCCAGCGGATCCAGACGAAGCAAGGCGTGCTCTTTATCACGCCCGAGTTCAATCGATCGATTCCGGGCGCGCTCAAGAACGCGATCGACGTGGGCTCACGTCCCTATGGTCAGGGCGCGTTGATCGGGAAGCCCTGCGCCGTGATCAGCCAGTCTCCCGGCGCACTCGGCGGATTCGGCGCGAACCATCATCTTCGTCAACCCTTGGTCAGTTTGAACATGCCGGTGATGCAGCAGCCGGAAGCCTATATCGGCAACACGGCCGCGCTGTTCGACGAGCAGGGCGCATTGAGCAATGAAGCGACGCGTGAATTCTTGACCAAGTTCATGCAGTCCTTCGCCCAGTGGGTGGAACGTCACGTCTAGACGCGACCCAGCAGATCAAGGACTGAGACGACCCGCGGTTTCTCGAAGCCAAGGGTCTC
>DAOTGT010000323.1:0-3110 GCA_035447285.1 Candidatus Competibacter sp.
GATCCCAAGCATTCTTCAAATCGCAACGGAATCTCCATCATTCCATTGCCATCCCTCGTTATCTTGACCTCGCCATGGCTCATGGCTCAATGCTTTCGTGGAGGGTGAGATGACGCTTGAAACCATCAACGGCAGGTTTTTTGGGGCGTGGAGCACCACCGACGCACAAGGTGGCGATGCCAACCCGCTCGGACTATCCCTTCCCTTCGGCGACGTTCAGAACGCCTGGTTCGCCTACGCGATCGACACGATGCAGCGTTCGATCCTGTTCTGGGATGCGATGCGCCAGCGCGGCAACATCTATCTCGAACATCGCGCCCAGGGCGAACCGCCGATTCTCGATTTTGCCTACGAAATCGTGCTCGATGCCCGCACCTTCAGTCGCCCGGCCAATTATGCCTTGCTGCGCGTTCTGCCCAAGCCGGGCATGACCGTCGATCCCGGGAAGCGGCCTTTCATCATCGTCGATCCTCGTGCCGGTCACGGTCCCGGCGTCGGTGGAATGAAGGAGGACAGCCAGGTCGGAGTTTCGTTGCGCGCCGGCCATCCCACCTATTTCGTCATGTTCTACCCCGAGCCGATGCCGAATCAAACCCTCGGCGATGTCGCCGCCGCGGAAGCGCGTTTCGTCGAGGAAGTCACCAAACTGCACCCCGAATCCGAAGGCAAGCCCTGCGTGATCGGCAACTGCCAGGCCGGCTGGGCGGTGATGGCCTTGTCGGCGGTGGAATCCGGCTTGATGGGACCAGTGATTATCTGCGGTTCGCCGATGTCCTACTGGGCCGGTGTCGACGGCAAGAATCCGATGCGTTACATGGGCGGCCTGCTGGGTGGCGCATGGATCACTTCCTTACTGTGCGATCTCGGCGGCGGCAAGTTCGACGGCGCCAACCTGGTCGCCAATTTCGAACGGCTCAATCCGGCGAACACGCTCTGGACCAAGCCTTATAACCTCTATTCCCATATCGATGGCGAGATCGAGCGCTTTCTCGAATTCGAACGCTGGTGGACAGGGTTCTTCCTGCTGACCAAGGAGGAGATGACCCAGATCGTCAACGATCTGTTCGTCGGCAATAAGCTGCAACGCGGCGGCGTCCGCCTCGCCGGAGGCGCCGCGCTCGACCTGAAGGACATCACCGCGCCGGTCGTGGTGTTCGCCTCGGGCGGCGACAACATCACCCCGCCGCAACAAGCCTTGAACTGGATCGTCGATGTCTACGGCAGCGAGGAGGAAATCAAGCTGCACGGCCAGACCATCGTCTACATCCTGCACCAGGATATCGGTCATCTGGGTATTTTCGTGTCCGGCAAGGTGGCTCAAAAAGAGCACTACGAGATCAACGAGGCCATCGATTTCATCGATATCTTGCCGCCGGGCCTGTACGAGATGGTGATCGAGAAGATGCCGGAAGGTGCCGGCGACCGGCCCGAGGATCGCTATCTTTCCCGGTTCGAGCCTCGCACCATCGCCGATATCCGCCAGCTCGACGACGGCCAGAAAGATAGTGAATTCTTTGCGTCGCCCAAATTGGTTTCCGAACTCAACACCCAGTTTTACGAAGCCTTTATCGGCCCATGGGTGCGGATGATGGTCACCGAGCCGCTGGCCCAGACCCTGCGCGAGCTGCAACCGCTGCGGTCACAGTACCGGTTGCTGTCGGACGAAAATCCCTTCATGTGGCCATTCCAGCTGCTCGCGCCGATGGTGGCGAAGCATCGGCGGCCAGTTGCGGACGATAACCCCTTCCTGACCGCCGAGAAGCATTTTTCCGACAGCGTGATCACCGTGCTCGACCATTATCGCGACCTCCGCGACCGGATGCAGGAGATGCTGTTCAAGGCGATCTACGGACCCAAGGCATTGGGCGCCTTCATGTACAACGAGGAAGACCTGGAGATCGCCAAGTTCGCGCCCATCGTTCGTTCCAAGCGCGAACAGGCGGAACTCGATTCGGCCATCGAGCGGGTCAAGGGGCGCATGGAAGAAGGGGGGTTCGCCGAGGGTTGGGCGCGAATCGTGGCGACCTTGATGCTGGGCGCGGGCGGCATCAACGAACTTGAGCTGGAAACCGGTCGGAAAGTACGCGAACAACATCCCAAGCTCCGTCAACTGTCGATCAACGAACGCAAGCGTCTGCTCAAGGAGCAATCCTACATGGTGCAACTGGACCCGGATCGGGCAATCGAGTCGCTCGCCAATCTGTTGCCGACCCTGGAAGAGCGTCGCGAAGCCTGGAATATGGCCAAGGATATCGCCCTCGGCGATGGCGTGATCGATGCCAAACAGCAGGTGGTGCTCGACCGCTTGTCCCAGGCGCTCGAACTCAAGGCGGCCGCCTGAACGGGTCGATCGAGAGAGGCCGCATGCCTGTTCCGGCACCGACGTGCCTCGTGCTGGATTGAACGGAAAATCCGCAAGTCGGACGCGATCATGTTCGTATCGCGTCCGGCCCGCGATGTCCGGCCTTTTTTCCAACTTTACTTTCCCCTGGCTTGGTGCTGGCCGGGAACAATAGACGATCAATCATGAACGATATCATTGAAAACAAGACCTTCGATGAAATTCAGGTGGGCGATCAGGCCAGCCTGACGCGGACGCTGGATCAGGACGGCGTCGAAGCGCTGGCGATCATCACCGGCAACTTCAATTTGATCGATCTGGATCCGGGGCCGGCGGACACCTCGATGTATGGGCAAGGAGGTGGACAAACGAGCTGGTCGGCGACGCTGTTCGCGACCTTGGCCGGCACCCGGCTACCGGGATTGGGTTCGATCGCGAAGCATATCGATGTCCGATTGCATCGGCCGGTCGCCATCGGCGTGCCGGTGACCGCGACGGCGACGGTCAAGGAAAAACGAGCGGAAACCGGCACCGTGCTGCTCGACTGTCGAGCGGTGAATCCGGTGGGCGAGGAGGTTGCGACCGGTTCCGTCGAAGTACTGGCGCCCAGGGAGAAAATGCGGCACGAACTGCTGGACTTGCCGAAAGTGCAGTTGCGTCGCGACAACCGTTACCTGGACTTACTGAGGGCTTGCGAAGGCTTGCCCGCGCTCGGGTGCGCGGTGGTCCACCCGTGTAGCGCCGACGCGCTGCGTGGCGCGGTCGAGGC
>DAOTGT010000324.1:0-3108 GCA_035447285.1 Candidatus Competibacter sp.
CGCACCAGCTCGACCTGGACCCGCATGGCGTCGCAGCGCTGCCGCAGCAATTCGGCGGTGCGCTGACCTTCCCGTTCCCGGGTGACGACCAGTTCCCGTAGCGCCGCGTCCAGACCGTCGAGAATGGCCAGCCGAACTTCATCCAGATCCGGTTCCGCCTCGCTGACCGCGCCTGGCCAGCGCAACACGTCCACCAGGCGCAGACCGGTACCCGGCCCCATCAGGTGTTCCACCTCCGCCGCGACGTCCAGCAGACGCTCGACCAGTGGCCGATTCAGCGTGAGCGCGGCCGCCGTCGCACCAGCGGTCTGCAACTTGAGGGTGCACTCCACCTTGCCGCGACTCAACACCCCGCCGATACGCTCGCGCGCCAATAATTCCAATCCACGCAGCGCATCCGGCAGACGGATGGTGGTTTCCAGATAACGGTGGTTGACCGAGCGCAATTCCCAAGTGATGGTACCCCAGGCGCTGGACTGCTCTTGGCGCGCAAAGGCGGTCATGCTGCGTAACATGGGCTATCCTCGTCTTCAATGATCCTTTTATCTTAGGTCGAGCCGCCGGGATTAGCGCGTCATCGCGCCGAATTTTCCTGACGGCTCCGTTCGAAACGGGACGGCGGACCCGCACCGTCGGCCGATTTGGCATCGGTTCTGCTATAGTGCCGCCCCTTCGAAACTTGACGCCTTCACCACAGGAAACCCGCCATGCGCCCCAGCAACCGCGCCGCCGACGAACTGCGCCCGATCCGGATAACCCGCCAATTCACCAAGCACGCCGAAGGATCGGTGCTGGTGGAGTTCGGCGACACCCGGGTGATCTGCACCGCCAGCGTCGAGGAACGGGTGCCGCCTTTTCTCAAGGGCAAGGGGCGAGGCTGGGTGACGGCCGAATACGGCATGTTGCCGCGCGCCACCCACACCCGCTCCAGCCGCGAGGCCAGCCGTGGCCGGCAGGACGGGCGGACCATGGAAATCCAGCGCCTGATCGGCCGGGCGCTGCGCGCGGTGTTGGACCTGGAAGCACTGGGCGAGCGCACCATCACCCTGGACTGCGACGTGATCCAAGCCGACGGCGGTACCCGCACCGCCGCCATCACCGGCGGCTTCGTGGCGCTGGCTGATGCAGTACGCCATCTGATCAACAAAAAATCCTTCAAGAGAAACCCGCTGCACGGGCAGGTGGCCTCGGTGTCGGTGGGTATCTTTCAGGGCACGCCGGTGCTGGATCTGGACTACGCCGAGGATTCCGAAGCGGAAACCGACATGAACGTGGTGATGAACGACGCCGGGGCCTTCATCGAACTCCAGGGCACCGCCGAGGGGCACGCCTTCCGCATCGAGGAATTGCAGGCGATGCTGGAACTGGCGCGCGGCGGCATCGAACGCCTGTTGCGCAAGCAGCGGGAAGTATTAGGACTACCGGCCTGAGCGCGGGCGGAGCATGACCATGCGCAAAATCGTGCTAGCGACCGGTAATCCCGGCAAGGTCCGCGAATTCAACGCCGTTCTGACCGGGTTGGAGGTGGAGATCGTGCCACAATCGGCGTTCGCCGTGCCGGAAATCGAGGAAACCGGACTGAGTTTCGTCGAGAATGCCTTGCTCAAGGCCCGTAACGCCGCTCGACATACCGGGTTGCCGACGTTGGCGGACGATTCCGGCCTGGTGGTGGACGCCTTGGAGGGAGCGCCGGGGATCTACTCGGCCCGTTACGCCGGTCCCGAAGCCGACGACCGCGCCAACATCGCCAAACTGCTGGCGGAATTGGGCGAAACCCCCGCCGAATGGCGTGGCGCCCGCTTTCATTGCGCCTTAGCCTTGCTGCGCCATGCCGCCGACCCGATGCCGTTGATCTGTCAGGCCAGTTGGGAGGGGCTGATCACCTTCGAGCCGTATGGCGACGGCGGCTTCGGCTACGATCCGGTGTTCCTCGTTCCCAGCGAAGCCCAGACTGCCGCCGAACTCGATCCGGCGGTCAAGAACCGGCTCAGCCATCGCGGCCAGGCGCTGGCCCAGTTGGCGCAAGCGCTGAAGCTGAACCCACTGCCGCCGCCGCCGAACTGAGCGCGGCGCGATGCCCGTTTTCACCGCGCCGATCCCGCTGGCGCTATATGTCCATATTCCCTGGTGCGCGCGCAAGTGTCCGTACTGCGACTTCAATTCCCACGAAGCGCGCGAGCCGCTGCCGGAACGGGCCTACGTGGACGCGCTGCTGGCCGATCTGGAACAGGATCTGCCCCGAGTCTGGGGACGACGCATCGACAGCCTGTTTATCGGTGGTGGCACCCCCAGCCTGTTTTCGGCCGAAGCGTTGGACCGGCTGCTGTCGGGATTGCGCGCCCGCCTGCCGCTGCGCCCCGATCTGGAAATCACCCTGGAGGCCAACCCCGGCACGGTGGAGCGGAGTAAATTCGCCGAATTCCGTGAGGTTGGCATCAATCGCCTGTCGATCGGGGTGCAAAGCTTCGACGACGGACACCTGCACGCTCTGGGGCGGATTCACGACCGCCGCGCGGCGATCGCCGCCGCCGAGGCCGCCCATGCCGCCGGACTGGACAATTTCAATCTGGATCTGATGTTCGGCTTGCCGGGTCAGACGGTCGCACAGGCGTTGACCGATATTGCCTGTGCGCTGGCGCTGCAACCGGCGCATCTTTCCTATTACCAACTGACTCTCGAACCCAATACCCGATTTTACCGGTCGCCGCCGCTCTTGCCGGATGATGAGACCATCGACGTCATCCAGGAACGTGCTCAGGAGGAACTGGCCCGGCATGGATACCCGCGCTACGAAGTATCGGCCTACGCCCGCGCGGACCGACGCTGCCGACATAACCTGAATTACTGGGAGTTCGGCGACTATCTCGGCATCGGCGCCGGCGCGCACGGCAAACTGAGCGATCCCGCCGCCGGGCAAATTCAGCGTCTGTGGAAAGTCAAACATCCGCGCGACTATCTGGCGCGGGCCGGTACGCCGGCCGGCGTCGGCGGCGATGCGCCGGTGCGCGAGGCCGAGCTGCCGCTGGAGTTTCTGATGAATGCCTTGCGTCTGGTCGAAGGGGTGCCGGCGGCGCTGTTCGGCGAGCGCGCCGGTCTGCCGCTGGCGGC
>DAOTGT010000325.1:0-3053 GCA_035447285.1 Candidatus Competibacter sp.
CGCGTTAAACCCGAACTTTTTCAAAAAAAACCTATTAATCATCCGGGACCCGACACATAGATTGTCCCAATTAGAAGATCAAACACATCCGGTCTGGCACTGCCCGTTGTCCTGTATTTCACAGGACTCCCCCCTAACCACTAAAACCTCCGAAGCCATGATCCACTTCCTGGCCTCAAATCTCATCCTCAAGCGCTTGGCAACTTTGTGAACAGGCTCTTAGACAGATTCAACCCCATGAAGCACAAACATAAAATCCATACCCGCCGCGGTTGATGATGCCCCGCCAACACCGTCCTGGTCAGATCGTCAAAATAGCGATGACCGGCTTCACCCCGATACGTTTGCCGCGCCGGTTGGGTGGTGTTCCGACCTGGTCGGATCCGTTCGGCCGCATCACAGTGCGGGCACCGGATCCCGTCAGGCTAGCGCAACCGGCAAACGGTTTCGTAACACTGGACATCGTCGAGCAGATTTTGAAGGTTGATCATCGTGGAGAAACCGGCGGCAAAGTGTTTGGGGACTCGTTCCGTGTAACCCCTGACCCCCGTCGGGAGAAGTTGTTCTCAACTGTCTGGAATCCATATTGAGCCTATTGGGCATTGACGATCACGAAGTTCTGGTGCGGTTCGGCCCAGCGCAGCGTGACGTTCTTGCCGGCCTGCGGGAAGTTGGCGATTGAATACTCGCCGCTAGCCCCTTGCAGGAACTCCACTCCCAAGGTAGTCACGGTGAAGTCCACGTTGGCGAACTCCACGCCATCGGCGAAGGCACGCAAGTTGTGGTTACCGGTGCCCAGCGTGTTCCAGTTGAAGGTGTAGCCAAAGCCGTTGTTGTCGTCGCCGCACACTTCCACCGTATCCTTGCGGGTAGTGCCGTAGGCCACCCGTTGCGACGCACCGCCGTCGATTTGGATGTCCACTGTACTGGCTTGACAGATCCAACCTCGGATTAGGCCGATGCCGCTTTCGAAGGAACCCTGTTGAGGGCTTTCCAGGTTAGCGAGGAGTTGCGCCAGCGGGGCCGCCACGGCTGGTTGAACGCTGGCCGTATTCCGGCTAGCGCCAGCGATCACAAAATTCTGATGCGGTTCGGCCCAGCGCACGGTAACGTTGTCGCCGGCTTGCGGGAAGCCGGGCAGGATGGCTTCGCCGCTGGCGCCCCGCAGATATTCTTCTCCCAGCGTGGTCACGGTGAAGTTCACATTAGCGAACTCCACACCATCGGCGAAGGCCCGCAAACTGTGGTTACCAGTGCCCAGCGCGTTCCAGTTGAAGGTATAGCCGAAGCCGTTGTCAGCGTCACCACAGGCCGCCACCGTATCTTCCCGGGTGGTACCGTAGGCCACTTGCTGCCGGGCACCGCCATCGATCTGCACTTCCACCGTATTGGCCTGACAGACCCAGCCTCGGATCAAGCCGATACCGCTTTCAGCCGAACCCTGCCGTGGGCTTTCCAGGTTGGTTTTATATTGCCCCCCGCAGGCGGTGCCAGCAAACGGCAGGGTATCCGGGATGATCTGCACACCGGTGCTGTAGATCTGATCGGGTTCGAGCGTACCGGCGGTATCGAAGGTCACCTCGATCAAGAACGCCGTCCAGCCGGTGGCTGGTCGTTGCACCACGCCCAGATAGGTGCCGTCGGCCTGTGGAGCCAAGGTTTGGCTGGTCCAAATCGCACCGACCTCCTCCAGCCGGAAATCCCGGGCATTGGGGTTGGTCGCCTGCCACAGTTTCACTTCCTTGGGTCGGGCGGTGGGCGACACTCGCAGCACCCCCTCTCCTTCCAGCGCCCAGGTGATCTGGTGGCTGGTCTTGCCATCCAGAATGTCGTCCATCCACGAGAGCGCCTTGACGATGGTATCGTCGCTCTGCTTGTGATCGGTGTTCGGTGTGTAGCGCAGCCACTTGGGGCCGATGAGATCGGAGTAATAGAACCGTGAGGAATCGGAGACGAAAAACTGATCGCCGGTGGCGTTGAGGATCAGCTTGGGCATGGTGTAGCGGTCGCGGTAAGCATAAGGGTCCACGACCTGCAACAAGGCTTGGCCTTCGGGCGTCTGCACCCGGCAAGGCAGATCGAATTCCACGTAATCCTTCAACGCGGGCGCGAAGAAACCGTAGGCTTCCCAGTGGTGAATGAACTGCCGGCCCAGATTGAGCATATCGATCGAGGCTGGCACGATGGCCTTGACACGCGGGTCCACGGCGGCGGTCAGCCAAGTGGTCCAACCGCGTTTGGAGCCGCCCAGGACCAGAAAGTTATCGATCCGCGTGCCCTTGCTGGCGGCGAATTCCTGCACCGTGTCCATGGCGCGAACGGCGGCCTTGGTCATCGCCAGATGCACCGCCCACTCCATGTCGCCGGTATCCAGCGCCTTATCCAGGCTGTAGGCGAGAATTTCGTCTTCCTTCCGCCCGCGGTTGGTTTCGTCGGTGAAATACAGCGGCTGATTGGGGACCTGCCGGACCTCGGCGATCACCGCGCCGGTCGCGACGGCCGCCGCTCCGACCACGTCCGGTATTTCGGTGATCGGCGTGCCGCCGTTGCTGCCGCCGTCGATCAGCAGAATGGCGGTTTTGGTGGTATCCAGCCCGAACTGGGGGATGACCAGCACCACCTCGTGCTGCCAGATAGTGCGATCCACCTCGCTGGGCGATCGCCACTGCTGGGAAGTCATGTCGATAAAATAGGCGGTGAATCCGACACCGTTTTGGGTGTGATAGAGCCTGTAGCTATAGTTTGGGTCCGTTTTGGCCACGTACTGGTCCAGAGCGGTTTCCGCCGCCCAGCCGCCACGAGTCAGAGTGAACGTCAGCAATATTAATAACGAGACATATCGCGAAAATTTATTGAATTTATCGAACATGGCGGCTGTTTTTCCTCTCTTTTGGGCCTGCATGAAAATGGTTGCCCTATTGGTCTATGTTAATTGAAAGGTGATTAATTATACAATCGTCGCTACGGTTGGTTCATGATCCTTATGACTTTTATTCCCTGGGAAAAGTCCGCCAGCATGACGGTGCCACCGCGCTCGAATCCAAATTCGAACC
>DAOTGT010000326.1:0-3047 GCA_035447285.1 Candidatus Competibacter sp.
CAATCCCACCGGGATTCTCCGCATGGCCAAACGTACTCCCCTGTATGCCCGCCACGCCGCCCTGGGAGCGAAGCTGGTGGACTTCGGCGGCTGGGATATGCCACTGCATTACGGCTCGCAGCTCGACGAACATCATCGGGTGCGCCGCGTCGCCGGCGTATTCGACGTGTCGCACATGACGGTGGTCGATTTCGCCGACCCCGACCCGACCCGCGCCCTGCTCCGCCACCTGCTGGCCAACGACGTCGCCCGCCTGTATCCCGGCAAGGCGTTGTACACCTGCATGCTGAACGAAGCCGGCGGGGTGATCGACGACTTGATCGTCTACGACCGGGGCGAAGCTGGTTACCGATTGGTGCTGAACGCCGCCACTCGTGATAAGGATCTGACCTGGATCGCGCCGCACGCCGAACGCTTCGGCGCCGCCTGGCGTGAACGCGACGATCTGGCGATGCTAGCGGTGCAAGGTCCCGAAGCACTGGCTCGACTGGAAAGCGTCCTGGGTGCCGACACCCTGACGGCCGTGCGTGCGCTCAAACCGTTCCATGCCCTGGAAACCGACCACGGATTCATCGCCCGTACCGGTTACACCGGCGAGGATGGGGTAGAAATCCTGCCGAGCGCCGCCACCGTACCGGACCTATGGGACCGGATCGTCGCCGCCGGCGTCGCGCCCTGTGGACTGGGCGCCCGCGACACCCTGCGGCTGGAAGCCGGCATGAATCTGTACGGCAGCGACATGGACGAAACCACCACCCCGCTGGTATCCGGGTTGGGCTGGACCGTGGCCTGGGAACCGGCCGAGCGCGACTTCATCGGTCGTGCCGCGCTGGAACGGCAACGCGCGACCGGTGCGCCGCAAACCTTCGTCGGCCTGGTGCTGGAAGAACGCGGCGTGTTGCGTGGCCATCAGCACGTTTTCGACGACGGGCGCGAGATCGGCCAGATCACCAGCGGCACCTTTTCCCCCACCCTGAACCGCGCAATCGCCCTGGCTCGGGTCGACACCGGTGTCGGCGCGCGTTGCCAAGTGGAGATTCGCGGCAAACGCCTGCCGGCGCGAGTGGTCAAGCCGCCATTCGTCCGCCATGGCCGCGCCCTGATCGAATGACCCCACCCCAGAACCCCCGTTGTTGAGGAATCGAACCCATGAGCAGCAACATCCCCGTCGACCTGTGTTACAGCGAATCTCACGAATGGGCGCGTGCCAACGACGACGGCACCGTCACCGTGGGCATTACCGACCATGCCCAGCACCTGCTGGGCGATTTGGTGTTCGTGGAAATCCCGGAAGTGGGCCGCGCCGTGGCGGCCGACGAAAGTTGTGCGGTGGTCGAATCGGTCAAGGCCGCTTCCGACGTCTACAGTCCGCTGGAAGGCGTGATCGTGGAGGTGAACGAGGCTCTGGCCGACACCCCGGAACTGATCAATGAAGATCCGTACGGCGAGGGCTGGATTTTCCGGCTCAAGACTGCCGCCACGCTGGACGGATTGCTGGACGCGGCCGCCTACGAAGCCATCGCCATCGCCGACGATGAGGACGAAGACGCCAGTTCACTAGCCAATCCCAGGCTGGTCGAGTAAGGCGGGGCGAGATCGTCATGCCGTTTATCCCCCATACCTCGGACGATGTCCGGGCGATGCTGGCCGCCATCGGCGCGCCGGATCTGGACACACTGTTCGAGGAAATCCCGTCGGCGCTGCGGGTCGGCGAACTACCGGCTCTCCCGGAGGCGCTGAACGAGTTGCAGGTCACCCGGCTGATGGAAACGCGAGCGGCGGATTATTCCCGCCCGCTGTGTTTCCTGGGCGCCGGCGCCTACGAGCATCACATCCCGGCGGCGGTGTGGGAGATCGTCGGCCGAGGCGAATTCTACAGCGCCTACACGCCCTACCAGCCGGAGGCCAGTCAGGGCACCTTGCAGGTGCTGTACGAATATCAAAGCATGATGGCGGGCTTGACCGGCTTGGCCGTGTCCAATGCCTCGCTGTACGACGGCGCTTCGGCGCTGGCCGAAGCGCTGTTGATGGCGGTGCGCGCCAACCGTAAATCCAAATCCAAGCGGATACTGATCCCCCGCGCCCTGCACCCGCTATACCGGCGGACCGCGCATGCCATCGTGCACAATCAGGGCATCGAACTGGTGGAGGTGCCCTACGATCCAGCCGGGGGCCACACACCGGTCGAGGCGCTCGCCCCCTACGTCGGACAGGATTTCGCGGCGCTGGTCGTCTCGCAACCCAATTTTTTCGGGGTGCTGGAAGACGTGGACGTACTGACCGATTGGGCGCACCAACACAACGCATTGGCGGTGGCGGTGGTCAATCCCACCGCATTGGCGATTCTCAAACCGCCCGGCGAATGGGGCGACGCTGGCGCCGACATCGCCTGCGGCGATGGTCAGCCATTTGGCTCGCCGCTGTCTTCCGGCGGCCCCTACTTCGGCTTTCTGTGCTGCCGGCGGGAATGGGTGCGGCAGATGCCCGGCCGCTTGGTGGGCCGCACCGTCGATCTGGACGGCAAGACCGGTTTTACCCTGACCTTGCAAGCCCGCGAGCAGCACATTCGTCGATCCAAGGCCACATCCAACATCTGCACCAATCAAGGCTTGATGGTGACCGCCGCCACGCTGTATCTGTCGCTGCTGGGTCCGCGCGGCCTGGAGCAGGTTGCCGCCGCCTGTCATGCCAATACCCGCGTACTGGTGGAACGACTGACGCAAGTGCCAGGAGTCAGCCGGGTTTTCGACCGGCCGGTGTTCCACGAAGCGGTATTGCGACTGCCGCGCCCGGCGGGCGAGGTGCTGGACGGGTTACTGGCGCGCGGCATTCTCGGTGGCTTCGATCTGAATGACGATTACCCCGAGCTGGGCCATGCCCTGTTGGTGTGCGCCACCGAAACTCGGGAGGAAGCCGACCTACAACGCTATGCGGCGGCGCTGGCGGCGTTACCGTGAAACTTTAAATCGAGGTTGTGCGATGAAACTCGCGGTGATCGTGCATCAGGCGGAGGAAGGCGGCTATTGGGCGGAAGTTCCGGCTATTCC
>DAOTGT010000327.1:0-3043 GCA_035447285.1 Candidatus Competibacter sp.
CAGCCGCCAGTCGATGGCGGGACTCGCCGAGCAGGCCCATGAACTGAAAGTCCGGGTGGTGGCCGCCGGCGTGTCCACCGCGCCGCAGATGGCTAGCATCTGGCAGTTCGGCGTTACGCTGGTGCAGGGCAACATGGTTGCGGAAACCAGTCCGCGGCTGGATTTCGATTTCCGCCAATATTCCGGCTGAGACGCAAGCCGCGCGATGGCCGATTGTCGCACAGCTTGCGTCTCGGCTTAGGCTTGCCGGCGCAATGCCTCGATGCGTTCTTCCAGCGGCGGATGGGTCATGAACAGCTTGCGCAGGCCGTCGCCCAAGCCGCCGTTGATGCCGAACGCCGCCATCTGCGAGGGTAATTGCGACGGTTCCGACAGTTGCCGCAACCGTTCCAGCGCCGCGATCATCTTGCCGCGACCGGCCAGTTCGGCGCCGCCGGCGTCGGCGTGGAATTCGCGCCAGCGACTGAACCACATGACCACCAGCGAAGCCAGCAGGCCGAACACCACCTCCATGACCATGCTGGTGATCCAGTAGCCGATGCCGGGACCGCGATATTCTTGGTCGCGAGAAGACAGCGCCTGATCCACCAGATAACCGACCACCCGCGACAGCGCGATCACGAAAGTGTTGAGCACGCCCTGAATCAGCGCCAGCGTCACCATGTCGCCGTTGGCGACGTGGCTGACCTCGTGACCCAGCACCGCTTCCGCCTCCTCGGCGGTCATCTGTTCCAGCAGGCCGGTGCTGACCGCGACCAGCGCCGCGTTGCGGTTGGCGCCGGTGGCGAAGGCGTTGGGTTCCGGCGAATCGTAAATAGCGACTTCCGGCATGCCGATGCCGGCCTGTTGCGCTTGGCGGCGCACGGTTTCCACCAACCATTGTTCGGTCTGGGTGCGTGGTTGCTCGATGACCTGGGCACCAACCGACATCTTGGCGATCCACTTCGACATCAACAACGAGATCAGGGAGCCGCCCATACCGAAGATGGCGGCAAAGATCAGCAAGCTGGTCAGGTTGAGCCCGGACTGATAAAGAAATCGATCCACGCCCAACAGTCGGGCAATCACGCCCAGCAGCAGCACGACACCGAGGTTGGTGGCAACGAACAGCACGATACGCTTCATGGAGTTTTCTCCTGACAAGAAGGCGAGAAATCTATAGGTCCCGTGGCGGGGATTTCAAGCCCCGCGCCACCGGTTCAGGGGCGGAGCCGGCGGGTGAGGAACATGGCGTCGCCGTAGCTGAAGAAACGGTAGCCTCGTTCGACCGCATGGCGATAGGCGCCCAAGATCTCGGCGTGGCCGGCAAAGGCCGCCACCAACATCAGCAAGGTGGACTCCGGCAGATGAAAATTGGTGATCAGCGCATCCACGCAGCGAAAGCGATAGCCCGGATAGATGAAGATCCGGGTGTCGCCGCGCCAGGGCCGGGGTAGATCGCGATCGCCGGCGGCGGTTTCCAGCGCCCGCACCACCGTGGTGCCGACCGCGACCACCCGCCCGCCGCGCGCGCGCGCCGCTTGAATCCGCTCGCAAGTTGTCGCGCCGACTTCGATCAGTTCAGCGTGCATCGCGTGTTCGGCGATCCGCTCGACCCGCGGCGGCTGAAAGGTGCCGGCACCGACGTGCAGGGTCACGAATGTCTGTTCCACGCCCTGTTCGGCCAATCGATCGAGCAGACTCTGTTCGAAGTGCAGGCCAGCGGTGGGCGCGGCCACCGCGCCGGGCCGGCGCGCGTAAATAGTCTGATAGCGCTCGCGATCTTCCGGGGTCGGCTCATGAGTGATATAAGGCGGCAGTGGCACCCGGCCGTGCCGTTCCAGCAACTCCGGCAGCGCTTCGTCGGCCTCGATGCCGATTTCGAACAGCTCGCCGCGCCGGTCGAGCACGGTGGCGGCGAAACCGGCATCGAACAGCAACCGGCCACCGGGTTTGGGTGGCCGGCTGGCGCGCAGATGGACCAGTGCCCGCCGTGGGTCCAGCACCCGCTCCACCAGCAGTTCGCAACGACCACCGCTGGCCTTGCGCCCGAACAAACGCGCCGGGATGACCCGGGTATCGTTGAACACCAGCAGATCGCCGGGGCGCAGCAGATCCGGCAGCTCGCGAAACATCCGGTCGGCGAGCACGCCGGTCGCGCCGTCCAAGGCCAGCAGCCGGCTGTCGCCGCGCCGGGTCGGCGGATGCTGGGCAATCAGTTCCGGCGGCAGGTCGAAACGAAAATCCTGTCGTCGCAACATATCGGACCGGGCTTGCGCTTCCCGATCAGGTCGGTCATCGTGGAACCCCTGCCGACTGGAAAACTCTGAATCGTTCATTCCGTTGCCATTACCGTGGATATTGACATGCGTAAACCCCTGCTGATCGCCGCCATCCTGTATGCCGCCAGCGCGCTGGCCGCCGACCCCTCGCCACCCAACGCCGCCGAACCCGCCAAACGGCCGGACCTCAGCCACATCCAGACGGCCCTCGGCGGGGCGGCGCCCGACGCCGTCAGCCCGACCGCCATTCCGGGGCTGTACGAGGTGCTGATCGGCGGCCAGGTCCTGTATCTGAGCGAAGACGGCCGGTTCGCGCTGCAAGGCGACCTGCTCGATTTGAGCACCCACGACAATTTGACCGAGAACCGTCGCGGCGAATTGCGTGGCAAGGCCATCGAGGCGGTTGGCGAGAATAACATGGTCGTATTCGCCCCGGATGGACCGGCCAAATACACAGTGACCGTGTTCACCGACATCGACTGCGGCTACTGTCGCAAGATGCACAGCCAGATCGCCACCTACAACAAGGAAGGCATCAAGATGCGCTACCTGATGTTCCCGCGCGAGGGCGTCGGTTCCGACTCTTTCGACAAGGCGGTTTCCGTCTGGTGTGCCGGCGATCGGCGGGAGGCGATGACCCAGGCCAAGCGCGGCGAGAACATCGAGCGCAAGACCTGCGACAACCCCGTTCAAGCACAGTACGAGCTGGGTCAGAAACTGGGGGTGCGGGGCACGCCCAGCATGATTCTGGAGGATGGCACGATGATCCCCGGCTATGTGCC
>DAOTGT010000328.1:0-3043 GCA_035447285.1 Candidatus Competibacter sp.
TTTCAGTTCCAGCAAGGCCCCATCTTTCATAACCTGCTGCTAGCCGACGAGATCAACCGAGCACCCGCGAAAGTACAATCCGCCCTCCTGGAGGCCATGGCCGAACGCCAGGTGACGGTGGGTCGCACCAGTTATCCGTTGCCTGAATTATTCCTGGTGATGGCCACGCAAAACCCCATCGAGCAAGAAGGCACCTATCCGCTGCCTGAAGCGCAACTGGATCGCTTTCTGCTGTATGTGCGTATCGGCTATCCCGACTCGCAAACCGAGCACGCTATCCTGCGACTGGTGCGCGAGCAGGCCTTACAAAACGGCACCACCGCTGAAAGAACCGTGCGCATTTCCCAACAGTGCGTGTTCGCGGCGCGGCGCGAGGTATTGACGCTGAACCTGGCACCGGCGCTGGAGTCGTACATCGTGGCGCTGGTGATGGCCACGCGCAATCCGGCCCCGTATGGCGCGGAACTGTCCGGTTGGGTTCGGTACGGCGCCAGCCCGCGAGCCACCATCGCCTTGGATCGCTGTTCTCGTGCCCATGCCTGGCTGCATGGCCGCGACTATGTCAGCCCCGAGGATATTCAGGCCATCGCGCCCGATGTGCTGCGTCACCGCGTGCTGCTGACTTTCGAGGCGGAAGCCGACGGCATCGATACCGAGCGCTTCATTACCGAGTTGCTCGACCGCGTTCCCGTGCCTTGAGAGGCATCACATCGAAAACTGAAATATTCCTGCCCCGTCCCCGATTACTTCCGATGTTGAAAGAAATCCGCAAACGCATCCAGCAAGGTTTCATAGCGAGCGGCTCGACGTCTTTGCAATCTCCCGCTCCACTTTTACCGACCGGCACCCGAGGAGTCGCTGTTTCCATCGAAGAGTTGCTGCGGTTGCGCGCCCAGGCGGCTGGACTCGGTTTCTCGCCTCAGCGTCGGGTGCTATCGACTCAGGCGGGGGGATATGTCTCACCGTATCGGGGTCGCGGCATGGAATTCGAGGAAGTGCGTGCCTATCAGCCCGGCGACGACATCCGCAATATGGATTGGCGAGTGACCGCGCGCACGGGTCGGCCGCATACCAAGTTGTTTCGGGAAGAGCGCGAACGGCCGGTGCTGTTCCTGGTAGACCTGGGGCCAAGCATGGCTTTCGGCACCCGAGTCGCCTTCAAATCGGTGGTAGCCGCCAGAGCAGCCGCATTGTTGGCCTGGGCGGCCCGCGACAACGGTGACCGCATTGGTGGAATCGTGTTTGCTGGGAAGCAGCATCGGGAACTGCGGCCCGCCGGGCGGGAACGGGGCCTGTTGCCTTTTCTCAAGGCACTGGTCGACATGCAACCCACCGGTATCATGCCGGCAGAAACAGGGAACGGCCACTGGGTGGAAATTCTGCGGCGGCTGACCAGTATCGTCCGCCCCGGTAGTCTGATCTTTCTGCTGAGCGATTTTCGCGGGCTACCACAACAGGCTGAGCAATCGTTCGCTCGTCTTGCCGCCCACAACGATGTGGTTTCCATTCTGGTATTCGACCCCGTCGAGGCCGCCGCGCCACCTGCCGATCGTTATCCTTTGAGCGACGGTCAGCGCTTTGCCGTTCTGGACACCGGCGATCCAATAGTGGCCGACGCTTATCGCAATCGATTCGCATCCCATCGCGATGCGGTTCGCGCCTTGTGCCATCGTCACGGGAGCCATTTCCTAACATTGGCGACCAACCAACCGGTGCCCGAAACGTTGCGTCGTGGCTTGATCGTCCATCATCGGCGTCCCGGCGCCCGCACCACTCGTCCGTAGTTCCATGCCCGCGACCAATCCTTTAGCGGACTTGCGGGATATCCATCTCCCCGAACCAGTTTCCTGGTGGCCGCCCGCGCCGGGTTGGTGGCTGTTGGCCGCGCTGTCGTTGGTCGTCGTTTCTGGGTTGCTGTGGTTGTGGCGCTATCGGCGGCGTCAGACGCCCCGACGGGTGGCGCTCGCCGAACTGACGCGGCTTCGAGCCGATTTCCAACGAGATGGCGATGGAGCCGCTATTGCAGCGGGGATTTCCACATTGTTGCGCCGTTTGGCACTGACTCACTTTCCCAGAAGCCAGGTAGCCGGTCTGGTTGGTGACGCCTGGCTGCAATTTCTGGATCGAACTTGTGGCAATACCCAGTTCAGCGCGGGACCCGGACGCGCGTTGATCCGAGCCCCCTATCGGTCTACCGAAGCGTTCGAGATCGAGGCGCTACTGAATGTGGCCGAAACTTGGATCAAGCGCGTCGGTAAACCAGGAGCGCCCGTCTCATGATTCATCTGGAATGGCCCTGGGCGTTACTAGCCCTACCCCTACCCTGGTTGGCGATGCGTTGGTTGCCGCCCGCTCCCGCCAGTGAAGGTCCGGCATTGCGCGTTCCGTTTCTTGAGGACGTCTTGGCGCTTGGCGACGGACACAGCCAACGAAACTCCTTACAACGCCGTTGGCTGAAATCGGCGCCGTGGCTGGCATGGTTGCTACTGGTGCTGGCGGCCACCCAACCGCAATGGCTCGGTGAACCGGTCGCCTTGCCGGTCAGCGGGCGCGATTTGATGCTGGCAGTCGACCTTTCAGGCAGCATGGAGTTGGAAGATTTCATCCTGGACGGACACCCCGCCAATCGCCTGCAAGTGGTCAAGGCGGCCGCCAGCACTTTCATCGAGCGGCGCGTGGGCGATCGGCTAGGCTTAATTCTGTTCGGCTCGCAAGCGTACTTGCAAACCCCGTTGACCTTCGACCGCGATACCGTGGCCACCTTGTTGAACGAGGCGGTGGTCAAGTTGGCAGGAGAAAGGACCGCCATCGGCGATGCGATCGGGTTGGCGCTGAAACGCTTGCGAGCCGCCGACGCTCGGGATCGAGTGCTGATTCTATTGACTGATGGAGTGAGCAACGCTGGTGAGGTCGAGCCCCGCCAAGCCGCCAAACTGGCGGCCGCCGAGGGTTTACGCATCTACACCATTGGTCTCGGCGCCAAGCCGATGCGCCAAGAGACTTTTTTCGGTCCTCGAATCATCAATCCTTCGGCCGACTTGGA
>DAOTGT010000329.1:0-3019 GCA_035447285.1 Candidatus Competibacter sp.
ACAATAGCGACAGCATCTTGCGCCCGCGCCGCTTCGACCTGTTCTTCCAGATATTTAAGGCCACGCGGCCCGAGTGTGCCTCGCAGGGTGATTTTGGCCATGCCGCCGGTCACTTCGAGCAGATCGGCGGTGAACTTTACGGCGGTCGGTGCGATACGCACGCGCACGGTGATTTCGCCATGCTCTTCGGGCAGTTTCACCGTCAGCGCATCGGCGTCGAAATCATCGTAACCATGGCCATTGATCCACACTTCGCTGATGCGGATACTGCCCTTGGGCAGAATATCCGGTTGCACCCGCAACACGTTGTCCGTGAACCCACCGGGTATGGGTTTGAAATAGAAATCCATGGGCTCTTGGGTGATCAGCAGATTGGTATACACTGCTGACAGATAGGCCAGTTCGAAGGAATGATAGCCGGCCATCGAATGGCTGCCCTTGCCGCGCTCGGTGCCCAATGCATAAGGTTGGCCGTTGGCCAGCACGTTGAAATAGACCCCACCGCTGTCGGTATCCAAAAACCAAGCGTTGTAGAATGCCGAGGACTCGCGAGCGATGCGCAGATGCTCAGGTTCCTTGAGTACGCCATGCAAAATGAGATAGGCCAGGATGCCCTGTTCCTGTTGCCACCAAGCCTTGCGGTCGTGCCAGGCGAAGCGGTGGAATTTCTCACCCGGACCCAGGATGCGCTCGACCACGTCGTACCAGCCGCCGCGCTGTGGATCACCACCCGCCTTGGGCATGAGCTTCGCTATCTTGGTGGCCAGGGCGACGTACTCGTCCTTGCTTTTCAAACTGTGCATGCGCATCAGATTCCAGGCGATCTTGAGATTATGGCCGACCACCGCCCGGTTCTGCTGCCAACCCCAGGTCTGATCCTTGGACCAGTCGTCGTGGAACTTTTCCTGTACGAAATCACTTTCCTCATAATCGGGAAAGCGCTGGGCAATGGTATCGAAGGTGTATTCCAGGAAATCCGCGTATTCCGGCGCTTCGGTCGCCAGCCACAAATTGATCAAATAAGCGGGCGCATGATCGCCGACCGAATTCCAGTTCTTTCGCGCCCGGTTGTGTCCCAGTGTTTCGCTGTGGGGGCTTAGGGTAATGGGATCGATGTGCGAGTAATAACCGCCTTTTTCACTTTTATCCTTGTAGAAGCGGTTGAATAAATTGATGGTGGATTTAATGTCATCCATGATCAACCGGTCGCCGGTCGCCCGATAAGTCTGCGTGGGTCCGGCCAAGGCGTAGATTTGCTCATAGCAGGGGAGGGCGTGGTAGTCGTCACCGAACTCGGAGGCGAAAACCTTCTGCTCAGTACCGTCGTCATTGAGATCGACGGCGTGATACCAATAGCAGATATTCTCGCTATTGTCCTTGAAACGGAAATGGTCACGTAGATATTTGGTGCCTTTTTGCGCGGCTTCCAGATAGCGTTCATCTCCGGTCAGCAAGAACGCCGAGGAAAAACCGTATACCAGCCGGGAAATGGTGTCGGTTTCCTGCCGGCCACTCCGTAATTTCTCGCCGGTCAGTGCCAGATTGGTGCGATACGCGGAATAATCGATTTCTCCATCGCCGAACTCCGCATTGAGATAGAAATCGGCCAGTTGACGAATCTGTTGAATCCACCAATTTTGTTTTTCGAAAAGATATTCATTTTCGGTCCGGCCTAGAAAAACGATGTGTTTGACGTCGAACCGACAATCACCGTCGGTGCCATCTGGATAGAAGATACCGTAGGCGAACAGGAACCTGCCGGGCGTCAGCATCTCCCGCATGGATCCGCTGGCATCGTGGAACGCTTCGCCAAGATTACGGACCAGTTCTGCATAACAATTGACGGCGATATGCACCGTGTATTCGCGGCCATCCGAAGTTTTCAAGCCGAAACTGTCGCTAGCTTGGTCGTAGCTCGTGATATAGCCGGCGATTAGGTCCGAGAAGGTGAAATCGATTTTATTCATATAGCGGGCTCTCCAGCATGGGGGTTACGATATCTTAGGGGCTGTGATATTCGTTGAATCAACGCCTGGCGTTAGGCAGCTTTTTCAATTTCGGTCAGGAAAACTTCCATGAAGCGATCGGTGACGGCCGGATGCTTGCCGGAAATCAGATTACCGTCGAGCACCAGATCGGCCGTTTGGTCACCGTCGAAAATCACCTCGCCTCCGGCGTTTGCCACGTCGCAAATGATATTATGGGCACAGGTTACCTTGCGGTCTTTGAGCAGTAAGGAATCCGCGCAGAATAGCCACAAACTGTGACAAATGGTGCCTATCTTCAGATTTGGCGTGGCGACCGCCTTGCGCAGAAATACCACGGCTGGCGACATGTTGGGTTGGCCCTTGCGGGGATTGGTCTCGTAACGCAGGCGATCGGTGGCATAGGCGCCGATCAGAATGATGCCTTTGAAATCGGCTGGTTGCACATCGTTGAGTTCGGTACTGACGATGACATGTTCTTCCACATAGCCTTCGTCGGGATTCGAGCCGAACGTCAATTCGGGATTGCCCCACAAATGAGAGAGATAGATAACCTGATAACCCCGCTCGGGGAAAAAGGTATTGAATTTGCGAAATTCGGTCTGATCGAAGTGATCTTCGATCAATACTCCGATCTTGCCTTTGACGGGCTCGCCGAGAATACCTCGGACCGGATCTTTAGCCATGATCACCTTCCTCGATAGTGGATACGAAAACAATTCCAATTCAGCCGAAATCCTTGGCCACGATTTGTTCCATGCAACGCTCAGCAATGGCCGCAATGGTTAAGGCGGGATTCGTGGCTGCGGTACATCCCGGTATGAGCGCGGCATCGACCACATAAAGCCCTTGATAACCCTGTACCCGACCGTACATGTCGCATGCTTTGCCCAATATCACCCCACCGCAGGGATGCGCCGTAACTCCAGCGCCAGCTTGGGTTTTATCGTGAGCGACGCTTTGATTGCTCGGTTCCGGGAAGCCATTGATCGGGCAAAAGTAATGACCGAAAAAATTAAGGCTGCCCTTAACCG
>DAOTGT010000330.1:0-3017 GCA_035447285.1 Candidatus Competibacter sp.
CGCTCCAGCGCCCCGCGCGAGACGTTGCCCTTGCCGTCCTCGGCTTCGATGTAATAGCGCACGTCGCCGGCACCGACCGGCAACTTAGCGGTGTAGTAATTGGCGACGATGACCGCGCCGGTCTGCGACGGATACGGGCCGTTGTCGGTCATTGCCAGGCGGGTTTCGCCCGTGGCGGCGCGCAGTACCAGCGTCACCCGTTTCAGACCGGCGATGTCGTGGACAAAGGTATGCACCGTCCCCTCGCGCGGCGCGTCCAGCAGGCAACCCTGCCCCCAGCGCTTGCCGCCCGGATTTTCCGGGGTGACCCACGGCGCGAAGATGGTGGGGCCGGTGCGGTCCTTACCGGCGGATAGCAGCGCATCCACCTCACTTTTGACCATGCCGTATCCCATGTTGGCGGCGTTGGTGACCTGCTGATCCCAAATGTGTTGCCCGGTCCAGTACCAATAACAACTGGTCTCGGCGGTCAGCATCAGCCGGCTGATGTCATCCAGCCACGGCTTGCCGGGAACGGCGTCCTCCAGCGCATGTACCACGTTCTGGAACGCGGTCAGCACCGCCCAGGAATTCAGGTCGGGCGAATAGGGCTGGTCGTAGCGGCTGAACCACTTCATGAATTGCGGATCGCCGTTGTCGGCACCGGCCCAGGAACCCGGTTCGATATGCACCGCCTGAGCCGGATCGGGCGGGAAACGGTCGAGATAATCGTGCGTCGTGGTCAGCTCGAAACGCGGATCGCCCTGTAACCACCGCACCATTTCTCCGGTGTTGTGGTTGTAATAGCTGTCGGCGCCGCCGCCGTGATTGTCGCCGTCGGAGTGCAGCAGGAAAAACGGCGGATGTTTCGGATCGAAGGCGCCGGTCTCGACGATCTGGTTGTAGACCTGCCCGAGCACGTCGGGGTATTGCAACGCCCCAAAACCGCCGCGGGCATCCTCGTTGCCGATATAGCGCTCGGCCGGCACCGCGATGATCTTGTGAACCTGACCTTCCGGGTCTTCGTATTGCACATACTCCGGCTTGAGCAGGCTCGGGGAAATTTTCGATCCCGCCCAGATGTTTCGTAATTGCAGCCAGTCGTTGACCGGCGGATTGACCTGCTCGGCGGGGTTGGGCGGCAACATGCCTTCGTTGATCCCGGCGTAGGGATAGTCCCGGCAGGCCCGGAAACGGTGGATGGAATCGTAAATCACCGCTCTGATGCCAGCCTGGTTCAGTGCCGGAATCATCCGCACATGGAAAGCGGTTTCCGGCGGAAACATCACGCTGGACGCTTCGATGCCGAACGCGGAACGGATAATTTTGCGGTGCCATTCGACCTGCTTGACGATATTGCGGGCCGGTGTCAGCGCCATCAGCGGATGAAAGAAGCCGAATGCCGAGAAATCCACGCGCGGGTGACCCAGCTCGGTCTGTTCCTGGGCCACGGCGCGCAGTTCGTTGTTCCAGCCGCCGAATCGCCCGCCGCACAGGCCATCGGCGGCGCAGCGGTCCAATTGCTCGATCAGCGAGCCGCTCCAACTGGTGGACAATCCGGCGTGAGGCAGCCCGCCGCCGACGTACTGGCGCACGGCGTTCGGAATGAAATGGGTGTAGGGACCGCCGCGCGCCCCGAAGATCGAGTCCTTTTCGCCGTCCCAGTACATGCGGTCGGTGGCGTTGTAGTAGGGCTGATGCATGTGCTTGTGAATGCCGAAGTACAGCTTGACCGGCGCATCGCCCGGTCCGGTTGCCACCCGGACGACCGGCTTGGCCTTGGCGTTCGGCGCGATCCGCAACTGGCGAAACTCCTTGATCCAATCGCCGCCGCCGGCCTGCTGGATGTCGGCCTTGCGACAACCTTCCGCCTGCACGGTGAAGGTGTTGGGCCAGAGCCAGCCGGCGGGGATACTGGCGGCATACTGGTAATCGCCTTCGATCACCGTTTCTTCCAGCGCCTTGCCCGCGATCAGACGTTGTCCCTCGGGCGTATGCAGAATAATCTGCGGGAAGGGGACCGGACCATCGGCGACGAAAGCGATGGAAAACGCCGGATTCTTCCCGGATTCATCGCATTGCAGCGAGTCGGGCAGTTCGATGCGCAGGATACGAGTGAAGACCTCAACCATTGCTTAACCTCATGTGGGTTCCATAGGGATGGAGTGAGTGTAGACCGCCGGACGCAACTTGCCGCCTATACCCCGAAACGGCTGGTTAGCCGCGCAAACCGCTTTGAGCGGCCGGTGGCCTCCTTTACACTTCGCGAACCCGACCAGAAAAATAACCAGTTGATTGTTTTTGTTTTTATCCACTCTTTCAGCAAGGGGCGCGGCGAGTATGTCGAAGATCATGAAATTCACCAAGATTGTGGCGACGCTGGGACCGAATTCCCGCGATCCGGAAACGATCGAGCAACTGCTGCGGGAAGGCGCGGATGTGATTCGGCTGAACTTTTCGCATGGTTCGCTGGAAGATCACGAAATGGCGGTGCGGCAGGTGCGGGAAGCGGCGCGCAAACTGAACCGGCACGTCGCCATCTTTCAGGATCTGCAAGGTCCCAAGATTCGTCTCGGTCAACTGGACGGAGAATTCCTCGAAGTGGGCGCCGGGGAGACGCTGGTGCTGAGCACCGATGAGCTGATCGGCGGTGTGCACGACGGCGTCAAGAAGGTGGCCATCGATCACCGCAGCCTGCACGAGGAGGTCAGCGCCGATGATCGGATTCTGATCGACGACGGCTTGTTCGAGTTCGTGGTCGAACGGATCGAGGGGCACGAGATTTTCACCCACGTGATCAACGGCGGTCGCCTCAAGCCGCGCAAGGGCGTCAATCTGCCCAACATCAAGCTGAAGATTTCCGCGATCACGGAAAAGGATCGACGCGATTTGCAGTTCGCCTACGACCACGGCCTGGATTACGTGGCGCTGTCCTTCGTGCGCGAGGCGGCCGATGTCAAGGAGCTGATCGATCTGATGCTGACCGTGCATGGCCGCAAGCTGCCGATCATCGCCAAGATCGAGAAGCCGGAGGCGTT
>DAOTGT010000331.1:0-3006 GCA_035447285.1 Candidatus Competibacter sp.
CCGCCCAAACCGCGCATCAGCACAACATAGCCTCGGCTACGCAGCGCGTGGCGCAAGCGATTCAGCAGCAGCGCCAGCGCCGCCTTGGCGCCGACCAGTGGCAGGTAAAACGCGGCTATGAAAGCGGCGGCTGCGAGCGGTTCCCGCCGCCACGCCGCCAGCACGGTGGGTGCGCCCACCGCCAGCCAGAACAGATAAGGGTTGGGATTGAGGACATTGGCGATCACGCCGCGCCGCAGCGCGTTGCCCGGCGCGACCGGCGGCAACGCCGCGCCGCGAAATCGCAGGCTTTCCAGACTCAGCCAGGCCAGATACAGTCCGCCGCCCAGATGCAACAGCGCCAGCGGCAGATCCTGGCCGGTCAGCGGTCGCAGCGCCAGCAGGGCGGCCAACACGATCGGTGGATCGGTCAGCAGTGGCGCCAGTGCCACCGCCACCCCGGCGCGGACGCCATGGCGCAAGGTCTCGCTGGCCACCAGTGCCAGTAGCGGCCCCGGTGCCAGCCCACCGCTCAGACCCAGCAGCAAACCGGCCGCCGTGAAGCCGAGGATCGTGCTCACGAGCCTGGCCGTCCCGCTCGGGTCGCCGTCAACTCCGCCCGTAGTCTCAGATAGCTGTCCAGTCGGCGCGGGACGATCTCGCCGCGCGCCAGCGCCGCCTCCAGCGCGCAGCCGGGCTCCCCCTGATGCCGGCAGTCGGAAAACCGGCAGCGACCGAGATGCGGCGTCAGTTCCGGGAAGCCTCGGTCCAGCGCATCCGGAATGATTTCGCCCAATTCGAAACTGCGCACACCCGGCGTATCGATCAGATCGCCGCCGCCCGGCAGGTGATAGAGCGTGCTGGTGGTTGTGGTGTGGGCACCATGGCCGGTGGCCTGGGAGATGGCCTGGATGCGGATCTCGCGTTCCGGTAGCAGCGCCTGGACCAGCGACGACTTGCCTACCCCCGACTGACCGACCAGCAGACTGACGCGCCCGCCCAGCCAGGCGCGCAATTCGTCCAGCCCCCGCGCGGCGCGGTTGCTGGCCAGCAGCAGCGGGTAACCGATTCGCCGGTAGGGTTCCAGCCGTTCCAATAACGCCGCTCGCGCCGCCGTATCCAGCAGATCCACTTTGTTCAGCACCAGCAGTCCTTGGACGCCGATCGCGGCGATCGCCACCAGATAGCGATCGAGCAAATACTCGCTGGGTTCCGGCTCTGGGGCCAGTACCACCGCCACTTCGTCGAGGTTGGCGGCCACCGGCCGCGGTTGGCCTCGGTAATCGGGGCGGGTCAGCAGCGATCGCCGCTCGATCAGCGCCACCACCACTCCTACTCCTTCTTCCGCGCCGGACGGCTGCCAAACCACCCGGTCGCCGCAGGCCAGCCGGCCCAGGTTTTGTCGCACCGCACAACGGTGCAAGCCGCCTTCGTCATCCTCGACGATCAGGGCCGCGCCATGATTGGCGATCACCAAGCCGGTCCGTTCCGGGCCGAGCCCGATCTCGTCCGCCGGCGGCGGTGGCCCGGCGGCGCGCTCGCGGCGGTGATCCTGCTGGCGCTGGATGCGTGCCCGCTGGCGCTGGGTCAGTCGCCGGTTGCTCATGACGCCCCGCTGTGGGTCGGTTGGCGTCGAACCGCCGCCGGAATCCGGTTAAACTGACCATTCCCTTCCTTCCCCTCATATCCCAAAGACACCATGTCCCCCGACAACTTGATCTGGATCGACCTGGAAATGACCGGCCTGGACACCCAGACCGACCGCATCATCGAAATCGCGACCGTCGTTACCGACAGCCAACTGAACGTGCTCGCCGAGGGGCCGGTGCTGGCCATCCACCAGAGCGACGCGACACTGGCGGCGATGGACGACTGGAACCGGAAGCAGCACGGCGGGTCCGGCCTGGCGGCTCGGGTGCGCGCCAGCGGCTTGGACGAGCGCGAGGCCGAAACGCGCACCCTGGCTTTTCTCAGTCAGTACGTCCCTCCAGGCAAATCGCCGATGTGCGGTAACAGTATCTGTCAGGACCGACGCTTTCTGGCGCGCTGCATGCCGGATTTGGAAGGCTATTTCCACTACCGCAACCTGGACGTCAGCACGCTCAAGGAGTTGGCCCGCCGCTGGTATCCCGAGCGGATCAAGGGCTTCAACAAGAGCTCGACCCATTTGGCGCTGCAAGACATTCACGACTCCATCGAGGAACTGCGTTTCTACCGTGAACGCTTGTTCCCGCCGACGGCCGGCAATCCCTGACGATTGTTCCGGCCGCGCCATCCCCGCCGTGGCGCCATGCCTCAGCGCTCGACCGGCAGGCTGGGATCGTTACCCCATTCCGACCAGGCGCCGGGATAGCCGCGCACTCGCGGATAGCCCAGATGGCGCAATACCCAGTAGGTATGCGCCGAACGGTGGTGAGTCTGACAGTAGACGATCACCTCCTTGTCGGGCGTGACGCCGCGCGTCGCCAGCAATTCCCGCAGCGTCGAATCGGGTAGCAGGCGCAATTGCCGTTGCGGATCCATGGCATCGATCCAGTTCAGGTTGACCGCGCCGGGGATATGGCCGCCGCGAGCGGCGCGTTGGTCCAGGCCGGCGAATTCGGTCGGGGTGCGGGTATCGAGCAGGGCCAGGTCGGCGTGTCCGAGCCGCTCCAGGATGTAGGCCTTGTCGGCTACCGCCGCCGGGTTGGCGAAACGGGCTGAATAAGCGCCGCGCGACGGGTGACGGACCCGCGCCTCCAGCGGTCCGCCGCTGGCATCCCAGGCACGGCGGCCGCCGTTCAGCAGCGAAACCGACTCGTGGCCGAGCACCGCCAGCGTCCACAACAAGCGCCCGGCGCGGCCGTTGCCTTCGTCGTCGTAGGCGACCACATGTCGTTCCGGGGTCAGGCCGAGCCGTGAACATACTTCGCCCAGCCACGCTTCGTCCGGCAGCAGGCCCATCGCCGGCGGTTCGACCCGGATCAGATCGGCATAGTCGAGATGGATCGCGCCGGGGATGTGGCCGGCGGCGTAACTGGCCGGATT
>DAOTGT010000332.1:0-2998 GCA_035447285.1 Candidatus Competibacter sp.
GAAAGCGGCGGTCTGGATCGGTGGGGCGCTGGGTTCCCGCGTTGGCGTTGTCTATATTTTCCAGTAACCATTCAAACCTCCGTCCCAGCCCTCCCCGACAAGGGGGAGGGAGTCTTACGAAATAATGGGTTGTTCGGCTCCCCATCCCCTCCGAGGGAAGGGGATGGATGGAGGGGGTGAACGCTTATTTTTCCAACCTCTTTCACCCATGGAGGATCGCCGCATGAGCCGCGTCGGCCAAGATACGCTTCGCACCCGTCAAACCCTGACCATCGATGGTAAGGTCTACGACTATTTCAGTCTGGAGGAAGCCGCTCGCCGAATCGGCGACCTCTCCCGCCTGCCGTTTTCGCTCAAGGTGCTGCTGGAAAACCTGTTGCGCTTCGAGGACGGCCAGTCGGTGACGGTGGCCGACATCGAGGCGGTCCGGGCTTGGCTGGAGCGGCGCGGGTCCGATCAGGAAATCGCCTTCCGCCCCGCCCGTGTTTTGATGCAGGATTTCACCGGCGTGCCCGCCATCGTCGATCTGGCCGCCATGCGCGAGGCCATGACGGCGCTGGGCGACGACCCGCGCCGGATCAATCCCCTGACCGCCGTGGATCTGGTCATCGATCACTCGGTCATGGTCGACGAATTCGGCACGCCGCGCGCCTTCCAGGCCAACGTCCGCCGGGAATTCGAGCGCAACGGCGAACGCTATGCCTTCCTGTGCTGGGGCCAGCAGGCTTTCGCCAACTTCCGGGTCGTGCCGCCGGGCACCGGCATCTGCCACCAGGTCAACCTGGAGTATCTGGCCAAAACCGTCTGGGTCGAGGACGAAGACACCACGGGCCGACCGCTGGCCTACCCCGATACGCTGGTGGGCACCGATAGCCACACCACCATGATCAACGGCCTGGCCGTGCTGGGCTGGGGCGTGGGCGGAATCGAGGCCGAGGCCGCCATGCTGGGCCAGCCGGTGTCGATGCTGATCCCCGAAGTGGTGGGCTTCCGGCTGAGTGGCCAGTTGCGCGAGGGCGCGACCGCGACCGATCTGGTGCTGACCGTGACCCAGATGCTGCGCAAGCAGGGCGTGGTCGGCAAGTTCGTGGAGTTTTACGGCCCCGGCCTCGATCACCTGTCGCTGGCCGACCGCGCCACCATCGGCAACATGGCGCCGGAGTACGGTGCGACTTGCGGTTTCTTTCCCATCGATGGAGAAACCCTGCGCTACTTGGCATTTTCCGGGCGTGACCCGCATCAGGTCCGTCTGGTCGAAGCCTATGCCAAGGCTCAGGGTCTGTGGCGCGAATCCGGCCAATCGGAGCCGCTGTTCACCGCCAGCCTGGAACTGGATCTCGGTACCGTCGAGCCTTCCTTGGCTGGCCCCCGTCGCCCGCAGGACCGAATCGCGTTATCCGCCGCCGCCACCCGCTTCGCCGACTATCTGGCGGAAACCGGCCGGTCGCCCCAGGCGGTTCCGGTGGCCGGAACCACCTACGCGCTGGAAGACGGGCACGTGGTGATCGCCGCCATCACCAGTTGCACCAACACCTCCAACCCCTCGGTCATGCTGGCCGCCGGACTGCTGGCGCGCAACGCGGCGGCGCGAGGACTGAAGGTCAAGCCGTGGGTGAAAACCTCGCTCGCCCCAGGTTCCCAGGTGGTCACCGATTATCTGGACAAGGCCGGGCTGCAAGCGGCGCTCGACGCGCTCGGCTTCGATCTGGTCGGCTACGGCTGCACCACCTGCATCGGCAACTCCGGACCGCTACCGGAACCCATCGCCGCGGCGGTCGAGGCCGGCGACCTGAGTGTGTGCGGCGTGCTTTCCGGCAACCGCAATTTCGAGGGCCGCATCAACCCGCACGTCAAGGCCAACTACCTGGCCTCCCCCCCGCTGGTGGTGGCCTACGCGCTGGCCGGCTCGCTCAAGCTGGATCTTTATCAGGATCCCATCGGCCGGGACTCGAATGGCCAAGACGTGTATCTCAAGGATATCTGGCCCTCCAGCGCGGACATCCGCCAAACCGAGGGAGATTGCCTGACGCCGGAGATGTTCCGCTCCCGCTACGCCAATGTGTTCGAGGGGCCGGAGGAATGGCGGCGCATCACGGTGGCGACCGGTCAGACCTACCGCTGGGAGGCGGACTCGACCTATGTCCAAAACCCGCCCTTCTTCGCCGGGATGCGGGCCGAACCGGAAACGATCGACGATATTCGGGACGCCCGCTGCCTAGCGCTGCTGGGCGATTCAGTGACCACCGATCACATCTCGCCGGCCGGTTCTATCAAACCGGACTCGCCGGCCGGACGTTATCTGATCGAACACGGGGTGCGGCCGGTTGATTTCAACTCCTATGGCGCGCGGCGCGGTAATCATGAAGTCATGATGCGCGGCACCTTTGCCAACATCCGCATCCGCAACGAAATGGTGCCGGGCACGGAGGGTGGTCTGACCCTTCATGTCCCCAGCGGCGAACGGCTCAGCATTTACGACGCCGCCATGCGTTACCAGGCGGAGGGTACGCCGCTGGTGATCGTGGCCGGACAGGAGTACGGCACCGGTTCCTCCCGCGACTGGGCGGCCAAGGGCACCCGGCTGCTTGGCATGCGCGCCGTGGTCGCCGAGAGCTTCGAGCGTATCCATCGCTCCAACCTGATCGGCATGGGGGTACTGCCGGTCCAGTTTCTGGACGGGATCACCCGTAAAACCCTGGACCTGGACGGGACGGAACATTTCGACCTGGATGGGGTGGCGACGGGCTTGCAACCCCGCGCTCGGCTGAATCTGACCGTGCGCCGGGCCGATGGCCGGACGGAAACCGTAGTCGTGCTTTGCCGCATCGACACTCTTGACGAGCTGGACTACTACCGCCACGGTGGCATCCTGCACTACGTTTTGCGCGATTTGGGGAGGAATGGCTGATGGCCCTGAAGCTCACCTACCACTACCGCTTGCCAGCCAGCGTCACCAACCACGCCGCCGTGATCGGCCACCTGCGGGAAGTGTTGAACG
>DAOTGT010000333.1:0-2987 GCA_035447285.1 Candidatus Competibacter sp.
GCGCTGTATCTGGCGCTGACCGTCAGCCTGTCGCTGCTGGTCAGTTGGCTGGAACACCGCCTGCCGGTGCATGGCGCTGGGCGCGGTTGAATCGTGTCTCCACCCAAACTCCGTTTCGGCTGGCTGGATGCGCTGGTGCTGGCCGTGGTGTTCGGCCTGCTCGGCTACGTGGTGTATCGGGCGCAAAGTCATTTTCATTACGACTGGGACTGGCGGCTGATTCCCGGCTATTTCATCCGCTATGACGCCGAGCAGGGCGATTGGGTGCTGAACCTGCTGGGCCAGGGCTTTCTGGCGACGGTGCGACTGGCGTTGTGGGGCGGGGTGCTGGCGGCGCTGATCGGTGGCGCGATGGGTGTGTGCCGGGTGACCCACGTTCTGTTTTTTCGGTTGCTCGGTTGGACCTATGTCGGACTGATTCGCAACATCCCGCCGTTGGTGTTCATTTTTATCTTCTATTTTTTCATCAGTGGTCAGTTGCTGCCGTTGCTGGATATCGAGAACCGGATTGCCGAAGCCACGCCGGAGACCTTGCGGGTGCTGGCCTGGCTGTTCGGGCCGGTGGAGTTGTTGCCGAATTTCCTGTCCGGGCTGATCTGTCTGGCGCTGTTCGAGGGTGCCTACGTCACTGAAATCGTTCGGGCCGGTATCGAAGCGGTGCCCAAAGGGCAGTGGGAAGCGGCGCGGGCGCTGGGGCTGCATGCCGGTCAGGTGATGGGCGAGGTGGTGTTGCCGCAGGCGGTGCAGAAGATGGTCCCGGCGCTGGCCGGGCAGTTCATCGCGCTGATCAAGGATTCGTCGCTGATTTCGCTGATTTCCATTCAGGAACTGACCTTCACCGGTACGGAACTGGCCGTGTCTTCGGGGCGGGTATTCGAGGTCTGGCTGACGGTGGCGGCGCTGTATTTTCTGCTGTGTTTCGGATTGGCGCGGCTGTTCGGGTGGCTGGAGCGGCGTCTTGGCCGGTATCGTCGCCGTTGATTTCGATCCGGCAAGGGCGATGATTTTTGGTATCGGCGTTGGGTGAGAGAGCACGATGGAACAAAGATTTCTGCGGGCTGATGAACTGGGTATTCGCTTGGAAATCGTGGCGGGTCTGCCCATCTGGGAGCCACAACCGGTTTACCGGCACCAAAAGGCAGTGGATCGGATTCGCGCCAGTATCGGTAAACGTTTGGAGCGGACTGATAACACTGGGGAAATCTGCGAATGCATCCATGCTGCTGATGTTTATATCGCCTTCCCGGACGGCTCTTTGAAACGACCCGATATTTCCATTTTTTGTCGGGAGCCTGACGAACAGGAAGAGGCGATAACACTGGTGCCGGAAGCGGTGATCGAGGTTATCAGCAAAGGATACGAAGCCAAGGACTTGGATATCGGGCCACAGTTTTATCTGTCGCAAGGCGTTAAGGATGTGGTGGTTTTCAATCCGTATACGCTGGTTGTTCTGCATGTGCGCCGTGACCAGGTGGCGCGGCATGTTTCGCCGGTCAAAATCGACTTGCTTTGTGGCTGTTGCTGCATGGTGTGATCCTCACCGGATTGGAGCCACGGATCATGATCGACTATTCGACTTCCCGCGCGTTACGAACCGATGAGTTCGTCGATGTCTTGCGGCGCTCGACCCTGGCCGAACGGCGGCCGGTCGATGATTCCGAGTGCATCGCGGCGATGCTTGCCAACGCGGATCTGATCGTAACCGCTTGGGAGGGAGAGCGGCTGGTGGGAGTCGCGCGTTCCGTCACCGATTTCAGCTATTGCTGCTATCTCTCCGATCTGGCGGTCGACGCCCATTTTCAAGGACGGGGTATCGGTCGGGAATTGATCCGGCAAACCAGGGCGTTGTTGGGACCAAAGTGCAAGTTGATTCTGCTCGCCGCGCCCAATGCCTCCAGCTACTATCCGCATATTGGTTTGGAAAAACACCCCAGTGCCTGGGTGTTGTATGAAGATCGGGCTGTTTAGAGGATACTCGGCACAAGATTTGCCCATCATATGATCTTCATCTTTCTGGAGACCATCAGGGCGCAGGCCAGATGAATCATGGCCAAGTCATTTTGTGCCTTACAAAAATAGCGAGTCCGAATGGCCCGAAAGCCTTTTATCCAAGCGATGGTCCGTTCGACCACCCAGCGCCGAGCGGGATGGGTTTTCTTCCCATCCGCGAGTTTTTCCGCACCGATGCGGCGAATGTGGGCCAGGTAGACATGGTCTTTTACCTCGCTCTCGACGCGAGGGGAGCCGTACCCCTTATCCAAGCCCCGGTGCCGCAGTTGATCGGGTGTCGGTTCGGACCGCGTGAGGACAGCCGTGGCCCCAAGGTCGGGGAGATTGATCGGCTATCGTGCACGTTGGCACCAGTCAGGGTGATGCTCAGCGGTATCCCCTGTTGATCGACATGGAGATGGGTTTTACTCCCACTGCGTCCCCGATCAGTGGGGTTACGCCCCAAGGCCTCATCTTCGAGGCAGACGGCTTGACCCCGCACGGGGGCTTGCATTAACGCCCCATCCATGGCTTGCCATTCCCATGCAATCCCCTGCCATTCTTGATGGGCTTCAACTGCCAAACGGAAAATTTCGGCAAATACCCCGGCATGCACCCACTTCTGGAAGTGCTCGTGAACCGTACTCTTGGAACCGTAGCAGGGGAGAGATGCTCCCACTGACAGCCCGTCTTAAGAAGGTAGAAAATACCGTTCAAGATACGCCGGAACTCCACGGGTGGGCTGCCCCCTGACTTTCTCCGCTTGAACGGTTCCAACAAGGGTTCTACTCGGCGCCAAAAAGCATCGGAAATTTCCTGGTAGGCCATAACGTCCTCTACAGAGTGAGTGTTGTTTACAGCCTACCAAATGTTGTGATTGAAGCATCTTTTGTGCCGGATATCCTCTAAACGCATCTGATTACCCACAAATCCCAACTTATTGTTATTGTTAAGATGTAATTTTTCGTCGAGCGGTAGGCAGGTGGCATGAGTTGGGC
>DAOTGT010000334.1:0-2975 GCA_035447285.1 Candidatus Competibacter sp.
CGAAAGGCAGCATGTAGGACACGCCGGTCATCAAGTGCTTGTAAACGCCGGTACGAGCGGCGGCCTGCTGGACCTTGGCCTGCTTGACCTGATCGTCGTAGCTTTCGCCACCCGCCGCGCCACCCGCGACCTTGGCTTCGGCGATCGCCTTGCGCACCAGTTCGGCCCCGTCATGAATCGCCGCCTTGGTGCTGGCTTCATGCAGGCGCTTGCCGGCGAAGCGGGTTTTATCCACCTGGGTATCGGCGGCGATGATGACTAGATCGGCGGCGGCGATGTCCTCGGCGGTCAGGGTGTTTTTCGCCCCGACCGAACCTTGGGTCTCCACCTTGATGGCGTGGCCCTGACTTTGCGCGCCTTGTTCCAGTCCTTCGGCGGCCATGAAGGTGTGGGCGATGCCGGTCGGGCAGGAGGTGATGGCGACGATCTTCAACGGGGCGGCGGGAGCGGTCGCTGGCGTGGCGGCGGCCGGTACGCTGGCCAACGCCGCTTCGATCACGCCGGCGCCGTCGCGAATGGCCGGTTCGGTGCTGGTTTCGTACAGCGGTTTGTCGATGAAGCGGGCGGTGTCCACTCGGGTATCGGCGGCGATGATCACCACGTCGGCGGCGGCAATATCGCTTTCGGTCAGGGTATTGCGGGTACCGACCGAACCTTGGGTTTCGACCTGAATGTCGTGGCCCAGTTGTTTGGCGGCCTGCTCCAATCCCTCGGCCGCCATGATGGTGTGGGCAATGCCGGTCGGGCAAGAGGTGACGGCAACGATCTTAGCCATGTGAATTCTCCTCATTTTCTATTTTTCATACGGGTTCGGGGACGGTGTCAGTCGATGGCGGACACGACGACCTGTCCGGCCAGGGCGCGGACTTCGGCCGGGCGCGGCAGATGCGGTCCCAACCGGGTCAACTTGGCGGCGGCGAAGGCGGTCGCCAGTTGCGCGGTTTCGGTCAGCGAGAGATCTTCCAAGCGGGCGGCCACCAGGCCGGCTACCATGGCGTCGCCGGCGCCGACGGTGCTGGTCACCGCCACCGGCAGCGATTGGGCCTGCACGGCGTGCTCGCGAGTAAGGAACAGCGCGCCATCGCCGCCCAGCGAAACCACGACCCACTCCGGGGCGGGCGAGGCGTGTAACAACTCCCGCCCGGCGGTGACCACCGATGCCAAACTATCGAGCGGCCGGTCGAGCAGTTCGGCCAGTTCGTGCCGGTTCGGCTTGACGATCTTCGGGCCGGCGGCCAGCGCGGCCTTGAGGGGTGTGCCGCTGGTGTCCAGTAACACCGACACGCCAGCGGCTTGCACCCGCGCGGTAATGGTGGCGTAGATGTTCGCCGGCAGCCCCGGTGGCAGACTGCCGGACAATACCACCCATGACGCGGTCCGCTCGACCAGTCGGCCGAGTCGTTCCAGCACCTGCTGAAGCAAATCGGCGGCGGCGGCCGGGTCGAATTCCGGTCCCGGCATGTTGAGATCGGTGGTTTCGCCGCTGACGGTATCGACCAACTTGGTGTTGACCCGGGTCAGGCCATCGAGATAGCAGCAGTGGTTGGCGATTTTCTTGCGCTGGAACAGCTCCTCGAACAGCGCGGCGTTGTCGCGGCCCAGTTGCCCGGCGACTGCGGCGTTCACGCCGAAATCGGACAGACAGGAGGCGACGTTGACCGCCTTGCCGCCGACATCGACCTGCATCCGCAGGGCGCGATTGACGGCGCCGGGTTGCAGGCCGGCGACTTCGATGGTCTGGTCGAGCGCGGGATTGAGGGCGACAGCGACCACGCGGGCGGATTCGGCAAACGGGTTCAGAGGGTTCATAGGGCGCGGACCTCGTCGGCGGTGTGGGCGCTCAGGGCGCGTTGGGCCAGATCTTCCATCGCTGTCCGCGACTCGCCGCGTAGCGCGGCCTTCACCGGGGCGATGTCTTGGGCGCTCATGCTCAGCTCGTCGACACCCAGACCGGTCAGGATGCGGGCACCGAGTGGATCGCCCGCCAGCCCGCCGCAGACCCCGACCCAGACCCCGGCTTCGGGCGCGCTCCGGCTGGCGGCTTGCGCGCCGCGCACCGTGGCATCGATCAGCGCCAGCACCGCCGGGTGCAGGCTGTCGGCTTGCGCGGCCAGTTCCGGGTGTTGGCGATCGACCGCCAGCGTGTACTGGGTCAGGTCGTTGGTGCCGATGGAGAAGAAATCGACCAGCGGAGCGAAGCGATCGGCCATCACCGCCACCGCCGGAATCTCGACCATGATGCCAAGCTTGACCTCGGGACCTTCGACCTGGCGGCGGGCGCGCTCGCAATGCTCGCGCAGCACCTCGATCTCGCCGACATGGGTCACCATCGGGAACATGATCCACAGCGGTCCGTGTCGAGCGGCCCGGTACAAGGCCCGCAGTTGGGTGTAGAGCAAATCCTGACGCTGCAACAGCAAGCGGGCACCGCGCACCCCAAGGAACGGGTTTTCCTCGTGCGGCAGATTGAGATAGGGCACCTGTTTGTCGCCGCCGATGTCCAGCGCCCGGATGATCAGCCGGCGACCAGCCAGCACTTCGGTCATCTCGCGATAGACCTGGTATTGCTCATCCTCGTCAGGAGCGTGGTCGCGTTCCAGGAACAGGAACTCGGTGCGCATCAAACCGATGCCTTCGGCGCCAGCGTCGAGCGCGGCGGTGGCCTGTTTCGGATTGGCGACGTTGGCGGCGATTTCGACGGTGTGGCCATCGGTAGTGGTCGCCGGCTGGTGACGGACCGCGCGCAGCGCTTCGCGGGCGGCTTTTTGCCGGGTGATCACCTCGGCGACGCTACGCCGGTCGGCCTCGCTGATGTCCAGATAAAGGCAACCGCTGCCGCCGTCGATGACCGCCGTGCCGCCTTCCGGCGCGGTCATCAAGGTCGGACCGGCGGCGACGATGGCCGGCAGACCCAGGGTGCGCGCCAGAATCGCGGTGTGCGAGGTGGGACCGCCGACGCTGGTGGCCAGCCCCAA
>DAOTGT010000335.1:0-2945 GCA_035447285.1 Candidatus Competibacter sp.
CCACCGCTGGAGCCGGTATGATGGGCGGATGAAAAAGCATGGCTTTCTTTGGACGCTCATCGCGCTGGGTTTGCTGGCGGCCGGCGGTTTCTGGGCGTGGCGATGGTTTGGCCCGATCACCGTGGAGGTCGGGCAACCGACCCGAGGTCCGGCGGTGCGGGCGGTTTACGCCACCGGCACCGTGGAGCCGACCGTCATGCTGCCCATCGCTCCACGCAATTCCGGCCGTCTGGTGGAACTCAAGGCCGACGAAGGTGACCGAGTCCGCCAGGATCAGGTGCTGGCCCGACTCGAAGACGCCGACTTGCAGCGCTCGGTCGATGAGTTGGAGGCTAGGGCGCGCTTCGCGAAATCGCAATTCGACCGTGCCCAGACACTTTATGAGCGCAAGCTGGGCTCGCTGCTGGAGCGCGACCAGGCGCGATCCGAGTGGCAGGTGGCGGAAGCAAGCCTAGCGCGCGCGCGCGCCTTGCGTGGCTTCATGACTCTGACCGCGCCGGCCGATGGTCAGATCCTGCAACGCGATGGCGAGATCGGACAGTTGATTCCCGCCAACCAACCGATTTTCTACTTCTCCTGCTGCGCGCCGTTGCGGATCGAGGCCGAGGTCGATGAGGAAGACATTCTGCTGGTGCGGCCCGGACAGCGCACGCTGATCCGCGCGCCGGCCTTGCCGGACCAAGTGCTGGAGGGAGAGGTCACGGAAATCACCCCGAAGGGCAACCCGGTCACCCGCAGTTATCGAGTGCGAATTGGTTTCAAGGGCGACACATCGCTGCGGATTGGGATGACCACCGAAGTCAATATCGTAGTGGATCGACGAGAGAACGCGTTGCTGGTGCCGGCGACCGCCGTGGTCGATGGCCAAATTTGGGTCGTGCGTGACGGCCGCTTGCAGCGCCAGCCGGTCGAAACCGGTATCCACGGCGAGTTGAAGACGGAGATTCGGTCCGGCCTGACCGAGACCGACCGCATCGTGATTCATCCCTCCGCTGGGCTGGAGGAGGGACACCGGGTACGCGCCACCGTCATCGATCAAGCGCCCGCCGCCGGATAAGCCGTGTCGCTGCAACTCTCCATCGCCGTCACCCAACTGATCAGCCGCCGTCGGCCCACCCTGGTTTCGCTGACCGGCATCGCGCTGGGGGTGGCGTTCTTTCTGGCGGTGTCCTCGTTGATGCGCGGTTCCGAGCGGGATTTCATCAAGCGGCTGATCGACAACAGCCCGCACATCACCGTCTCCGACGAATACCGCAAGGCCCAGAGGCAACCGGCTGTCGAGCAGTGGCCGGACGGCGCGGTCGAAGTGCGGCGGGTCAAACCGCTGACCGAGGTGCGCGGCATTCGCGGCCACGCGCAAAAGCTGGTCTTCATCGAATCGCTGCCCGGCCTGCGCGCCGCGCCGGTGCTGATGGGGTCGGTGGTGCTGACCTTCGCCGGACGCAACGAAGGCGTCACCCTCAACGGCATCATCCCGGCGAAGATGAAGGGGGTGTCCACCATTGAGGAAAAGTTGACCCAGGGCTCGTTGGAGGCATTGGCCGCCAACCCGAACGGCATCGTCATCGGTGAAGGGCTGGCCAAGAAGTTTGGTCTGAGCATGGGCAGCGTGGTGAACGCCGCCTCGCCGGGCGGGGAGGTGCGTACCCTGAAAGTGGTCGGTATCTTCCGCACCGGCAATGCCAGCTATGACGAGAATCAGACTTTTGCCCTGCTCAAGCGGGTACAAGGCTTGTTGGACCGGGCCGACCGGGTCAACCGTTTCATCATCCAACTCGACGATCCCTACGCCGCCCGCGACGTGGCCGCCGTCATCGAACGGCAGGTCGGCTACAAGGCGGTGTCCTGGCAGGAATCGGCCGAGGATCTGATGAGTGTGCTGCTGGTGCGCAACCTGATCATGTACAGCGTGGTCTCGGCGATTCTGGTGGTGGCCTCGTTCGGTATCTACAACACCATTTCCACCATCGTCATGGAAAAAATCCACGACATCGCCATTCTCAAGTCGATGGGCTTCCACGCCCGCGACATCCGTCGGATCTTTCTGGCGGAAGGCGTGATTCTCGGCGCGCTCGGCAGCCTGTTCGGCGTGACTTTGGGCATGGGGCTGATGTGGCTGCTGGCCCAGGTCGAGATCAAGCCGCCCGGCGCCAGCGATCTGGTGCATCTGCCGATCTACTGGGGCTGGGAGCAGTATCTGCTGGCGGTGGGGTTCGCGCTGGTCTCGGCGGTGGGGGCAGCCTACCTGCCGGCGCGCAAGGCCGGGCGAGTGCAGCCGGTGGCAATCCTGCGAGGTCTGGCGTGACCCCGATTCTGGCGGCCGAGCGGCTCGGGCGGGTGTTGGCCGGCGAGGTACCGGTAACCTTGGTGCGGGATATCGACCTGGAGGTCGGTCGCGGCGAATTCCTGGTCATCATGGGACCGTCCGGATCCGGCAAATCGTCTCTGCTGTATCTGCTGGGCTTGCTCGATACCCCGACCTCGGGCCGGATTCTGCTGGACGGACAGGACACCTCCGGTTACGGCGAGGACCAACTGGCGGCGACCCGCTTGCGCAAGCTTGGCTTCGTGTTCCAGTTCCATTTCCTGCTGGCCGAATTCACGGTGCTGGACAATGTGCTGCTGCCGATGCGTCGGCTCGGCGCGCTGGACGAGAACGCCGCCCGGCGGCGGGCCGAGGATCTGCTCAATCAGTTCGGTCTGCGGGAACATGCGGGCAAGCACCCGCACCAACTTTCTGGTGGCCAGCGCCAGCGGGTGGCGATTGTCCGGGCGTTGGCCAACGACCCGCTGATCATTCTGGCCGACGAGCCCACCGGCAACCTGGATACTCACGCCTCGGCCAACGTCCGGCAAATCCTGCACGACCTGACCCGCCAACTGGGGACCACCGTCATTGCCGTCACTCACGACGTCACTTTCGCCAACGCCGCCGATCGGCGCAT
>DAOTGT010000336.1:0-2939 GCA_035447285.1 Candidatus Competibacter sp.
CGGTGGTCGGACGTACCGGTGGTGAAGTAATTTTGAGGGATGAGGTCTTCATTCACAGGCCATTTTTCTGTCCTTAAGACCCAGTATCCAATGATATCCAATGAGGCAAGTGATCTATCCAATTCACCTTCAAGGATGCGCTGTAACTCATCCTCTGTCCTCGCGATCCGGCCGGTCATTTCGGATCATCCGCTTCCCTTTGATCGCCAGATTGGCCCGCTAGACCGAACACCATGACCCATTCAAGCGACCTTCATCTATCCTGAGACGTTCGTTAACCTCTTCACGGGGCTTATTTTTCTTGTCTGGCATGTCTGTTGCTCTACTTGAGGGAACGTTGATCATTTTCCCAGGAGCTGCCCGAGATGCATCAAAACAGATTGGATAGAGAACTGTTCTCTTTCGCTTCAGGCCCCCAACCTTCTCATCCAGCCGAACGCATCACTCCGACCTTGGTTCGGCGGATGGCAGCGCGTCTGGCGCTGGAAGCGAGACAAATTGAGCGTGTGGCGCAAGAGGCGATGCGAGAAGCCTGGGACGAGGGATCAATATATCGAAAGGAGGTCGTCATTTCTCTGTGATGCGGTGAGATTTGGAGACTCCAGAGGAATCTCCGGCCTTTAGGTCGAGGAGGAAATCAATTGGCGTACTTCCTTGCCCCCGCAACGCAGATCACCGCAGCCAGCGTCACGACCAGCATCGTCCCGCTCACCTTTTCGTGGAGCAGCAGCGCGGCCAAACCAAGCCCCATGAAGGGCTGGAGTAACTGAAGCTGCCCGACTGCGGCGATGCCGCCCCGCGCCAAGCCGCGATACCAGAACACGAAACCGAGCAGCATGCTGAACAACGAGACGTAGGCAAGGCCGATCCACGCTGGCGGGCCTACGTGATCGAACGACGCGGGCATGGTCAACAGCGCGATCGGTAACATGAGGGGCAGCGACAGCACCAGCGCCCAGCTGATGACTTGCCATCCTCCCAGGGTACGGGACAGGCGCGCACCTTCCGCGTATCCCAGGCCGCACACGATGACGGCCGCCAGCATCGACAAGTCACCTGGAAGGGAAGCCTCGATACCGCCCATCGCCGCGTAGCCGACCACGAAGGCGGCTCCCACCACCGAAAACAGCCAGAACGCCGGTCGGGGACGTTCGCCAGCGCGAAGTACGGCAAAGCTTGCCGTGCACAGCGGTAGCAGCCCCACGAAAACGATCGAATGGGCCGACGTGACGTGTCGCAGCGCGAGCGCGGTCAAGAGCGGAAAGCCGACCACCACACCGAGAGCGGTGACCGCGAGCGCGGGAACATCCACCGACTTCGGCCGAGCTTGTCGAAGCAGCATCAGCAGCGTCAAACTCAACAGGGCTGCAAGGGTCGCCCGCGCGCAGGTCAGGAACACCGGATCAAAGTCAGCCACCGCCACGCGGGTCGCCGGCAGCGATCCCGCGAAGAAGGTCACCCCGATCAATCCGTTGATCCAGCCGCTGGTTGTTTTTTCCATCGAGAACTCCTTGGTTGCCAGGTTTCAGTAGAGCATCGACGGGCTGTTCAAGCCAGGTTCAGTCCAATACAATTAAAAAGAACTGTTATGCCTATCAATACGGTACGGCTGAGAAAAAAATGGAGCGAAGCGGCACCCGAATCCAAGCGGTGATAACGGAAATCCAATCGCGGATCGCCTCCCGTACTGACCTGCCAGGGACGCGCTTGCCTTCCGTGCGCGCGCAGGCACGGGCCATGCGGGTTTCGGTTTCAACCGTGGTGGAAGCCTATGCGCGACTGACGGCCGAAGGGGTCATGGTTTCGCGCCCAGGGTCGGGGTTCTATGTGGCCGGGCCCGTCGCCCCGCTCACGCTGACACGGATCGGTCCCAAGCTCGACAGGGCAGTGGATCCGCTGTGGGTATCGCGCCAGTCGCTGGAGACGGACGCCACCGTCCTCAAACCGGGGTGTGGCTGGCTACCCGCCGCCTGGTTGTATGAAACGGGGATGCGTCGGGCCCTGCGTGCGCTCGCGCGGGCCGACACGCTGGAACTGACCGAGTACGCCACGCCGCTGGGCCACCCGGCGTTGCGTCAATTGCTCTCCCGGCGATTGGCGGGCGCCGGCATCAAGGCCCTTCCCGAACAAATCATGCTCACCGAATCGGGGACGCAGGCGATCGACCTGATTTGCCGCTTTCTGCTGGAGCCGGGCGACACCGTGCTGGTGGATGACCCCTGTTACTTCAATTTCCACGCCTTGCTCAAGGCGCATCGCGTGCGGGTTGTGGGCGTGCCCTATACGCCGAACGGGTCGGATGTGGAGCGGTTCGAGGCGGCGTTGCAGGCGCATTCGCCTCGGCTTTACATCACCAATTCCGGCATCCATAACCCGACGGGCGCGACGCTGTCGCCCGTGACCGCGCACCAGCTCTTGAAGCGGGCCGACAGTGCGGGTCTGGTGATCGTCGAGGACGACATTTTTGCCGACTTCGAGGTCAGCCCCGCTCCCAGACTGGCGGCCTTCGACGGCCTCTCGCGGGTCATCCACATTGGCAGCTTTTCCAAGACCGTCTCGGCCGCGCTGCGTTGCGGCTACATCGCGGCGCGAAGCGACTGGATCGAAAGCCTGACCGACTTGAAGATTGCCACCACCTTCGGCGGCGGGCGACTGGCCGCCGAAGTCGTGTTGATGGTGTTGACCGACAGCGGTTACCGCAAACACATGGAGAAGGTACGGCTACGACTAGCCGAAGCCATGATGAAGACCATTGCACGGCTCAAGGCCATCGGCATCCAGCCCTGGCTGGTTCCCCAGGCCGGCATGTTCCTTTGGTGCCGATTGCCGGAAGGCATCAACGCCGCCACCATCGCGCGGTCCTGCTTGCAAGAGGGCGTGGTGCTGGCGCCGGGCAACGCGTTCAGCCAATCCTTGAGCGCGGGTGACTTCTTACGCTT
>DAOTGT010000337.1:0-2906 GCA_035447285.1 Candidatus Competibacter sp.
ACCTGCCGCAGCCCTGCCTGCCCCTGCCAATAACCGTCGCAAGCGCCATACGGCAATGCGGCATTCAGCGTCCGCGCCGCCTCCAGCGGATCACGGTCCCCGCGCAAACAGGCAGCGAACGCTTCGATAACCACCTCGGTCCCCTCAGCCTGCGGACTGACTCGAAGCACATCCACTTTCAGTTCCCGTAACTCCTCCAGTTCCAACAACAGGTTGCAGGTCTGCGCCGACTGCGTCTGAATGCCGTTGAGTGCCAGGAACGCCTGCCCCTCGCGAGTGCTCACGGTCAGGCCCTCCGGGTAATCCAGACAGCGGAAACGACAATCATCCTTGGGTAAATCGTGATGGCGGGCGGTAAAGCAGCGTGCCGAATACGCCAGCGGCAAGCGGCCGTAGACGAATACCTCGGTCTCCACTTCCGCCGGCCGCTCCGCCTGCATCACCGCCAGCGTCTCGGCCGATAGCTCCACCGGCATCACCCAGCGCTTGGCGCCCAAACCGGCCAGAAAGCGCAGAGTCCGGTCGTTATAGACGTTGATGCCGGTACCCGACACGAACGACGCGCCCCGCGCGGACAGTAACCGCACCGCGCCCATGTCGTTGGCTTCCACGGTGAAGCGACCGTTCTCGCACAAACGGTGCAGGGCCTTCAGTTCCGATTCTGCCTCCAGCAACGCCATGGTGGACAACACCACTTCCTTGCCGGCGGCGCTCAGTCGTTCGGCCAGCGCCAGCCATTCTTCAGTATTCAGCGCGCGGCGCTTGGCGCAGATCGTTTCGCCGAGATACACGATATCGACCGGCGACGCGGCGATCTGCTCGTAGAAATCCAGCAGCTTTTCCTTGGGCCAGTAGTACAGCACCGGTCCCAGCGCCAGTTTCGGCATACGTGGTTCAATCGTCATGGCGAAGACTCCTATTGCCAGGTCCGATGATAAGCGCCCAAGGTCGTCTGGTGACCTTCGGATACCTTGCCCAGTTCTCGCAACCACTCCGGTTTGGGCGCGTAAGCGGCGGGATTGCGTCGGCAAGCATCGATGGCCGCGCGCCAGACCTTGGTGACCTGGGTCACGTAGGCCGGACTGCGTTGGCGACCCTCGATCTTGATCGCGGCGATACCCATGTCTTGCAACTCCGGCAGCAATGCCAGCGTATTGAGGCTGGTCGGTTCCTCGATGGCGTAATAGGTCTGATCCGCCACCGTGAACCGGCCCTTGCACAGGGTCGGATAACCAGCCGGCTCGCCCGGTGCGTGGCGGTCGATCAGCAAGCCGCCCAGCCGGGTTTCCAGACCACGCGGCGTTTCTTCCCAGCGCACCGCCTTAGCCGGCGAGCAAACTCCGCACATATTGGGCGATTCACCGGTCACGTAGGACGACAGCAGACAGCGGCCTTCGACCATGATGCACAGCCCGCCGAAGCCGAACACTTCGAGATCCACCGGGCTGTTTTCGAGCACATGGTGAACTTGCGGTAAGGACAGGACGCGCGGCAGCACCACCCGGCGGATGCCAAAATGCTCGTGATAGAAGCGAATCGCCTCGTAGTTGGTGGCGGAGCCCTGCACCGACAGATGCAGCGGCAGATCGGGATGCCGGCGGTGAGCGTAGTCCAGCACGCTGATATCGGCGGCGATCACCGCATCCACCCTCAAGTCCGCCGCTTGATCCACCGCCCGCCGCCAACGCTCCCAACCGGATGGTTGCGGGAAGGTGTTGAGCGCGACGAACACCCGCCGACCCTTGGCATGGGCGTATTGCACCCCCTGCACGGCGGTTTTGGCGTCGAAATTCAGGCCGGGAAAATGGCGGGCGTTGGTATCGTCGCGGAAGCCGATGTAAACCGAATCGGCCCCATGATCGACAGCGGTTTTCAGCGAAGGGAGATTACCGGCGGGACAGACCAGTTCCAGCGGTTTGGACGGAGTGGATGCAGTAGGCATGGGGAAGAGATTTCCACGAATGGGAATAGCTTGAGTGAGGTCAGCCGGCGGCGGCCAGCGTCACGGTGATCGCCGTGATCGCCGTGTCCGACGCGCCGTACACCATCAGATAAGCGCCCGCCGGGGCGGTACTGATGTTGCCGTTGCCCAGGCCGGATGCCAGCAACTTGAGATCGGCGTCGTACAACTTCCACGCGCTGGCGCCGGCGATCGCCACCGTGCCTCCCACCGACAATTTGCGCCACTCGGCGAAACCTTCGCTGCCGATCGCGACCGCGCTGTCGCCGACCGGAAGCACCGGCACGCTGGCCTGTGGACGGAACAGCGTGCTGCCGTAACGCACCCATTCTTCGCCGTCGCGGGTCTCGATGACTACATCGTTCAGATCGCGCCCGAAGTTCACGGGGATTTTCAGGAACATCCGCGCCAGGGTATCGCTGCCGGCCGGATCGACGATTTGCGAGCCCGTGTGAATCGCTGTGGCAAACAGGTAGCCGGGCAATCCGTCGACCACATCCAGGGCAAACCGGGGTGGCGCCGTTCCTTGAACCAGTGGGATGGACTGCGCATCCTCGTTGACCACCAGCCAGCGCTGACCCACGCGCGCTTGCCAAGCCGTCGACAACGGGGCGGCCGGTTGAACCTGCTGCCCAAAGGGAATCTCCGCCAGATAATGGCCCAAGCCGACGGGCCGACGCGCAACCAAATAGCGCCGCCCCTCCCCGTCGATGGTTCGATACGCCACGTTCGGCGCGGCATCACTGGAAAAGCTGCCGTCGATGCGCCGTTTCAAATCGTTGGCGATTTCGGTCCAGACTCCGTTGCTGTACATGGAAATCTTCAGGCTGCGGTCGGGTAAGGCTTCGATCCGCAGCAAAGCCTCGAATTGCGCGTAATCGCCGACGATGGCGGCTAGATCGGCATCGGTCGCGGGCTGTTTGGGTTGCGGCGTGTCGGGCAGCGG